>CAYJNL010000003.1:0-128156 GCA_964371675.1 uncultured Bacteroides sp. | reverse complement strand
TCCGCATCGGACAGCTTATATATAATAACATATGGTTTTACGTTTGTCAACACTTAAATTCATATTTTTTAATGTTTTTTTCAAAAATACATTTTTGTAGTTATAAAGTGCTTTATATAAAGTTTTAAATACATGTAAAAGCTTTGTAAAGCAAAGCTACACTGCTTATCTTTATACTATATTAATGTATTATATATATATACAATATAATTATTTTTATTTAGTATATACTATATTAATGTATATTTAAACATTAACAAACATTAATATGAGCATAGTTAGGCTTGTTTTGCACAATATCCTTATATATGTTTTGGTTTTTAGCGTATGAAGAGTTATGTTTTGAGGATACTGTATGTTGTGGCATTGTCTCTTACATTATATATAATAAAGACAGTAGCAAAATTATACTTTTGCACAAAAAAGTAGGAGCGCCTTTGTGTTTGCCCGAGAGTACAATTTTCATCTGCACCTCAAACGACAAAAGGTCGCCCCTACAATATTTTAACAAAATGCTCTTATAATACATTATATAGGGTATCAACATTAAGCCCTATTCATAACGTAGTGCCTCAATTGGGTCTAGCTTTGCGGCTTTGTTTGCAGGGTAATAGCCAAAGAAAACGCCAATTGCCATTGAAAACCCAACAGAAACAATAATGCTTGTTATGCTTGGGAATGTAGGCGATTGCAACAATATACTTGCAATGTAGCCAAAAACGCCACCAATAACCATGCCTATTGCACCACCAAAGGTACAAACAATAAGGCTTTCCATAATAAATTGAGCAAGAATTTGCGACGACGTTGCACCAAGTGCCTTACGTGTGCCAATTTCTCTTGTGCGCTCTGTAACGCTAACAAGCATTATGTTCATAACGCCAATGCCGCCAACAAGCAGTGATATGCCTGCTATAACGCTAAGCCCAAGTGAAATTGAACTCATAATATCTGTTAGCGAGCTAAGCATACTTGCCATGTTGAAACTTTGAATGTTAAAATCATCATTGTGCGCATAAAACTCGTTAAGCATAGCAACTATGTTGTCGCCTAGGCTTTCAGCCGCTGCAGGGTCTTTAGCCATAATTGTAAGCCCTGTGTAGCCGTCGCCCACATTGGATAGCTCTTTTGCAACGCTTATAGGCATGTATAAATCAGTAGATATATCTTCTTCCGCAACTGCGAAAGACATGCTGGACTCCACATATTCGTAAACACCTATAACTGATGCTGTAACAATGTTTTTGCCTATGTATAAATCAACTTGCTCTCCTAGTATGTCATAATCTGCACTGCCGAACATCTGCTCTACAAATTTAGATGAAACAATAACAACCTTGCGTGCGCCGTCAACGTCTGCTTGTGTTATATTGCGCCCTTCCGTAAGCTCTGTGTTATTTGTCTTTAAAAATCCATCGTTTATGCCAAGTACGCTTATATTTGCATAATCTTTGCCGTCAATTGCTTGCCCACTGCTTGCGCTCTCAGTAAGTGCTACTGCGTCAATTTCATCACCATAGCGGTTCATAACAATATCAAGCATCTCTTCGCTTATTTTATCGTCGTCATCCATTGTTACTCCGCTACGGGTAAAATCTTTTTGCGCTACACTTAATGTTATGTTACCTGTGCCAAAACTGCCAAGTTCCCCTGTAACGCTGTTGCTCATTGCGTCGCCTGCTGTCATGATAGTAATAACAGACGCTATACCTATAACAATGCCAAGCATAGTTAAAAGTGCACGCATTTTATTTGTTCTTATACCCTCCCATGCAAGGCGGATATTTTCAAGTATGTCCATATTCTCTCCAATCAAGATTTAAGCCTATATATAATGTAAGGCTTAAACCATAACTCCGTCTTTCATTGTAAATATGCGCTTTGTCTCCGAGGCAAGCTCCTTACTGTGCGTTATTAATATAATAGTAAGCCCGTGGTCTTTGTTTAAAGAATGGAACAAGTCCATAACAAGGTGCCCGGTTTTAGAATCAAGTGCGCCTGTGGGTTCGTCTGCAAGCAAAATTGCAGGGTGGTTTGCCATGCTACGCGCTATTGCAACACGCTGTTTTTGCCCGCCCGAAAGCTCGTTCGGGTTGTGGTACATGCGTTCGTCCATCTCAACAAGCTCTAGCAACTCTTTTGCCCTCTCTGTGCGCTCGCGCTTTGAGTAGCCTGCGTACATCATCGGCAGTTCAACATTTTTTAGCGCGTTTGTGCGCGGTATTAAGTTAAAGTTTTGGAATATAAAGCCTATCTTCTCATTGCGGATGTGCGACAAGTCGTTGTCGCTTGAGGCTACAACGTCAATGCCATCAAGAATATAACTGCCCGAGGTGGGCTTGTCAAGCGCGCCTATAATATTCATAAGCGTTGACTTGCCCGAACCCGATGCACCTACAATGGAGACAAACTCGCCCTCGTGAACATCGAAGTCGATGCCGTGCAAAACCTCTAACTCATTTGGCATACCTATGTAAAAGCTTTTTTTGATATCTCTCATTTGTATTAACGGTTGGCTCATTATAAATTAACCTCCGATAGCTCTTGCTGTTACTGATGCCATCGGACCGGGACCCATAGTAACAGCCATGCCGCCCTCAGCCGTTTCATCTTCCATTGCAAGTAGGCCGTATGGGTTGTAATGGTCTGCCGCGTTGTTAACAATAACAAGGCCCTCTACAATGTTTGCGCCCGAGATAACTTGCTCAAAGTCGCTCTCACTACCAAGCTCAACCGGATATGGTGTTAGCTCATGTGTGCCCATGTCTGTCTCTGTGTAAACAAGCACATTTGAAACGCCGTTTTCATCTTCAAATATGCAGTCCAGCGGTGCTGTTAAAACGCCGCTTCTTTGCTCTGTAATAAAGTTTATTCTTGTATTCATGCCAAGTTTTAGGCTGCCAATGTCGCTTGTAATTGCAATTTTAACAGTGTACTCTGCTTTTGGTGTTGAGCTTTCGTTTGTAGCTGTTGCAACAGTTGGTGACGGTGCAACAGAAACAACTGTACCTGTAAACTCCTCGTCGCCTGTTGAGTTAGATGTAATTTCAACAGCCATGCCGGAGTAAATGCTGTTTACATCATACTCGCCAACTTTAGACTCAATTATAAGGCTGTACTCGTCAGAAATTGTCATCAAATCTCCAGTTGGAGACGCGCCCTCTTTAGCGTTAACTGCTGTTATAACGCCTGCTCTTGCAGCTTTTACTGTTGAGTTTTCAATGTTTGTTTGAATGTCTTGTATGTCGTTTAGAGCAGCTGTTTGGTCTGCGTTTAGTTTAGTTGTCTCTAGAGTCTTTAGCAAGCTATCAATCTCTATGTTAACATCTGATACAGTTTTGTTGTAAGATGTTTCTGAGGTTGATAGTGATAGCCTTGCAGATTCCATTGCTGAGGCTAGGTTTGCAAGTGTTTCATGCTCAGAGTTGTATAAAGATTCATAGTTTTTTTTCACTATGTTGTAGTCATACAATTTTATTTCGTACAACTCAATCACTGTACCACCACTAGGTTTTACAACAGGAATCTCACCTCTGTTCTCTCTGTCTAGGGCTTGCTGTGCTGCATCTTTTTCCTCTTGTGTGCTTGTTTGGCTGTTAATAATATTAACAACGTTGTTTCTAGCGTTATTAAGTTCTTGTTCAAGTGCAGTCATTGTGCTTTTAGATGTAATTAAGTTTGTATTATTTGAAATAGCAGTAACCTTATCGCTATGTGCCTTAACAGCATCATTATACGCATTGCGCGCTTGTTGCAAGCTGTTTGCCGCTGTTACTATGCTTGAATTTGTGCCGTTATTTCGCGCTGTAACAGCTCTGTCATACGCATCTTGTGCACTTTGAATGTTTATTGCGTTAAGTTGCGCTTGTGTGTCGTAAGCTTTTTGCTTTTCAACAAGGTCTTGTTGCAATGACGTTGTGTCCAGTTGAATTAAGCTGTCGCCAACTTGCACTGTGTCGCCCACGTCTACTAAAATAGTGTCTATTGTACTATTTGTTACAGTAGTTTGCACTGTAAATTCAACATCACTGTGCACAGTTCCGCTACCACCTATGGTGCTTTTGAAATCTGTAAAGCTAAGTGTTGTCAAATCGCTGTCTGTAATGCCGTCTGCTGCTTCCTCACTTGATGAGAAGAAATTAGGCACAACAAATAATAGCAATACAATAACTGCTATTATAATAAGTACTATGAATTTTTTCTTTTTCTTCTTTTTTCTGCCGCCCGAGAATTTTGATTTTTTTGTGTCCTTAACAGGTTTTGAATCCCCCGTAGTTGTTACAACGGCAGATTTCTCACTGCTTGCAGCCGCCGCGGGCTGTGTTGCTGTATTTGCTGTATTTGGCGCAGTTTGCTGCGCTGTGTTTTGTGGCTGGGTGCTTTTTTCTGTGTTTTGGTTTGTTTCCATTGATTACAGTCCCTCTCATTTAAATAGATAGATTTACATTATATCACGTATAAGCACAAAACACCAATATTTTTGCTTAAACTTTACATTAGCTGTTAAAGTTTGTTGTTTTCCATATATTTATACGATATAATGTTGTTTTTCTCTCTGTTTAAACAAATAAATTGTAACAATTTATTAACTGTTTTTTAATACTTTTAAGTGTTTGTGCTCAACTATCTTGCTTTTAATATAAAAAGGCTTTTAAATTAATAAAACGCAAACTTTTTGCCTTACATTTAATAATTTAACATGTAAAAAAACAGCAACACTTGTTGCATAAAATGCACTTTTGATGTATTATATATTTATTCTATTTACTCGCAACCAGTTATTTTAAAACTGATAATTTTCATAGATGAAACGGAGCTTTAAATGGCAGGAGATTTACACTTACACACAACTTATTCCGATGGTTCAACAAAAATTGAGCAGCTTGTAAAGTTTGCCTCAAACCTTGGGCTTGCCTACATTGCGGTGTCAGACCATGATACTGCAAAAAGTATACAGTACGCGCAATTAAACAAAGAGTATAACGGCACAAAATTAATACCTGCTGTCGAAATTAGTTGTAAAGATTTTTTAACACAGCGGAGTGTGCATTTGCTATGCTATTACCCAAAAATTACGGCTGAATTTTTGCACATGTGCGAGACAATGGCAAAAAACCGCAACAAACTGGCAGAGGACACACTTGTTACACTAAAACAGCAGTACCCCGCTGTGCCGTGGGAAATGCTTAGCAATTACAGCAAAGACAGCGGTGTAACGTTTAAAACGCACTTAATGAAATTGCTTTTTGAGTTTGGCTATGCAGACGGGCTTTACGGCAACTTGTTTAAACAGATTTTTACAGATGAGGATAGCACAGACCAGTTTGCCCCCGATTATGTAGACCTTGACGAAGCACTTAATATAATAAAAGGCATGGGTGCAGTTTGCGTTGTTGCACACCCCAGTGTTTACAAGAGTGTAGAGCTTTGCGAGCGCCTTGCTAAAAGCGGCGATATTGACGGCATTGAAATACACCACATGCGCAACACTGAAAGCGACAAGGTAAAACTTTGGGAAATAGCAAAAAAGTACAGCTTGATAGTTACGGGTGGCACAGATTTTCACGGTATGCACATGCCAAGGCCAAAGCCTATTGGCAGTTTTACAACTGAGCTTGCGGAAATAGAAAAAATAGAAAAACTAGCGAAAGAAAGAGGTAATTTATAATTATGGTTTACAACAGAAAAAACGAGGGTGTATGTTCAGCCTCAACAGAAGTTACAATTAACGAAAAAGGCATTATTGAAGACGTGGTTACGGTAGGTGGCTGTGACGGAAATTTAAAAGGCATACGTGAGCTTTTAAAAGGTATGGACGCAAAAAAAGCCGCTGAACTAATGAGCGGCATTGATTGCAGAGGCAGGGGAACGTCATGTCCTGACCAAATTGCTATTACTATTAAAGAGGCGCTGGCAAAGGGGTAATTTGGGTAAAGTGTTGGCGATGCTGAGTAAAATTTTTGATTTTATGTATACTAAAATCACTTTACAAAGTTCAATTTATCTTTAAAAAAACGTTTTTGCACATAGTAAACAATAATGGCGCTTAAAGTGCCAATAATTGTGCCTGCTATAACATCGCTTGGGTAGTGTGCGCCAACGTAAACGCGTGAAACACCCATTAACACTGCAAAAAACAGCGCAATGTATGTGGGTGCACTCTTTTTAAACTGTAACCAAATGCCCACGGCTGCCGCAAAAGCCGCTGTGGTGTGCCCCGAGGGGAAAGAATGTGGGTCTGGTGCAGGCAACAGCGGCAAAAGCCCCTCAACTGTTAAATACGGGCGCGGCCTTGCAACAAGCTGTTTTATTATAATGTTTGTAAATAGCGCACCTAAAATAAGTGCAAGTGCCGCCATTATGCCGGCTTTTCGTGTCTTTTTAAAAAACATAAGCACAATGCAAAGCAAAATCCAGCAAATGCCGGCATCTCCTAAGGTACTAACAATTTTCATTAGCTCATCTGCAAAAGGTGTGCGCATATTGTTTTGCATAAACAATATTATTTGCTCGTCAATAGATTGAATAAAATTAAACATGTTTAAAACTCCTATATTATATGTGCGCTTTTGCGCCGCATTAATTGCAACAAAAATATAATTGGTATGTGGCTGTGCCACGCCACAAAATTATTTATAAAACAAATTTTGTAAGGGGGCTTATTTTATGCACAAAATTATTACAATAGGCAGGCACTTTTCAAGCGGTGGCAGAGAGGTGGGCAAAAAACTGGCAGATGTGCTGGGCTATGCGTATTACGACAAAGAATTGCTTAACCTAGTAGCAAGCGAAACAGGGCTTGCTGTTGATTACATTGAGAAATACAGCGAATCTGACATTACACGCAGCTACGCATACATGTACGGGCGCAGTTTTGCAAGCTATAAACAAACACCGGTAGAAAAACTGCAAATTGCACAAAACAACGCCATTAAGGAGCTTGCACAAAAAGGCCCGTGCATTTTTGTTGGGCGCTGTGCAGACTATGTTTTGCACGAAGAAAACCCACTAAAAGTATTTGTTTATTCAAGTAATATGAAAAGCCGTATACAGCGCTGTTTTGACAAAGTGCCCGAGGACAAAGCAAAGGGCGAGGCTAAAATTAAAAAGCAAATTTTAGAAATTGACAAACAGCGTGCACGCTACTACGAATTTATAACATGCCAAAAATGGGCAAATTATGAAAACTATAATTTGTGTATTGACACATCTTTTTTCAACGTTGACAAAGCTGTTGAAATAATTAAAAACGCTGTAGAAAACACATAAATTTTAAGGTAATTTACAAAACAGCCCTTTAGTAGAAACTAAAGGGCTGTTAGCTTGTCAAAAAAACATGCGCTAAAAAGTTTTACACTAAAGGGCAGTTTTAGTGTTAGTAATTATAGCTGTGTTGCAGGAAAAAATAATTTGCTTTAAAATGTTGCTTTAACTGCCCCCGTTAAAGGAGAAATTGCCGCAGATGGTGTTCCTGACGCAGCAGTAACTGTTATAACAAAATCTTTTGTGTAATTTACACCATTGCCAAGCCCACCTATTATTGTAGCTGTTATTGTAGCTTGCCCTTCAGTTGTTGCAGTAAATATTCCGTTTGTTATTGTAGCGCCTGTTGCATTTGCATTTGAAACACTAAAAATAATATTTTGGTATGTTTCGGCAGGTAGTGCATGTGCACTTAATGCAAGCGCTTGCCCTACTGTAACAGTGCTTGCGTTTCTCATAATTATATCGGCAACAATTGGTATTGCGTCGGCTGTTATAGTAATATCACCGTTAACACTGCCTTCGTCTATAACAATTACGCCTGTCTCGGGGTTATATGTGTAACCGCTTGTTAATACAGTACTGCCCACCATAACCTCTACACTGTTTGGTATCATGTAGCCTGCATTTGCAGTTAGCCTAATTGTGTTTAGCTCCTCTTGGTAATTTGTGTTTGTAACAAACATCTTAACATTGTTGTTTGTTAAATTTGTTAAATTGTAATTTATGTTATAACCATTCATAACTTCTTTTTTGCCTGTATATGTGTCCCACCCTGTTGCGCTTGCAAGGTAATATGCCGTTGCTGTGCTTGGTATTGCCTCTATGCCAAAAGTAGGCGCGTTGCCCCAAAATACTACGGAATTAAGGTTTGCACACTGGTAAAACGCGGCATCTTCTAATGTTGTAACAGTGCTTGGTATAGATGCCGATGTAAGGCTTGTTGCATTAAGCAACGAGGCCGAACTGACAGTCGTGGTGCCCTCTCCTATTGTAACAGATGTGAGCGCTGAGCAGTCCGCAAAAATTTCATAGCCTGTTGTTGCAATGCTGCCGGGTATGTTTACATAGGTAAGAGCTGCGCAACCTTTAAAAGCACTGCTACCAATAGATTTTATGCCGTTTTGCAATGTTAGCGAAGTGAGACCTGTGCAATTTTCAAACGCGTTCTCATCGATAGTAGCAACATTACCGGATATAGTAAAAGAAGTAAGTGCTTTACAATTAAAAAACGCACTGTTTCCAATATAAGTAACGCTATTTGGTATTGTAACAGATGCAAGACTTGTGCAACCACTAAATGTACCTTCTTCAATTT
Source organism: uncultured Bacteroides sp. (assembly GCA_964371675.1). Lineage (GTDB taxonomy): Bacteria > Bacillota > Clostridia > Oscillospirales > Ruminococcaceae > Ruthenibacterium. Next base: position 119,575 of record CAYJNL010000003.1, on the reverse strand, counting down.
TAGTAATGCTATTTGGTATTGTAACAGATGTAAGACTTGTGCAACCGTTAAATGCGTGCGGATTAATAGAAGTAACACTATTTGGTATTGTTATAGATGTAAGGCCTGTACAATCATAAAACGCGCCATAACCTATTAAAGTAACACTATTTGGTATTGTAATAGATGCAAGGCTCGTGCACAACGCAAACGCAGAATCATCTATACTTGTAACGCTATTTGGAATATTTATCGAAGCAAGGCTATAGCAATTTGCAAACGCATTGCCCTCAATACTTGTAACACTGTTTGGTATTGTTATCGAAGCAAGGTTATGGCAATTTGTAAATGCATGTAGCGGAATAGCAGTAATATTGTTTGATAATGTAACATCTACTAGTGCTTCGCAATTATTAAACACATCTTGACCCAAATTAGTAACACTGTCTGGTATTGTGACAGCTGTAAGGCTTTTACAACTACTAAAGGCATAATCTCCTATGTAGGTAGTGCTATTTGATATATTTATTGATGTAAGATTTACGCAATGATAAAACGCATAATCTGGTATAATAGTAATACTATCAGGCATGGTTACAGATGTAATATTACTATTTCCCGCAAACGCATAGTTAGCAATAGTTGTAACACTGTTTGGTATTGTAATATCTCCACCTTTAACTGTAGGGAAATGTATAAGCTCTGTTTGAGCTTTATTATACAAAACCCCATCTAAAGATAAAAAATTAGCGTTATTTGCATCAACATCAATGGTGGCTAATTTATTGCAACCATAAAATACGTTTTTTCCGATAGATGAAACACCGCTTGCAATGGTTGCAGAAGTAAGCTCTTGGCATTTTCGAAATGCCATATCTCCAATAGAAGTAACATTGGCGGGTATAATAATAGATGTAAGCTTGTTGCACCCTTCAAATGCAGAAGCTCCTATTGTTGTAACGCCGCTTCCTATTGTAACTGAAGAAAGCAGTTTGCAACCATAAAATGTTTTATCATTTATTGCAGTAACGCTGTTCGGTATTGTAATATTTTCAAGTCCTGTACACATTTCAAACGCAGAATTTCCAATAGAAGTAACTGAGTCGGGTAAATTAATAGAAAACATTTTTGCGCAATTGGAAAATGCAAAATTACCAATAGAAGTAATACTTGTGGGCAACACAGCACCCCAAAAATTATTACAATAAAAAAACGCATAATCTCCTATGGCAGAGACAGTGTAGGTTATACTACCATTAGTTATAGTTGCAGGTATAAATATCTGGCCGGATGTTCCACTATCTATTGCAACAGAACTTTCGTTAACTCCGTCGCCTATCTGCACTGTGCCTGTGCCTGCTACGGCATCCTCGCTAAGCACTTTAAATTCCATGTCAATATCATCGGTAGGGTCTAAAGGTGTGTTGTGCAAGTCAATAGGTATTACAAAAATGTCATCTACCGTCGCAAATGCAGAGGGTGTTAATATTAGTGTTAACATTATTAAAATTGAAAGTATGGTGGCTAAATTTATTTTTTTCATTTTTACCGGTTCTCCTTTAAATTAGTATGTGTACTGTTGAGTATTATAACATATAATTGCAATTTTTCAAGTCTATCACAAATTTTTTCTAGTATTTAGTACTTAGCAAAGCATGCCTTTTTTCACAAAAGTGGGAGTTACGAAATAGTGCCTTGTTCGCTAATAGCCGCCTTACGGTGGTTGTTCACTTGGGCGCAAAAACACCCTCTAGCACGAGCTAAAGGGCGGATTTGGTGTCGAGCTTCTCGACTGTGTTAGCGTTATAAAATGAATACCCATATCCCTCGGGCGCAAAAACACCCTCTAGCACGAGCTAAAGGGCGGATTTGGTGTCGAGCTTCTCGACTGGAGCTGTTAATGCGATTCGAACGCACGACCTCTTCCTTACCAAGGAAGTGCTCTGCCGACTGAGCTATAACAGCATGTATAATTAACCATATAATTATACTACCCTGTACATTTTTTGTCAATGTTTTTGCACACATGCCATGTCAATTTAATAAATTTAGTGCAGTTGCAGCAAATACACTTTGCATAATTTTAAGTGTCACGGCTTGTCGTGAGCGCAAAATAACATGAATTTTATAAATACTTCTTTTTTCAGGCATGACAAACCATAACCTTAGCTGTTGACAAAACCTTTACAATAGCTCCGTCAATGCTTTTACATCTTGCTCTTTTGTTGCCCAGCTTGTGGCAATGCGCACTACTGTATGCGCAGAGCTCTCTTTTTGCCAAACTTGCAATAGTGCCTTGCTCTCAAGCTCTTTTAGCTTTTCATTTGGCATTACTGCAAAAACTTGGTTTGTTGTGTTTTCGCAAAATAGTGTATAAGCTTTTTGTTTTAGCACACTGCGCAAAAAATCCGCCTGCTTTACAGCATTTTTTGCAAGCTCTATGTATAAATTATCAGTAAACAGCGTGTCGAACTGTATGCCAAGTAAAAACCCTTTTGCAAGCAGTGCGCCGCGCTGTTTTATTAGTGTAAAAAAGTTTTTTGCGTACTTTGCGCTTGTAAATACAATTGCCTCGCCAAAAAGTGCACCGCATTTTGTACCGCCTATATAGAAAACATCACATAGCTGTGCCATTGTTTCAAGCGTTACATCGTTGTTTTCGCTTGCAAGCGCATAGCCCAGGCGCGCGCCGTCCGCAAATAGGGTTAGGCTGTGCGCATCGCAAACCTTGCGCAGTGCGCACAGCTCTGCTTTTGTGTAAACAGCACCGTTTTCCGTTGGCTGTGATATGTACACGCACTCGGGCTGTACCATGTGCGCACTTGTGTCATCGCTAATAAAATCTTGCATGTATTTTTCTACGCTCTGCGCCGTTATTTTGCCGCTTTGCTGTGTGTCTATGCACAAAACCTTGTGCCCCGTGTGCTCAATTGCGCCTGCCTCGTGCACTGCTATGTGCCCTGTCTTTGCCGAAATTACACCGCCGCAACTGCTCAAAACAGCACTTAAAACAAGCGCATTTGCCTGTGTGCCACCCATGGCAAAATGCACGTGCGCCTGTGGTGCTTTGCACGCTTTTTTTATCTTTTCACGTGCACTTTCACATATGTCATCTGTGGTGTAGCCCTTGTGGCTGTTCATGTTTTCAGCGTATAGCCTCGCTAAAATTTCCTCACACGCACCGTTTGTGTAATCGCTTTGAAAATATAACATTTTTATTCCTCTTTTATGTATTTATTGCAAATTTTAGTGCAAGACTTTTTAACAAACCGAAAAAGCCTTGCACCAATTTTTTCACACGCCATTCTGCACTTTAACACTGCCCGTCAGCAAGTTAAACGTCTCTATGTCCTGCTCATTTAACATGAGCTGTGTGTGTGCCACCTCACCGTTTTGCGCCTTTATGCTTATGTCTACTATGTTGCCCTCTTCAAAATAAGATTTGCCGCAATCTTTTAAAAACGGTATAAATTCGGGGTGGTCACTGTCAAAAAGCGCCTTTCTCTTTCTGAAATTTAAAATAAATGCCGGGTTAATCAATTATATCAGTCCTTTCTCAACTTAGCAAGCATATTGTATCTGCACCACTTCAACTATAATCTATGCTACTTTTCAAAAAAATGTTACTCGCTTGCACTTTATAGTCTTGTTTAAATATGATATAATTATTCAAGAAGATTAGTAAAGGAGTGTTTTTTATGGATTATTATGCAAAATCACTGGAGATACACGAAAAATACAAGGGTAAATTATCGGTAGAGAGCAAACTGCCAATAAACACAAGAGATGATTTATCAACATTATACACACCCGGCGTGGCACAGCCTTGCAGAGAAATAGCAAAAGACAAAGACGCGGCGTATAAATATACAACAAAATGCAATACAGTAGCCGTTGTAACGGACGGCAGTGCTGTTTTGGGGCTTGGCAACATAGGCGCAGTTGCCGCTTTGCCTGTAATGGAGGGCAAGGCAGTTTTGTTTAAGGAGTTTGCAGGGGTAGACGCAGTACCCGTGTGCCTTGATACGCAAGACACGGACGAGCTTGTAAAGATTATAACGGCAATTGCGCCCACATATGGCGGCATTAACCTTGAGGATATAGCCGCACCGCGCTGTTTTGAGATAGAAAAGCGCGTGCAAGAGGCTGTGGATATTCCTGTTTTCCACGACGACCAACACGGCACAGCAATTGTTGTGTGCGCAGGCGCGCTAAATGCGGCAAAAGTTGTGGGTAAAAAACTTGAAGATATGAACATTGTTATAAACGGCGCAGGCAGTGCGGGCACGGCAATTGCGTATATGTTTATGGAACTTGGCGCAAAAAACATAGTGGTGTGCGATAAAGAGGGCATACTGTGCAAAACAGACACAAGCAACATGAACAGCGCAATGGCAAAGCTTGCAAACGACACTAACGCAAGTTGTAAAACAGGCACATTAAAACACGCACTGCAAGGGGCTGACTTGTTTGTTGGCGTATCTGCGCCAAAACTTGTTACAAAAGAGATGGTTAGTACAATGGCAGAAAAAGCCGTGGTTTTTGCAATGGCAAACCCCGAACCCGAGATAATGCCAACAGAGGCGCTTGCAGGTGGTGCGGCAGTAGTAGGCACAGGAAGAAGCGATTTTGACAACCAGATAAACAACGTACTGGCGTTCCCCGGTTTGTTTAAGGGCGCACTTGCCGCAAGGGCAAAGCGCATAACAGGTGCAATGAAAGTAGCGGCGGCGTATGCTATTGCAAATTGCGTTAAGGAAGACGAGCTAAACGCAAAGCACATAGTGCCCGGAGCACTGCAAAAAGACGTAGCAAACGCAGTGGCAAAAGCAGTGGCAGAGGCGGCAACGGCAACTTGCTAAGGTTAATTTTTTGGCTGATGATTTTTTTGCAATTTCGTATGGTGTTTTGATTTTGCACGAGCCCTCGGGCGGATATGGAATCCGCCCCTACCGTACCTGTAAAATTAAAATTTGCGCAAACCTTGCGGCAATCACACAATGCGCGCCGTACAATTGGTGCCAAAGTGGGTTTGCGAAAACCCACGGGCGCCCACAAAGGGACGCCCCTACCAACCACCGCACAAGGTGGTTTTGCAAAAACCCCAAAAATATATCGCCTCAGGCGATATATTAAAACAAAAAAAACAAATCTGTACAAACAAAACTAACACCTAAAACAAAATTAAAAAGTTTAAAGTTTTTTGCCAAGCTTTTTTACAAAAAAGCGGAAGGGGGATTTATTATGTTTGCTTGTGTTAGAAGCCTTGGTGTGTATGCACTTAATGGCTTTGTGGTGGAAGTTGAGGTAGACACAAGTAGCGGTATGCCACATATGCAAATAGTCGGGCTACCCGATAACGCGGTTAAAGAATCTGCCGACAGAGTAAAAAGCGCGATTAAAAATTGCGGTTTTACAATCCCACAATGCAGAACAATAATAAACTTAGCCCCTGCCGACATACGCAAAACAGGCCCCGTGTACGACTTGCCAATTTTTCTTGGCATACTCAGTGCATTTGAACTTATAAAAGCAATCTCCAAAAACTACGCGTTCATAGGCGAGCTCTCGCTAGACGGCACTTTGCGCAGTGTAAACGGTGTGCTTCCAATGGCAATTGCCGCAAAAGACGCAGGCGTAACCCACCTTTTTGTCCCTATACAAAACGCACAGGAAGCCGCCGCAGTAGACGGCATTAACGTGTACGGCATAGAAACAGCAACAGAGCTGCTTGGCCACCTAAAAGGCACACAAAGCATAAACCCTACAAAAAGCATACCTTTCAGCACCGAAATACCCGAAAACGCTCCCGATTTCAGCGAGGTTTTCGGGCAAAAAGAGGCGCGCAGAGTAATGGAAATTGCCGCAACAGGCGGCCATAACGTGCTACTTGTAGGCCCACCCGGCACAGGTAAAAGCATGATTTCAAAACGGCTTGCAAGCATTTTACCACCACTAACTAAACAAGAGGCAATAGACTGCACAAAAATATACAGCGTGTCGGGGCATTGCAGTGACGGCACAAACCTAGTAACACAGCGCCCCTTTCGTGCACCGCACCACTCAATAAGTGCGGCAGGGCTTGCAGGCGGCGGCAACCCACCAATGCCCGGAGAAGTAAGCCTAGCACACAACGGTGTGCTTTTTCTAGACGAACTACCCGAGTTTAAACGCGACGTGCTGGAAATATTACGCCAACCACTGGAGGACAAAACAGTAACAATAAGCAGGGCGGCAGGAAACGCAACTTATCCGTGCAACTTTATGCTGGTAGCGGCAATGAACCCGTGCCCCTGCGGAAATTACGGGCACCCTGTGCGCTCTTGCACGTGCTCACAAAGCGCAATTGAAAAGTATTTGCACCACATTTCAGCACCATTGCTAGACCGCATTGACTTGCAGTGTGAGGTAATGCCCATAAATTACGATGAGCTCTCAAAAACAGATAAAAACGAGAATAGCACGCAAATTTTACAGCGTGTGTTAAAAGCGCGCCAAATACAACAAAAGCGTTTTAGCGGCACAAACATTTTGTGCAACGCACAAATGCCCGGCAATATGGTTAAAAAAACTTGCAAACTTACTAAAAACGCACAAAAAGCGTTTAAAACTTCGTTTGAGCGCATGGGGCTTTCAGCACGTGCGTACGACAGAATTTTAAAAGTAAGCCGCACAATAGCAGACCTTGACGGCAAAGATATGATAGACGAAAACCACATTAACGAGGCTGTTCAATACAGAAATGTGGACAGAAAATATTGGAACAATAGGTAACTTAACGGAGAGTTGAATATATGACTTTACAACAGCTAAAGCAAATAATTGCAATTGCAGATGTCGGCTCTATGAACGAGGCGGCAAAACAACTGTTTGTATCACAGCCCAGCCTCTCCGCAACTGTTAAAGAAGTGGAAAAAGAGCTTGGCATAACTGTTTTTTTAAGGTATAACAAGGGCATTAAAATAACGCCCGAGGGCGGAGAGTTTTTAAGCTATGCACGACAAACAGTTGAACAATACAGTTTATTAGAACAAAAATATATACTAAAACAAGCAAAAAAGAAATTTAGCGTTAGCACACAGCACTATACCTTTGTAGTTAAGGCTTTTGTGGAACTTGTAAAAGAAATAGGTGTGGAAAATTATGAGTTTGCGCTACACGAGACAAAAACAGCCGACGTAATAAACAACGTACGCGATTTTAAAAGCGAGATAGGTGTTATATACTTAAACGAAAACAACAGCCAAGTAATAAAAAAGCTACTGCGTGAACACGATATAGAATTTAACGAGCTCATAACATGCGACACGTATGCTTACCTTTATAAAAAACACCCACTGGCAAGCAAAAACTCGGTATGCTTAAACGACTTGCAAAATTACCCATGTATAGCCTTTGAGCAGGGGAGTGAGCATTCTTACCATTTTGCAGAGGAAATGAAAAGCACACATGATTATCATAAGCTTATTAAAGTAGTAGATAGGGCAACCGCTTTGAACTTAATGGTAGGGCTAAATGCCTACACGCTGTGCTCGGGCATTATTTGCGAAGAGCTAAACGGGAACGAGCACATTGCAGTACCTATTAATGAGAGCGAGCCAATGACAATTGGTATTATATATAAGCGAAATATGCAGTTTACTCCTTTAGCTAAACTATATATAGAAAAATTAAATGAATATTTGAACGACAATAGCCTGTTATAGTTAAAACCTATAACAGGCTATTGTTTTTATGTATTATACAATAACAAAATTGTGTGGTATTATGTTTACATCGAGAACGGAGAACAGCAAAACCACTGAAAAGGAGATTACCGTGATACAGCTAAAAAACGTAAATAAAGAGTTTAAAAGCAAAACAAATAGTGTAAACGCTCTTTCAGATATAAACTTAACAATTGATAAAGGCGAAATTTTTGGCATAATCGGCACCTCGGGTGCAGGAAAAAGTACACTGATACGCTGTATAAACTTGCTTGAGAAACCCACAAGCGGAGAGGTTATTGTTGACAATATAAGCCTAACAAGTTTAAGCAAAAAAGAACTGCGCAACCACCAAAGCAAAATAGGCATGATATTTCAACACTTCAACTTATTTGAGCAAAGAGACGTGCTCTCAAACGTTAGTTTTGCACTTGAAATAACGGGTGTGCCAAAAAAAACAGCACAAAAAGAGGCGGCTGAAATGCTCGAAATAGTGGGCTTAAAACACAAGCTAAAGGCGTATCCGTCGCAACTCTCGGGCGGGCAAAAGCAACGTGTTGCAATAGCACGGGCTCTTGTTAACAAACCGCAAGTTTTGCTTTGCGACGAGGCAACAAGTGCACTTGACAGCGAGACAAAGCGCTCAATTTTAAGCCAGCTAAAAGAGATTAACAAAAAGTTTAACCTAACAATAGTGCTTGTAACGCACGAGAACAGCATTGCAAAAAACTTTTGCAGTAAAGTGGCGGTTTTAGACAGCGGCAGAATAATAAAACTTGGAAAGCCGTCAGAAATTTTCAACAGCCATAAACAAGACAAGGGCTATAAAAATAATTTTCACGAAAGGAGTAATGATAATGAACACTGAATTTGCAAATTTACTACTTGAGGGCATTGCACAAACGCTATATATGACATTGACGGCAACGTTTTTCTCATATCTGTTAGGTATACCGCTCGGCATGCTTTTATACTCAAGTGCAGAAAACTCACTAAGCCCAAACAAAATAATTAATGTTTCTGTTGGGTTTGTTGTAAATATGCTTCGCTCTGCGCCATTTATAATTTTACTGCTTGCATTAATACCAATAACACGCTTTGTTTTGGGCACAACACTTGGCTCAACTGCTGTTATTTTACCGCTTGTTGTAGCCGCAACACCTTTTGTTGCGCGCATGGTGGAGTCGTCTTTCAAAGAGGTGGGCACAGGTGTAATAGAGGCGGCGCAAGCTATTGGGTGCAGTAATTTGCAAATACTTTTTAAGGTGCTTTTAGTAGAGGCTTTGCCGTCTATTATAACGGGCTTAACAATTGCAACAACAACCATTTTGGGCTACTCTGCAATGGCAGGTTTTGTGGGCGGTGGCGGCCTTGGCACAATTGCAATAAATTACGGCCTTTACAGGTACGAAACAGGCATCATGTTAATAACCCTAGCCCTACTTATTTTTATTGTGCAATTATTTCAAATTATAGGTGTAAAAATTGCAAATAACATAGATAAACGTAAAATTACTTAGATAGTGTAAACACTATTACACATTAAAAGGAGAAATTAGCGTAAAAAATCACGCTAATTAATTATTAAAATGGCGGTGCTACGCACATGCCAATTAATCTCCATTCTTTGTGGAGATTTTAAAAAAATATTTGTGCTGTGCACAGAATGGAGATTAAAATGAAAACTATTATTAAAACTTTATTTATTACAACATTACTAGCTTTGGTGCTTGCATCTTGCTCATTTGGCGGTGCAAACGGAGAAAACACAGTTATAACGGTGGGCGCAAGTGTTACACCTCACAGCGAGATATTAAACGCTGCAAAACCACTTTTGCTGGAGCAAGGGTATGATTTAGAAATTATTGAGTATACAGACTACGTAACGCCAAACATTGCACTTGACGGCGGCGAGCTAGATGCAAACTTTTTTCAGCACACACCGTATTTAGACGATTTTAACATTAACAACAACACCGATATTTCATCTGCGCTCAGTGTGCATTTTGAGCCGTTTGGCATTTATACATCTAAATTAGATAATTTAGCAAACTTGCCGCAAAACGCTGTAATAGCAGTGCCAAACGACACAAGCAACGAGGCACGCGCACTTTTACTACTTGAGGCAAACGGCATAATAAAGCTAAAAGACAGCGCAGGCATTAACGCAACAGTGCTGGACATAGAAGAAAACCCCTACAACGTGACAATACAAGAAATTGAGGCGGCGCAACTTGCCAGAGTTTTACCAGACGTTGACCTTGCCTGCATAAACGGAAACTATGCACTGCAAGCCGGTTTAAGCGCTGAAAATGCACTTGCATTTGAAGACGCGGCATCAATTTCAGCACAGACATATGCAAATATTTTAGCTGTTAACACAAGCGAGCTTGACAGCGAAAAGACAAAAGCACTTGTAACGGCGCTTACAAGTGATGAAATTAGAAATTATATAAACGACAATTACGAGGGCGCTGTTGTGCCGGTGTTTTAAAAGTTAAAATGTAGAGATGCGGCAGTTTGCTGTGTCTCTGCTTTTTGGTTTGTGTAAAATTGCGAGGAAATCGCATAGGGGGGTGCACCTACAATTTTTGTGGTAAATTGGGCTTGTGCAAGGCTTTTCAGGCACACACAGGCACACAGCGTAGCAACATAGTAAACAGTTATTTTATAAACCAACCACAAAAAACGGCGAAAACCACACTGCATATTTTGCAATATGCAGTGGCGGTTTTCGCCGTTAATTTTTTACTTATTCAGGGCATGTTGTATGCTCTAAAAGTTATAATTATTTGTAAAGCTCTACAAGTCTTGTTAAGTACTCGTAGCGGTCTCCTGCCTCTTTAGCTGCTTTTTCAAATAGCTCTTCAGCACGCTCTGGGAATGCAAGTGCAAGACGGCTGTAACGTGTTTCGTTTTTAATAAACTCTTTGTAGTCAGCTGTCGGTGCTTTGCTGTCAATTGTAAGTGGGTTTTTGCCCTCTTCTTTTTTGCGTGGGTCAAAGCGGAACATATCCCAGTAACCTGCCTCAACAGCTTTTTTCATCTCAACTTGGCAGTTAGCCATGCCGCCTTTAATACCGTGCATTTCGCATGGTGAGTAACCAATAATTAGCGACGGACCTTTGTAGCTTTCAGCCTCAACGATAGCGTCGATAGTTTGTTTTTGGTTTGCGCCCATTGCAATTTGTGCAACATATACATAGCCGTAGCTCATTGCAATTTCAGCAAGGTTTTTCTTGCCAATTGATTTACCTGCAGCAGCAAATTGTGCTACTTGGCCAATTTGGCTAGCTTTACTTGCTTGTCCGCCTGTGTTTGAGTAAACCTCTGTGTCAAATACCATGATGTTTACATCTTCACCGCTTGCAAGCACGTGGTCAAGTCCACCAAAGCCGATGTCATATGCCCAGCCGTCGCCACCGAAAATCCATACAGATTTTTTGCTTAGGTATTGTTTTTTGCTTGCAACTTCGCGTGCGTTGTCACAGCAGTTTGCGCTTTCACAAACAGCAGCAAGTTTGTCTGCCGCAGCCATGTTTGCGTTGCCGTCGTCTACTGTTGCAAGGTACTCTGCTGCCGCAGCTTTTACGTCTGCATTGCTTGCGTTTGCTGCAAGCTCTTTAACAACCTCAATTAGGTTATTGCGGATTGTTTTTTGTCCTAGATATAAACCAAAGCCGTTTTCTGCGTTGTCTTCAAACAAGCTGTTAATCCAAGCAGGGCCTTTGTTGCTTAGGCGGTTGCGTGTGTATGGGCTTGCCGCAGCAGGGCCACCCCAAATTGAAGAACAACCTGTTGCGTTAGAAATAAACATTCTCTCGCCGTAAAGTTGTGTAATTAGGCGAGCATAGCTTGTCTCTGCACAACCTGCACAGCTACCCGAGAACTCAAGTAGTGGTTGGTTGAACTGGCTACCTTTAACTGATGTCTCAGGCATCATGTTTGGTTTTTTGTCAATGTTATCTACACAGTAACCAAAAGAGTCTTGTTGCTCTAGCTGGCTCTCTTGTGGTACCATCTCAAGTGCTTTAACAGGGCAAACGCCTACGCAAACGCCACAACCCATGCAGTCTAGCGGAGAAATAGCAAGTGTGAAGTCATAGTCCTCACAACCTTTGCCATTCATTTTTTTGCATTTAAAGCCTTGTGGTGCTTTTGCTACTTCGTCTTTTGTTAGTGCAAATGGGCGAATTGTAGCATGTGGGCAAACGTATGCGCATTGGTTACATTGGATACATTTTTCTGCATCCCACACAGGTACGCTAACAGCAACGCCGCGTTTTTCGTATGCAGATGCACCTTGTGCAAACTGACCGTCAACGTGGTCTACAAATGCTGAAACAGGCAAGCTGTCGCCAACCATTTTTGTAATTGGTGTTAGCAAGTTCTCAACCATTTTTACTGTGTCTGCATTGCCGTGAGGTGTCTGTGGCGCAGCACTGTCAACAGCGTTTTTCCAATCAGCAGGCACGTCAATTTTAACGTAAGCGTCAAAACCGGCATCAATTGCTTTGTAGTTCATTTCAACAATGGCATCGCCTTTTTTGCTAAATGATTTGTAAGCTGCCTCTTTCATGAACTTGATTGCCTCTTCACGTGGCAAGATGTCTGCAAGTGCGAAGAAAGCACTTTGCAAAATTGTATTTGTGCGTTTGCCAAGGCCAATTTCAATAGCTTTGTCAATAGCGTTAATTGTGTAAAGTTGTACGTTATTTTCTGCGATATAACGTTTACTTTCAGCAGGCATGTGCTCGTTTAGCTCTTCTAGAGACCATTGGCAGTTAATCATGTAAACGCCGCCAGGTTTAACGTCGTTAACCATTTTGTAGCCTTTGATAACGTAAGATGGGTTGTGGCAAGCAACAAAGTCTGCTTTATTAATGTAGTAAGGAGCACGGATTGGCTCATCACCAAAGCGCAAGTGGCTAATTGTTACGCCGCCTGTCTTTTTAGAGTCATATTGGAAGTAAGCTTGAATGTATTTGTCTGTGTGGTCGCCAATAATTTTTGTGCTGTTTTTGTTAGCGCCAACAGTGCCGTCACCGCCAAGACCCCAGAATTTGCACTCTTTTGTGCCCTCTGCGGCTGTGTTTGGTGATGGTTTTTCCTCAAGTGAAAGGTAAGTAACGTCATCGTTAATGCCAAGAGTAAAGCGCTCTTTAGGAGCATCTTTGCTAAGCTCTTCAAACACTGCAAACACGCTTGACGGAGGTGTGTCTTTGCTACCAAGGCCGTATCTACCGCCGATGATAACGCCGTCACGTCCTGCCTCACGGAAAGCCGCCATAACGTCTAGGTGTAGTGGCTCTGCAAGTGCGCCCGGCTCTTTTGTTCTGTCAAGCACAGCAATTTTTTTAGCTGTTGCAGGAATAGCCTCAAGCAATTTGTCTGCCGCAAATGGGCGGTACAAACGCACTTTAACCATACCTACTTTTTCGCCTTTAGCTGTCATGTAGTCAATAACTTCTTCTGCAACGTCGCAGAAAGAGCCCATAACAATAATTACGCGCTCTGCGTCAGCCGCGCCGTAGTACTCAAATAATTTGTAGCCTGTGCCAAGTTTAGCGTTAACTTTGTCCATGTATTTTTGAACAACGCCCGGCACTGCCTCGTAGTATTTATTACATGCCTCTCTGTTTTGGAAGAAGATGTCGCCGTTTTGGTGGCTACCTCTTGAGAAAGGTTTCTCAGGGTTAAGCGCATGGTCGCGGAATTTTTTAACAGCGTCCATATCGCACATCTCTTTAAGGTCTGCATAATCCCAAGCGTCAATTTTTTGAATCTCGTGACTTGTTCTAAAGCCATCAAAGAAGTTTAGGAACGGCACACTGCTCTCGATAGCTGCAAGGTGCGCTACCGCTGCAAGGTCCATAACCTCTTGTGGGTTAGATTCTGCAAGCATTGCAAAACCTGTTTGACGACATGCGTATACGTCAGAGTGGTCTCCGAAAATATTAAGCGCGTGGCTTGCAACAGTACGTGCCGAAACGTGGAAAACGCTTGGCAATAACTCGCCTGCTATTTTATACATATTTGGAATCATCAAGAGCAAACCTTGTGATGCTGTAAAAGTAGTTGTTAGTGCACCTGCACCTAGTGAACCGTGAACAGTACCTGCGGCACCTGCCTCACTTTGCATTTCCACAACATTTACTTCTGTTCCGAAGATATTTTTTTGGTGCGCTGCACTCCATTGGTCAACGCTGTCAGCCATTGGGCTGGATGGTGTAATTGGGTAAATGCCAGCAACTTCGGTAAACGCATACGCCACGTGAGCGGCGGCGGTGTTACCGTCCATAGCTTTTTTAGATCTTGCCATTTTACTTCCTCCGATATAATAAAAATTTATTTAGGGCATGTTAAAACAGCCCTTTGTAATATGGGGTAGCGCAAGCTTAAATGCCGCTTTGCAAAATTTATGCAAAAAACCTTGTGTTTTAGCATAAATTATCAAATTTAACCGAAAATACAGTTGTAAAATACGGTTTTTATTGATATATCATTAAAAAACACAAACGCCTTTTGCCGTGCAAACTTTGCCGACATTTTAAACACTGCGCACCCTTTTACGCACACATATATTGTAACAAATAAATTACAAAAAGTAAACCCGCTATTATACCAATTTTAGTTAATTTTTATGTTAATTTACGAAAAATTCATGATTTTGTTAAAAAAATAACATTTAAGTACATGTGCAACGGTGTAATTGGGTTAGGAGTTTATAGAAAGGGTAGTTTCAACTGTTTTGTCGTTATATGTTAGCATAACAATAAGCTTCGTTTTGCCTCAATATATCATTTCTATCAAGTTTTTTGGCTTATCATGCCTGTTTTCACCAAATCATAATATTAGTGCAATGTAGTGTTTTTTGTATAAAAAAATAACACTTGTTTTGTAGGCTTTAATTTGATATTATATTTTTAAGCGTTAAAACGGCAAATCCACCACGCCAAAGCGCCAACCGTCCTCTGTTAATACAATTGTTGTCCTGTAATTTGTCTCGTATTGAGTAGAGGTTATGTCCTCTGCCTCACCGCCGAGGGTTTTGTCGTAGTGTCCTACTTCAACGTACTGGATTTCGTAATCTGTTTCTGTAACTAGCTCAAACGAGCTTTCAACGTATTCAATATTTGCACCCCTGCCCTCGCCTGCGGCATATAGTGCGCCGTCTTCGCCTGCGGCATACAGCGGCGTTTCTGTTTGAGTAGCCATAAAGTCTATTGTACCTTGTGAGAAGACGCTTTGCATGGCTTTCATGTAATCGTCGTAGCTTGCAAAGCCTGTGTCTTTATACATGAGTGTGCCGTTTTCAAGCGTTATTGTTTCGCCCTCGGGGTTTACGTTAAAGCCTATGGATAAATCGTGATGTAGCGCCATATAATAAGCGGCTTTGTATAGTTCTTGCAAATCTGCCGTTAAAAAAGACGGCACTTGTGTTGGGAACATTGCCTGAGCACCCTCGGGTAGCAGTGCAATGGCGTTTGCGCCGTCTTTTGTGTCTTCGCCAAGTGTTGCGCCCTCGCTTAGTGTTATGCTGTTTGCAATTTCAGCTTGCGCGTTTTGTGCACATGATGACAGCAAAACAAGCACAAGGCTTAGCGATAATATGCGTAGCGCCAGTTTATACACGCCGAATGGTTTGTTTTTCATTTTATATATCTCCGTTTCTCTCGCTTTTATATACTACATAAAAGTATAAAACAAATTCCCAAATACCGCAACCGCTTTTTTGAAAAAAAGCTAGGCAAAAAACTTTCATCATTTTTGGTTTTGCTTTTTTGCAGGTTTGTTGAATTAGGGTGGGTATTATTGGGGGTTTTTAATATATCGCTGTGGGCGTTATATTTTAGGGGTTTACAAGGCTGTTTTGTGGGGTAACTTGTGGTCGTCTGCAAAGTTTTCTCAAGCCTACCTTGTACACCAATTTGTAGGGCACGACTTCATATTGTTCCACTAGCATATATAATTAAACCTGTACAAACGCGCCATAAAATAGTTGATAAATAACCTATACAATATATAAAGGTTATTAACATAAACAAAAAATCGAAAGAGGGTAAATTAATGGAACGTAAAAAAAATCAATTCGACCTTGTTAGTTTTGGTGAGATAATGCTTAGGCTATCTCCGCCACGCCACTGCCGCATAGTAGACAGCGAGGTCTTTGAAAAGCGCGCAGGTGGCGCAGAGCTTAATGTTGTAAGCGGTGTAACGCTCCTTGGGCTACGCACTGGTATCATTAGCATGTTGCCACAAAACGAGCTTGGCACATTCTTAAAAAACAGAATCCGCTTTACAGGTGTTTCCGATGACTTTTTACAATACGACACCTCCAAAGAGGCGCGCCTTGGTACTTATTTTTACGAGATGGGCGCTGCCCCACGCAAGCCAACCATTGTTTACGATAGAAAAAACGCCTCGATAAACCGTGTTAAAATTGAAGATGTGCCTGAAGATGTTTACACAAACACACGCATGTTTCATGTTAGCGGCATAAGCCTTGCGCTTAGCTCACAGCTACGCGGTGTATGCAAAGAGCTTATTAAAAAGTTTAAAGAGGGCGGTGCGCACATATCTTTTGACGTGAACTACCGTGCAAATTTGTGGAGTGAAGAAGATGCAAAAGCCACAATTGAGGAGATTTTGCCATACGTTGATGTGCTTTTTATAAGTGAAGAATCCAGCCGCCGCATGTTTGGGCGCACAGGAGATTTAAAGGACATTCAAAAAGGATATTGCGAGCAATACGGCACAAAAATAGTTGCCTCCACGCAAAGAACTGTTATAAGCACACGCAAGCACTCTTTTACCTCGCTTGTGTACAGCGCAAAAGACGACACCCACTACACACAAGCCCCATATGAGAACATAGAGGTTATTGACAGGCTTGGCAGTGGCGACGCATACGTTGCAGGCGCACTTTACGGGCTACTGCAATACGACAGCGCACAAAAAGCAATGGAGTTTGGCAATGCAACCTCCACACTAAAAAACACAGTACCGGGAGACTTACCCAGCAGCGATTTAAAAGAGGTGCTAAACATAATGCACGAACACACAACAGACGGCCCTGTTAGCGAGATGAATAGGTAATGTTCGGTTTTTATAGTTTATTTATAGCGGGTGCATAGTTACATGCCAAGTTATATTTTGCTACACAAAATATAACTAATCCTCATATCCTGTACGGATTATTTATAACTTATTTTATGGCGGTGCTACGCACATGCCAATTTATATTGTACTGCGTACAATATAAATAATCTAAAAGAAGGTGAGCAACATACACAAAACAAAGTTATTTATAAAAACAGTAGTTGCAAATTTTGTAACTGGCTTAATTTTATGCGGTTTTGTGTCTTATTTTTCGCATAACTTATCACAGCAATTTATAATTGGCAGTGCTTTTGGGCTTATTAGTGCGGCTTTAAGTGTGTGGCTTTTTTTCAAGTCTTGGTGCAGTGCGCCAAGCAAAACAAGTGTTATTGTTTACCACTGCTTGCGTGCATTAGTTGTTTTCGGCAGTGTTATAATAGCACTTTTTGTGCCTTTTTTTAATGCGCTTGCAACAATTTTACCGCACCTTACAACTATGCCTCTTGTGGCATTATTTATTGCATTTTATAAAAACAATGGTGGTGAAAAACATGGTTGACGGCATAACAGTAACAGCTGTAATAGTGGCGGCAGGCGCCTCCACACGCATGGGCTTTGACAAATTAAGCTATGAAATTAACGGCAAAACTGTGCTTGAGCTTAGCATAAAAGCCTTTTTAAACTGCGAAATTATAGATGAAATAGTTGTTGTTGCAGGCAGCAATTTTAAACAAGTAGCGGCGCTATTAAAAAACTGCAAAAAGCCGCATAATGTTGTAAAAGGTGGTGCACAAAGGGCAAACAGCGTGCTAAACGGTGTTAATGCCGCAAGTGGTAACGTAGTTGCAATACACGACGCCGCGCGCCCGTTTGTTCCACGTGGAACAATTGAAAAAACTATTAAAACTGCTATAAAAACAGGTGCTTGTGCGCCAGCCGTGCCCGTTAAAGACACAATAAAAATAGCAGACAAAGACGGCATTATTATAAACACCCCAAACAGAGACACACTTTTTGCCGTGCAAACACCGCAGTGCTTTTTGCGCAAAGAGTATTTAGATGTTGCAAATTGCCTTTTAGCTGACAATACGCAAAATATTTTCACAGATGATTGCAGTTTGTACGAGGCTGCAAGAAAAAAAGTTACATTAATAAGCGGAGATTATTCAAACATAAAGATAACCACAAAAGAAGATTTGCAAGGGCATATAACAGAAAGGGCAACAAAAATGAGAATAGGCCATGGGTACGACGTACATAAGTTAGTTGAAAACAGAAAGCTTATTTTAGGCGGTGTAACAATAGAATATGAAAAAGGCCTCCTCGGGCACTCTGATGCAGACGTGCTGTGCCATGCCGTATCAGATGCACTGCTTGGTGCGGCGGCACTGGGCGATATAGGCAAGCATTTCCCCGACACATGCAATGAGTTTGAAAACGCAGACAGCGTAAAACTGCTGTGCAAAGTAGCAGAAATTTTACACACACATGGCTATAAAGTGCACAATTTAGATGCCACAATTGTGTGCCAAGCACCAAAACTTGCGCCACATATTGAGCAAATGCGCAAAAATATAGCAAACGCTGTAAATGTGAGCATAAACGAGGTTAGCGTTAAAGCCACAACGGAGGAAAAGCTTGGCTTTACGGGTGAAAAACTCGGTATTGCGGCACATTGCGTTTGCTTAATTGAAAAAATATAGTATTTGCACTAAATAGTGTCAACATTATGTAACAAACTTTTTGCTAGATACAAGTCCCACTAAAATAGTTTTTATATCGAATAAACAAAAATTGCAGGGTCATGGCTTGCCATGCTCGAAAAAAAATAGTGGCAAAATTTTTGTCATATTTCTCAAAAATGTTCGTTAATACACACAATATTAACTGTACTTTTGTTTAACAAAAATTTTGCTCTAATTTTCGCGAAGTCTTTGTTTGCAGGCGGCTTTGGCAGCAGCTCTGTGACAAGCCCGGTAAGCTCACATATCCACCAGTTCATCAAGTGTGAGCGAGTAGCAGCTTAGCATATTTTCAACAAAATAATCTGCCTCAGGGCAATTCATTTGCTTTAACGCGCTCATTTGATGCTGTTTTGCGCCATCAAATTCTCTGTTTCCGCTCTGCTGTTCTTCAATGCACTTTATTAGCGCACTCAGCCTGTCTGCCGCCTTTAATAACTGCTTTTCTTTGCTTGTTAAACACTCTTGTGATAAATATGCGTACATCTCGTCTTGTATTTCACTCGGTAGCAATGTGCTAAGCGTTTTTGCCGCGTCGTTTTCAAGCGCTTTGTACGCTTTGCTGAACTGCTCGCTCTTGTATTTCACGGGTGTGGGCATATCTCCCGTTAAAATTTCGCTTGCATCGTGGTAAAGTGCGGCTGTTGCAACTGTGTTTGGGCACACGTCTGTTTTATATATTTTACACGATATTACGCTTAATGTGTGTGCAATAACAGCGGTGTCTGCTGTGTGCTCGCTCAAATTTTCACAGCGTGCACAGCGCATAAGCCCCCACCTTGTTATATATTTCATACGCGATAAAATTGCATTAAATGAGAATTGTTTCATGTGGTTAACCTCTTTTTTGACTAAATTATAAATAAGTATATCACAAAATTTTCACAAATTAAAGTGCGTTTATACACACTTTTTTCAAAACAAGTAACACAAAATACTTTTTTTGTACACAATTTTACTTTATAATATCAATTGTTAAGTTAATTTTTTAAAAGTTGCCACCGGATTAATAAATGTGGTAGAATGGGAGTAAATTATGTCTAATGAGAAAATTTTAATTGCGGACGACGATAAAAACATTTGCGAATTATTGCGCCTTTACCTGCAAAAAGAGGGCTTTGAAACAGTTATAGCAAACGACGGAGAGGCAGCGGTTGCCACCTTTGAAAAGGAAAAACCTAACCTTATTTTGCTAGACGTTATGATGCCGCGCATGGACGGCAGAGAAGCGTGCCGTAAAATACGAGCAAACAGCAACACACCAATAATAATGCTAACGGCTAAGGGCGAGGTTTTCGACAAAGTGCTTGGCTTAGAGCTTGGCGCAGACGATTACATGGTAAAACCATTTGATGCAAAAGAGGTAGTAGCGCGCATTAAGGCAGTTTTGCGCAGAACAAGTGTGCAAGAAACACAAACATCTGAGGCAGATGGCGTTATAAGTTTTGACAAGCTTGTTGTTGATTTATCGCGCTATGAGCTTAGAATTAATGGTGAGGTAGTAGCTGCACCGCCAAAAGAGCTGGAGCTACTGCATTTTCTTGCAAGCCACCCAAACAGGGTTTTCACGCGTGACCAACTTCTTGATGAGGTATGGGGCTTTGACTACTACGGAGACTCGCGCACAATTGATGTGCACGTTAAGCGCCTTAGGGAAAAGCTTGAGGGCACGAGCGATGAGTGGAGCTTAAAAACAGTTTGGAGCAAGGGCTATAAATTTGAAGTAAAAGAGTAAACAAATGCGAAAGAGTATTTCAACAAGGTTTTTTTACGCAACATCAATGTTATTGCTTGCCGGCATTGCCTTAATGGGCAGTATGCAGTTTTATCTAACAAGCGAATTTTTCAAGCAAGAGCGCAATTCTTCGCTTGAAAATACTGTGGATTTAACTATTAAAATTATGGAGTCTTACGCCACAAGCGACAGTAATTTGCCAGCCATGGCAAATGCTGTAAACGTTACAAGAGAGCTTTTTCTTACGGCAAGCGCCACCGAAAACCTTATAATTATTACAGATTTAGACGGCACAATCCTTATTTGCAACGATGATACAATGTCTAAGCAGTATTTGGGCGAGCAAATACCAAGGCACATGCTGTCAGAGGTTTTGCAAACAGGGCACATAGATGGCATGAGCTCTTTCAACGGGTTTTTCAACAACGCTTATTACTACGCAGGCAAGCCAATTTTTTTAAATGAAAATGTGCACGTGGGCTACGTGTACGCACTGTCCGACGCAAGTATGCTGTTTGGTTATATGTCAAGTGCAATGTCAATTTTCATATTGTCGGCAGGGCTAATGCTTGTAGTGCTAAGCCTTTTGTCCATACTGATAACCGCCCGCATGACAACGCCACTGCGCCTTATTGCAGATGCCGCAACGCGTTTTGGTAAGGGAGATTTCTCAATACGTGTTGACGTTAAAGGCGAAGACGAGCTTATGCAGCTTGCGCGCAGTTTTAATACAATGGCGGACAGTTTAGAGAAAATTGACACTTCACGCGCCAGTTTTATGGGCAACATAGCGCACGAGCTCCGCACACCAATGACCACAATAAAGGGTTTTGTAGACGGCATGATTGACGGCACAATACCACCCGAGAGCTACGACCATTATTTGAAGATAGTTTCGGAGGAGTCGGGCAGGCTTACAAGGCTTATTAAAAACATGCTTGACATAACAAAGCTTGAAAGCAACGAATATAACGTTAATGCGGAATATTATGATATATGGGAAAACATAACAGGTGTGGTTTTTGCAGGCGAAAAACGCATTGCAGACAAGAACATTAAGCTTAAAGGCTTTACTCCCGTGCGCACACTTGTTTATGCCGACAGTGATTTAATATACCAAGTAATTTATAATTTGTTTGATAATGCGATTAAATTTTGCGAAGAAAATGGCGAAATTGAATTTTTTGTCCAGCCCTCAAAAGACGAGGTAACAGTAAGAATACGCAACACAGGCGAGGGCATAGCACCCGAGGGCTTGCAGTATGTGTTTGAGCGTTTTTACAAAGAAGACAAGAGCCGAGGCCTAAACACAATGGGCAGTGGGCTGGGCTTGCACATATGCAAGGTGCTTGTGGGCATGTCTGGCGGGCACATTTGGGTTGAGAGCAATTACGGCAAAGACTGCACGTTTTCTTTTACGCTACCTATTAGTGACACCGGCAGTGGTAAAAATGGCACAAACAAAAAACCGCCGTATAAAACCGGTGGAACAAGGCAATTGCCTTATGTTAATATTGACGGCAAAGAGGTTTGATGCAATTATCTCAAATAGCAAAAATAAATGTGGTGGGACGATGTAAAATCGTCCCACCACATTTGCGTTTAAACCCCTTACGGGCACGTGGGCAGGCATAAAACCCGCCCATAAATTTTGTGCGTTTGTGTTAGTTTGCGTGTAACCCACATGTGAATCACAATAACCTTTTAACGCCTGCCACAATTACAACCGCTAAAACCCGAAATTAATGCCCCTTGCGAGAGTAACCACTGCTACCGCCACGGCGAGATTCCGTAACTTTGCGCAAATCAGAAATTTTCTCCTCGCTACGGCTTTTAAACTGGCTCATTTTTTCTTCAAAAGACATCTCTGCTTGTGAGGTGTGCACAACTTTAGGTTGCCACACACGGCCTGTATCTGCACGTTTTGCATGCTTTGTATGTTTAATTGGTTGTTCAACTGCTTTTTTTATGCTAAGCGCAATTTTACCACTCTCGTTGCTAAGAACTTTAACTTTAACAATTTGCCCCTCTGTTAACACATCAGTTAAATTTTCAATATAACTTTGTGATACCTCCGATATGTGCACCATGCCTGTTTCGCCTTGTGGTAAAGCAACAAATGCCCCAAATTTTTTTATGCCCGTTACTTTACCTTCTAAAATGCTACCTACAACAACTGCCATAAAACTAAAATGGCTCCTTTCCGGTTTGCGAGTTTTTCATCTCTTTGTATATACTTTTAATGTGTATGTAAATTGCCTTTCGGCAAAATATCTGCTTTATTTTTAACAGACACAATAATTTTGCAAACTTTATAGTAACTAACTTATGTAATTATTCACCAGACATATCTACATAAAAACGTTCTCCCGGCATTGCATAGCCAAGCTTTTCACGTGCTATGCGCTCCATATACGCCGCTTCGTCGTCGCTTTCTACAACACCTGCAAGCTCGTCGTTTTCAATTTGCTGTGCCTCAACTCTTGCTGAAATCAGCTCAAGCTCTTGTTCTTTTTGTGCAATGCTTATTTGCGTTACAACTATGGTGTATGTAAAGTACCCGATAATACACAAAAAAGCTGCTATACCCAGTAGTGTTGTCATGCGTGGTTTTTTGTTTCTCTTTAAATGCACTATCTCCTCACCTCACCATGTGTGCAAATATTACTACATATATTATGAATTATACAACATTTTGCCTTGATTTTGCAAGTGTCTTTTATTATTTTTCTTGATTTTCTTACTTTTCTTTAATTTTGTGCAGTTATATTTTATTTTTTCAACAATTATATTTACTTTTTTGCTTAAAAATATTAAAATAGGTGCCAAAAATTTGCTGTAACCAATTTTGAGAGGCTTTAATATAAATAGTTTTGCAACATGCACCTTGTATAGCACAAACGGAACACAAAACAGCACAAACATAAAGTAAGACGAAAATGCACTTAGCGCTGTATACCAGCGCATTGTGCCGCCCTCAAACACGCCTGCCGCGGCACTGCGAAACATTACACCACCCACTATAAATGTTGTAATATCAATAATTATACACGCTAAACGCGAGCTGCCAAACAATATTTTTGCACCGCAGTAAAAAAGCCCCATAAAAAGCCCAAGCCCAAGCGACAGGAAAACATCTCTAAAAGCGCCGCCGGGCGACAATAGTGCAATCATTCAGCGCACCAGCCTTTGAAAGAAATTCCCTTTTTCTTGTTTTGGCTTAGAGTACTGCAAAAATTCAATGTCGCCTGTAATTTGCACTTCTCCTTTTTGCACACTAAGCTCGCTTACGTGCATGTTACTGCCACCCACGTTTAAAATACCCGAGCCTGTCTCAAGTACCACGTCTTGCGCGTCGTAAGATATAATGGCGCTTACTCCTGTTGCTGTTAAAGCGCTCCTGTTTTCAAGTATTAAATTGTGGGTTGCTATTTGCGCATTTGATTGAGTTTTATTTTCAGGCATAGTGCACACTCCTTTGCAAAACATTCTTACAAAACAATGTATGCAAAGCGGTGCTTTTTTATGCGCTTTTTGCTGATACAATTATTTTAATATAATGAAATTTACGCTACAAAAGGCTGTTTTATGCCTCAATTATAGTGTACATTTCACGTGCAATGTCTTTGCCAACAGGTGTTGTAAGGCTTACTACCTGCACCTTAACAGGCCTTTGGCCAAAGGCAATTTCAATAATATCGCCCTCTTTTACGGTGTAGCTTGCTTTAACTACCTTACCGTTTACGCTGATGCGTTGCGCATCTGCCGCCTCGTTTGCAAGGGTGCGCCTTTTTATTAATCTGCTAACTTTTAAAAATTTATCAATTCGCATAATTCTGTATCCTTTTTGTGTTTTGGTTTGCCACTATGGTGGCAGATTCCGGTGTGGGTTTGTAGCGGTAGGTTAGAGGTAATGGTAAATAGGTGCTGTGTGTTGGTTGTAAGGGTGGTAGCTTATGCTAATATAAATAATCCGTATATCCTGTACGGATTATTTATATAACATCAGTATTGTAATACTCACTCATAAAATCTATAAGCTGTGCGGTGTCGGCACTGCCCGCTGTCTCGTATGGCGAGTGCATAGCAAGCATTGCAATGCCAATATCTGCACACGGCAAAGAAACTTGCGCAAGCGAGATGTTACCAAGCGTGCTGCCACCTGCTATGTTTGAGTTATTGTGGTAAATTTGGTGCGGTACATCAGCTTTTTCGCAAATTAAACGCATTGCACCACCAATAATAGCATCTGTTGTGTAGCGCATATTGGCACTGTATTTTATTAGCACACCACCGCCAAGTATAGGTCTGTTTGTCTTGTCTGCTTTATCACTGTAATTTGGGTGCACCGCGTGTCCGTTATCTGCGCTAACCATACTGCTGTTTGATATCGCTATCATAATTTCTTCGCTTGTTTTGCCAAAGCACAGCGCAATGCGCTCAATTGTGTGCTTCAAAAAGGTGGATTTTGCCCCCTGCATTGTGCCACTGCCCACCTCTTCGCTGTCAAAAACAGCAAGCATTGAGATTTTATTTTCATGCTGTGCGCTTTTAAGTGCATTTATTGCCGCAAAAGTGCACTGCAAATTGTCTAGCCGTGGTGCGCTTATAAACTCACTGTTTGCGCCCCACGTTGTGCCACTCATACGGTTGTACACAAATAAATCGTGGCTTAAAATTTCATTTTCGTCAATGCAAAGCTCTGTGGCAATTAATTTATTTAGCGTTATATCATTATTTTTTGCGCTAAAAATAGGGAACATATCGCTTTGCACTTTTAGCTCTTTGCCGTTTGCGTTTTCTCTGCCAAGGTGGGGTGCAATGTTTACAATGCTTATTAAATCTTTGTTAAAATCAAGCAATTTTACTTCTATTTTGCCATTTTTGTTTAAAACTACGCGCCCTGCAACAGACAGAGGTCTATCAAACCACGGGGCTAAAAGCATACCGCCGTATGCCGCAACATTTAGTGTTGTGTATGCGTTTTCACTTTTAATTTCGGGCGTGGTTTTTATTTTAAAACAGGGCGAATCGCTATGAGTGGCCACAATATGGTAGCCGTCAAAATCTTTTTTAGGCATTGTGAATGCAATAAGCGACGATGCACCACACAAAACATAGTATTTGCCGCCGTTTTCAATTTGCCATTTTACCTTTTCGTCTAAAAGCTGAAAACCGTTTTGTTTTAAAGTGCTTGCGGTGCTTTCAATTGTGTGGTATGCCGTTGGGCAGTTATCTATAAAATCAAACAAACTATCGTTAATTTTTTTGTGGTTTTGCATTTTTGGTCTCCTTTTTATACTTATGAGCATTTGGTTTGCATCGGCTTGACTAAAGTTTGCGGCAACTATACAACGCTTGCCCTACAATATATATATTTGTGTCGGTATGTGGGCGGATTATATAATCTGCCCCTACAAATTACTGCATGGTTTATTTTGTTATTATGGCAATTTTTTATAATGTAGCCTGCTTTGTTAATTACACAAATACCACACATAAATTACAGCACAGCGGGCATAATAAGCCCGAGGTGAGATTTATGAGCATAAATAGAAATAATTACAGCCACGAAAACCACAGTGGCGAAAAAACCGCAAGTAACGCAGAAAATTACATTAATGCAAACAATTTACAAAGCGCCAGCGGCATTGCAAGCGACGGCACAAAAGTTTACCTTGGCAGTAAATCTTTAACGTGGGATGCAAAACAGCGCAGAGACGCCATTGCAAAGGGCATTGTTAAGCCTGCTATGGCATACTCACAGCAGGAGCTTACCACTAACGAAGATACAGGAGTTTGGGCATCTCAAAGCACCGTGGACAGCCAGGTAAAACTGCGTGAGGAAACTCCGCGAGGTTAGCAAAATTTTGCTGTGGTTTTTGTAAGGTATTTGTTTGGTCGGCTCCGCTTTGAAGAGAGCCTGTGCAAAAAAACACTCAATACAGTGCCCTACAAAAGCCCTTGCCCGTTTATTATTAGCTTAAACGTTAACCCAAGCTTGTCCGCCGCTTTTCTGCACAGTATCATCCTGTCTAGAAAAATTTCAAAATAATCCATAAGCGGCGATATTTCAGTGTCAATTGTCAAATCAAGCACCACACACTTATTGTCTTGTGATAGTGTTGTGGTTGCTTTTTTTACAGCGTAGTTTACTCTGTCGTGTATGTCAATTGTAAGCTGGTCGTTATTGCGCACTCGTGTGCGGCGCACGTCTGTTTTGTCAGACAAAATAAGTGCCGCCGCCACGCTGTTTACAGGGAACGCCGTGCTCTCGTCGTGGTTGCCTATGGCACTGCACACGGTGGCTATTTCGCTTGCCTCCATGCCCATTTTATCAAGTATTCTGAACGCCATAACTGCGCCGCTTTGCGCATGGTCAATCCTATTTATCACGTTGCCAATATCGTGCATGTAGCCTGCTATCCACGCAAGCTCGCACTCGCGTTTGTCGTGCCCTAAGTCTGTTAAAATTTTTTGCGCAAAGTGTGCTGTGCGCGTTACGTGTGAAAAACTGTGCTCTGTGTAACCAAGGCTAAGCAGGCACTTGTCTGCCTCTTCTATATATATTCTTATTTGCTCGTTATTTTTTATGTCTGCCGCAGTTATCATTTTATCGCTCCTTAGACATTTTTTGTTTGCGGTAACGCTATTTTTCCAACACCACAAAAGCCGTGGCAAAACCACCCTCGTGTGTTAAAGAAACGTGCGCTGTAAGCTTGTCTTGTTTTATTATTGCCAAAGCCTCGCCGCTGAATACAAAATACGGCTTGCCGCTGCCATTCCTTAGCACTTGCACCTCGTTTAAATTAAATGCACCCGTTAAAATTCCCGTGCCAAGTGCTTTTGAAAATGCCTCTTTTGCAGCAAAATTTGCGGCGGCGCTTTGTGCAAACTTTTTGTGTAGGCTAAAAAATGCTAGTTCTTCTTCGCCATACACCTTTTTCATAAAACTCTCCCGTTTTATGGATTTTTCAACCCTAGCAACACTTGCCGTGTCAATTCCTATGCCAAAAATCATAGCCTACCTCCCTACATTAAAGGTAATTTAAGTATACTATATAGCGCTTTGCAAAACAAGGGCTTTTTTCCTCTAAAGGCTGCATTATTTGTGTTAATATTTTAAATTAACTATTGCATAACATTACGATTTGCTGTACAATAGTTATATATAATAAATTGGGGGTACATGCCATGAACGAGATGAAAACTTCTGTATTCACACTATATGATGACAGAGATAAAGAAATAAAAGCAATATTATCAGATGTTTACAGCGCCCTTAAAGAAAAGGGATATAATCCCATAAACCAGATAGTGGGTTATATATTGTCTGAAGACCCAACATATATAACAACTTATAAAAGTGCGCGCACTAATATGCGCAAGATTGACAGAGACGATTTGTTGCAAGCTTTGCTGAAAAATTATCTGTCGGATTGATTTTAAGGAGAATTTTTAAATGGCTTTTAAACCGACACTTACTTACAAAGGCAGGCCGCTTGTGCGCAGTAAAAACGATATATATTACGGCAACCCAAAAGACCCGTATGTTATTTTTATGCAAGTTCTGTCAACAACAAAAGACAGTGAGGGTGTTGAAATTGCAGACCGCATACACATAACACTGCTTTCAACAGACGTATCAAAACCGCCAATTGAGCGCATGGTAAAACAAAGTGACAAAAACGGTTTGTTTAACGCGCTTGATATTGGTGTTATTTGGCTTGAGCGCGCCCTTGCAGACAAAAAGTAACAGTATTTTAAAGCTATGAATGCACATGTTGTATTTCATAGCTTTAATGCACTCGCCGTGTTTTATAGTTAAACCACTTTAAAATTTATACAATTCAAGCACTAAATTTTGTTTATCTTTATTTTTGTCAATCGAAATACAAAATATTTCGTGCCAAAACGCATTAATTACAAAATTTTAGGTGCTACCTTGTGCAAATTTTAATATGGCTTACCTATAATAGTGGCGGGTGCTTTTATGTCGAATATCATATTTTCGGAGATAGTATGTCGTATAAATTAAGTAAACAAAGCGGAGACAGTGTTGCGATACCGCAACTTATTATATCAAGGCTGCAAGACACAGAGGACGACTGGATACGTGTTGCTCTATATGTTGTGAGCACGGGTGTGTGCAATGCAAAAATAATAGCGCAGGCATTACGCCTAAAAAATGAGCACAAGGCACAGCAAGCACTGCTTTTTTGGAAAGGTGCCGGCCTTATTGAAAACAGCACAGAGCAAGACGGTGCGGCACAAAATCCGCTGCAAAGCAGTGAAAAAGAAAACACAGAGCAAAAAAAACACGTGCACCTTACAACACAAGAGGTAACCGGCATTGCCACAAAAGATAGTAACATTGCGTTTTTAGCGCAGGAGTGCCAGCGCCTAACGGGTGGCATTGTAACACAGAGCGACATAAACATTTTTGTAAGCATGTACATAGTAGACGAGATGCCAATAGACATGATTTTGCTTGGTGTAGCGCACTTTTCAGCACTTGGCAAAAAGAACGCACGCTATATAGAGCGCGCAATGCTGAGCTGGCAGCGCGAGGGCATAACAACGTACACAGCGGCAGAGCATTACTTAAAAAACCTTGAAAAGCAAGAGGAATTTACAAAAAGAGCGCTTGTTGCACTTGGGCTTGAGGAAATTAAACCCTCAAAGGCAGAGCGCCTTTTGATGTGCACATGGTTTGAGCAATACGGCTATGTTGAAGACATTATAACAGAGGCGGCGGCTGTTGCAAAAGAGAAGAAAAACATTAAATATGTTAACGGCATATTGCGCCGCTGGCACGAGCAAGGCTACAAAACACTTGCAGACGTTATACGCCAAAGCAACTTAAATATGCAGAACATCAGCGTGTCAAACGAGAGCGCAAAGAGTGTGCTCTCGGGCAAAATGCGCCCCGTGCCAAGCTTTAAGCCGAAAGGAGAGAGTGCCAAGTGAGCGAGGAGCTTTTTAGAAAAGCAATGCACAAAACGGCAACAAACAAACAGCGTGCAATGACGCGTGTGCTTGAAAAAAAAGCACAGCTTGTGCAAAAAATGCCCGAGCTTGAGGATATAAAGCGCCAAAAAGACTTACACTGCATTAAAATGGCAAGGCTGCGCATTGTTGGCGGCTGTGAAGATGAGATAGAGCAAATTTTAAACGAGATTAACACCTTAGAGCAAAAAGAGAGCAAGATTTTGCAACAAAACGGTGTGAATGATAGCGATTTTCAGCCTGACTTTACCTGCAAAATTTGCAGCGACACAGGGCAGACAAACGGCAAAACATGCGAGTGCGTACTGCGCATAGTGGCACAGCTGCGCAAAGAGGAAATTGAAAAAACAAGCGTTTTAAAACTGTGCGATTTCGACACGTTTGATGTATCAAAATACCCAAACACAAGCTATGACGGCGTTAATATGCGCGAGCACATGGCTGATATATATGAGTATTGCAAAGCGTATGCAGACATGTTTACAATGAAAAACACAAGCATATACATGTGTGGCAACGCGGGGCTTGGCAAAACGCACCTTGCACTAAGCATTGCAAACACAGTGCTAAATAAGGGCTATAACGTTGTGTATGTAAGCGCACAGCAAGCGTTTGAAAAAGTGGAAAACGAGCACTTTAAAGACAACGGCAACACACTGCGCACAATGGAAAATGCAGATTTACTCATACTGGACGATTTAGGTACAGAGTATATCTCGCCATACGTTAGTGCTTGTTTATACAGCCTAATTAATGCGCGCTGTATGAAAAAACCCACAATTTACACAAGCAATATTGTAAACGACGGTGATTTGCGCCGCAGATACACAGAAAAAATAGTATCGCGCCTTTTGGGCAGTTGTGATGTGCTTACATTTTGCGGCGAGGACATAAGGCTAAGTGATATTTAATAAAAAAGAGGTAAAAATGAGCACCAGAAAAGAAAATATAATGGGTACAGTACCCATAAACAAACTTTTGCCGTCCATGGCAATGCCTATAATGCTCAGCATGTTAATACAGGCACTGTACAGCATTGTAGACGGCATTTTCGTTGCGCAAATTGGCACAGATGCCTTTGCCGCAGTAAACTTAATTTTCCCAATACAAAGCGTTATGATAGGCGTTGCCGTTGGTACAGCCGTTGGTATGAACTCTCTATTATCACGCAGGCTAGGCGAAAAGCGCTTTGAAGAGGCAAATATGGTTGCAAACAACGGGCTAATGCTGTGTATTGTCAGTGCGCTGGTTTTTGCCCTAATAGGTGCCTTTGGTAGCGAGGCTTTCATGCGTGTTAACACAAGCGACGAGGTTATAATAGCACTTGGCACAGTTTACATGCAAATTGTAACAATATTTTCTCTTGGGCTTTTTGTGCAAATAGCTTTCGAGCGCATTTTGCAAATAACGGGCAAGACAACGTACCAAATGATAGCACAAGGCACAGGTGCAATTATCAACATAGTTCTTGACCCTATACTTATTTTTGGTTACTTTGGCTTTCCCGAAATGGGCGTTGCAGGTGCGGCAGTGGCAACAGTTTTTGCCCAGTGGTGTGGCATGTTAATAAGCATAGCGCTAAACCACTTTTATAATCATGAAATTAAAATAAAACTAAAACATTTAAAACCACACTGGGGTACTGTTAAAAACATATACATAGTTGGTGTGCCCAGCATAATAATGCAAAGCATTGGCAGTGTTATGATGTTTGGCATGAACCAAATTTTAATAGCCTTTACACCACTTGCCGTAGTTGCTTTTGGCATATATTTTAAGCTTATAAGTTTTATGTTTATGCCTGTTTTTGGTGTTGTAAATGCCCTTGTGCCAATAGTTGGCTACAATTTTGGCGCGAGAAAGAAAAAGCGCATAACACAATCAATAAAACTTGCATGTTACATGTGTGTGGGAATAATGCTTGCAGGCACAATAGCCTTTTGGGTTATTCCGGAGCAATTAATGGCTATATTTGATGCAGATGCAGAGCTAACCGCAATGGGTGTGCCTATGCTTAGAATTACAAGTGTTGTATTTACCTCGGCGGCTGTTTGTATTGTTTTTTCAAGCGTATTTCAAGCGCTTGGCAACGGTATGCTAAGCATGTGGATGAGCGTTGCCCGTCAACTTGTGGTGCTACTGCCTGCGGCTTATTTACTGGCGCATTTTGTTGGGCTTAACTCTGTGTGGTATGCGTTCCCAATTTCAGAGCTTGTCTCTCTTTTTCTTGCTGTAATTTTCTTTATACACATTTACAACAAGCGCATTAATACGCTAAAGGATGATGACCCTCAAACACAAGAGCTGTCAAACTAAAGGCTTTTAACATTAAAGGGCTTAGTTTTTAGATACGGCTATACTTTTAGCTATTGATTAAAGCAGTTTTTAGTTATATTATTTTTTGGTAAAAAGTTTTTTATAAAATTAACATATGAGTTTACAAAAAATTTGGGGAGGCTTAAAATGAGCAAAAATATACCTGAAATGTTCGGAAAAATGGTGTTTAACGACAGCGTTATGAAAGAGCGCCTGCCGAAAGATACCTACAAAGCGGTGCGCAAGTGCATAGACGGGCGCGCGCGTTTGGAGCTTAGCGTTGCAAACGTTGTGGCAAGCGCAATGAAAGACTGGGCGTGTGAAAACGGCGCAACACACTACACACACTGGTTCCAACCAATGACAGGCATCACAGCTGAAAAGCACGACAGCTTTATTTCGCCCACAGAAGAGGGCAGAATTATTATGGAGTTCTCGGGCAAGGAGCTAGTTAAGGGCGAGTCGGATGCGTCAAGCTTTCCCTCGGGCGGTTTACGTGCAACTTTTGAGGCACGTGGCTACACCGTGTGGGACACAACGTCGTTTGCGTTTATTAAGGACAACACGCTTTGCATACCCACAGCTTTTTGCTCTTACGGTGGCGAGGCGCTTGACAAAAAAACACCGCTACTACGTAGTATGGAGGCAATTAACACACAGGCAATGCGCATAGTGCGCCTTTTTGGCAACACAGAGGCAAAGCGCGTAAACACAACAGTGGGTGCAGAGCAAGAGTATTTTTTAATAGATAAAGATGTTTACCTAAAGCGCCCCGATTTAATGAATTGCGGCAGAACACTTTTTGGCGCAAAACCTGCAAAAGGTCAAGAGCTTGAAGACCATTATTTTGGCACACTAAAATCTCGCGTGGCTGATTTTATGCGTGAATTTGACGAAGAGCTGTGGAAACTTGGCATACTTGCAAAAACAAAACACAACGAGGTTGCCCCTGCACAGCACGAGATGGCGCCTGTTTTTACTACAACAAACATAGCAACAGACCATAACCAGCTGACAATGGAAATTGCAAAATCAATTGCAAACAAGCACAATCTTGCTTGCCTACTGCATGAAAAACCTTTTGAGGGTGTAAACGGCAGCGGCAAGCACAACAACTGGTCAATAAGCACAGACACAGGTATTAACTTGCTTGAGCCGGGCGATACACCACGTGAAAACGCACAGTTTTTGCTTTTCTTGGCGGCTCTTATAAAGGCTGTTGACAAATATCAAGACCTACTACGTGTTACAGTAGCAAGTGCCGGCAACGACCACCGCCTTGGTGCAAACGAGGCACCACCTGCAATTGTAAGCATGTTTTTGGGCGACGATTTAACAGACGTACTTGAGGCTGTTGAAAAAGACGAGATAACTGTAGGGCACGAAAAAGTGCAAATGGAGCTTGGCGTTACGGCATTGCCGTACTTCCCAAAAGATACAACAGACAGAAACAGAACATCGCCATTTGCGTTTACCGGCAATAAGTTTGAGTTTCGCATGGTGGGCTCGTCGTTCTCTGTAGCAGGCCCTAACATTGTGCTAAATTCCACTGTAGCAGACGTTTTAAGCGGTTTTGCAACTAAGCTTGAGGGCGCAAAAAACTTTAACGAAGAGCTTGAAGAGCTTGTACGTGAGACGTATAAAAATCATAAGCGCATAGTATTTAACGGCAACAATTACTCGCAGGAGTGGGAGCAAATTGCAAAAGAGCGCGGCTTGCTTAACCTTAGAACAACGGCAGACGCACTACCACGCTACCTTGACAGCAAAAACATTGAGATGTTTGAGAGGCAAGGAGTTTTCACAGAGGGCGAGATGTTGTCGCGCTACGAGATATTGCTTGACAGCTATTGCAAAACAATACACATTGAGGCACAAACAAGCATAGAGCTTGCACGCAGAGACATATTGCCGGGTGCATTTACATACCAAAACGAGCTTGCACAGCTTGTTTGCACAAAAGAAAAAATTGGCATAAAAGGCACATCAGAGCGTGAGCTTTTAATAAAAATGGCAGAGCTTTGCGATACAATGCTAAACGAAATTAACACACTTGAAAATGAAGTGCGCGATACAAACGGCTGGGAAAACGTGCTTGCACTTGCAAAGCACTACGAGACAGAAGTGCTTGTAACAATGGGTAAACTGCGCACCGCCGCAGACGAGCTTGAAACACTTGTTGCATCAAAATACAGAACACTTCCAACGTACGGTGAGATTTTGTATAGTGTTAACTAAATTTATTAGTTATTTAAAAAACGCCATACCAACGTGGTATATTTATAAAAAATTTGTTACTATACCCTAAATATTATAACTAAACGGATAGAAAGCATTACAACTTTGTTGCTTTCTATCCGTTTTTTGTTTGCAGTTGTATTAGCTATTGCCAAAGGTTTTTAATATGCACACTTTTTTTTAAAAAACTCCACATAAAAATAAAGGCTGTAATGAAATTTGTTAGTTTCGTTACAGCCTTTATTAAATTATAAATTAAATATCTACTTTTCCGTAAAGTGGCATGTTATCGCCGTCTTTTATGGAATCTGTGCGCTTTTGTGCAACGGGTTTTTCACCTTGTGTGCGCGGTTTGTTTGCAAAATTGCGCCCCGGTGTGCTGCTTTGCCTTTGCTGTGGTGCTCCACCGTTTTTATTGTCGTTAAAACGTGGTTTGCTGTTGTTATTTCTGCGTCTGCTGTTATTTTTGTCGTATGGTGGTTTTACTCTGCCATTCTCGGGCAATATGCAAACACGCCTTGTATTGCCCTCACCAACAGATTCACTCCTAACGCCTTTTATCTCGCTTATTGTCGAGTGAAGTATTCTTCTCTCATATGGGTTCATTGGCTCTAGCGTGTGGCTTTTGCCTGTTTTTGTAACTTTTTGCGCTATGCGCTGTGCAAGTACTACAAGGTTTGCATGTCTTTTTTTGCGGTAACCGTTAACATCTAGGCTAATTTTTATGTAGTCGCTGTCAAAACCTCTGTTTGCTACTAGGTTTGTCAAATATCCAAGCGAGTCCATCGTCTCGCCTCTGTGGCCTATTAATGCGCCTGTTTGCTCGCCGTCAACTTTTATAATAATATTTTCGTTGCTCTTGCTTGCACTTACTTTTATGTCGTTTATGCCCATTTTTGCACATACATCTCTTAGGTAACTAACGCCTTTTTCAAGCCTTTCGTCACCCTCTATTTGTATTTCTGTGAAAACTTCTTCTACATCTTCTCTTCTTTGTTTTGGTTTTGCGGTTTGCTCCTCTTTAACAGGTGCTTTTTTCTCTTGCTTTTTAACAGGTGGCTGGCTCTTTACTTCTTCTTTTTTTACTTCTTTTGCCTGTTTTTCTACCTCGTCAACTATAACTTTTACCTTTGCCGGCACACTTCTGAAAAGTCTCCTTCTTGGTAGTTCAAGCACTTCAACTGTTACTTCTTCCTCTGTTAAGCCTAGCTCTTGCAGTGCTGATTCCACTGCCTCATCTACTGTTTTTCCTGTAACTATCAGTTCGGTCATTTGCTTTCCTCCTAATAATTTCTCGGCTTTTTACTCGCCGTATCGCTCCAAATCAATTGCACGCGCTTTTTCAAGCCTCAACTTCTCGTGCTCTGATTGTGTAACCTCTTTTAATACTTCTGCGCCTTTTTCGTCTTTTATAACTACTTGTTTTTTCTTTTTACGCTCTTTTCTCTTCTCTTCAAGGTCTTTTTCAACTTGCTCTTTAATTTTTTTAGGGTCGTACATTTTTCTTAGCAAACAAGATTGTCCAAACATCAAAATGTTCGATACTGTGTAGTAAAGTGAGAATGCAACAGGCACTGTGAAACAGAACCAGCCAAACATTAAGCCCATTACCCACGGCATGTATTTCATGCTACCGGGCATTTCTTGCCCTGTCATTTTTGGTGTTATAACTTGTATTGCTACCATTGAAATAACTGTAAATATTGGCAAAATTAGCGTTAATGGGTTTGAAAGTGACGGTGACGCAGTTAAATCAAGCCCGAGGAACATAAAGTCTAGTTCTGCCATTTTAGATGCTGCATCGCCAAAAAACTCTGTAAATGCAGTTGGGTTTTCGTTTACTGTTGCAAGCAACCTGCTCTCAAGTATGTTAACTTGCAAGCCCTCAATTGGTGTAAGTGTACCTGAGGAATCCATTGTGCCAAGCCCTGCCGCCACTGCCGCAGAGTTTATCATTTCTTTGCTCTGGTGAAAAATATTTTCTAAAGGATAGTAAAGCACATCGATAAGGCCAAAGATTACAAACATATTAACAAGCATTGGCAAACAGCCTGCTGTCATTGAAATGCCGTTCTCTTTTTGAAAAGCCATAAGCTCTTCGTTTAGCTTTTGCTTGTCATCCTTGTATTTTTCCTGTAATTCTTTCATCGGCTTGCTGTATGCAGACATACGCGCCGTGCTTTTTTGTTGCTTAATGCTAAGTGGTAACATTACAATTTTTGTTAAAACTGTGAATATAATAAGAGCCACACCATAAAGTGGTACAAGGTTAATTATAAACTCCATTATATAACCTAAAATAGGTGCCAGAATATTAAAAAATGACATTTTTTTATAAACATTCCTTTCAAACTTGCGTTTTCCATAGCTTCACTAATTAAAAATCTTTAACAAGGCTACAATCGTTAAATTTTGTTTATCAAGGTATCGTAATGAGTAATACTATGTTTATTGACGCTGTTTACAACAACTAAGGTAAACAGAATTTTAACAGCCGAGTTTTATAAACTTTTTATTTTTTTACTATGTCTTTATGCAAAACACTATTTTTGTTTTGCTTTTTAAACAATTTTAAATTAATTTTTCCACGTGCCTTTTTTTGGCACATAGTCTACGCCACCCTTTGAAAACGGGTTGCAACGCAAAATGCGCCACACTGTAAGTATAAACCCCTTTATTGCTCCGTGCTCTTTAAATGCGTCTATTCCATAAGACGAGCATGTGGGGTAAAAGCGGCAATTATTGCCAAGCATTGGCGATATAAACTTTTTATAAATTTTTATTAAAAATATAAAAATATGTTTCATTATTACTACAATAAACCTGCTTTTTCCATAAGCAAAGTCAGCGTTTTTTCTATTTGTGTGCTTTTAAGTTTTGGTGTTACAGCACGCGATACAAGTACTATATCTATGCCTTTAGTTTGTATTAAATCTTGTGTTAAAACGTTATTTAATGCAGCACGCATTACCCTTTTTGCCCTATTGCGCACACACGCTTTACCTATTTTTTTTGTTGCGGTTAAACCAACACGCATTTTATTATACCTGTTTTTGTTAACGTATAAAACCATGTGGGTATGAACATAACTTTTACCCCTTTGGTATGCGCGTGTAAATTCTCCGTTTCTTGTAAGCACATCGTAGTGCATTTTAATACCTATTTCCTTTAAAATAACATTTGAAAAAAAGTTGCAAAAAAGTAAACTTAAAAAAACATACAGCTACACTTTTTTACAACTTTAATTTCGGTTAGCATTTAATTTGCAGTTTTTTGTTTAAATATTTAACAAAAAATTAAGCTGCCAATTTTGCACGGCCTTTGCTGCGGCGTGCTGCTAAAACTTTGCGGCCTGTTACGCTTTTGCTACGTGACAAAAAGCCATGTTTTTTTGCTCTGTGTCTTTTTTTCGGTTGAAAAGTTCTTTTCATGTTTTTTTACCCTCCCTGTTTTTACAGAAAACACCATATTTTGTGGTGCTTGTACTTAAAAATACTAATTGTTCTATTAGTGCAAACAATAACTTTGCAAAGTAAAATTATATCTTAATTTATGGCATTTTGTCAATACCTTTTGCCTATTTTGTGTTAATTTATTTTAGTAATTTTTGTAAGTAACTATATATTACACTATTATATAATATAACATGTTGCGGTAAATCTAAAAATGTGGTATAATTATTGTATGTGCAAAATCATGTTTTTATATAGTTTACAAGCAAACTATATTGATTGGAAGGACTATTTTTTTTATGAATTCATTAGATGAAATTTTTGATGCCGTTAAGGAGTATTGCAAAGAAAGAACTGTGCCTGCATCATATTCTTTGTTTATAGAGAGTTTAAGCTTAATTTCAATTAACAACCAAGATGTAATTATACAAACTACATCAGAATTTTTACAAAATATGGTGTCACAGCGCTATGTTGAGCTATTAAATGAGGCTTTTAAAGCTATACTTGGATTTGATGTTAATATAAAAATAACAGTGCCCATTAAAGAGGAAGATATTGCCTCTCCCGGCTTACCCGGTGGTACTTATGAGTATAATTTTTCAAACTTTATAGTTGGCAGTACTAACAAGTTTGCGCACGCAGCGGCACAAGCGGTTGCGGCAAACCCCTCGGGTGCATATAACCCACTTTTTATTTGGGGCGACAGTGGGCTTGGCAAAACACACCTTTTGAGCGCTATTGAAAGCGAAATTAAGAAAAATTTTGAAAATTACACAATTGTGTACGTAAACGGCGAAACATTTACAAACGAGATTATTAACGCAATTCAAGAGAAAAAAACGCTTGAATTTCAAAATAAATACCGTGCAGCAGATGTTTTGCTTGTAGATGATATACAATTTATTGGTGGTAAAGAATCAACACAAGAGGAGTTTTTCCACACATTTAACACGCTTTACAACGCAGGCAAACAAATTGTTTTAACAAGTGACAGAGCGCCAAGAGAGATTAAAAGCCTTGAAAACAGGTTGCGCACACGCTTTGAAATGGGGCTAATTGCAGATATTGGCGCACCTAATTTTGAAATGCGTGTTGCAATAGTTAAACGAAAGGCTGACCTTTTAAGCCTTGATATGCCCGACGACGTGGCAGAATACATAGCAACAAGGCTTAAAACTAACATTCGCCAATTAGAGGGCGCAATAAAGAAAATGAATGCTTACAGAATGCTTGAGGGTATGCACCCGTCAATAGGCATGGCACAAAGTGCCATAAAAGACGTGCTAAGCGTACAGCAGCCAATACCCGTTACAGTGGAGAAAATTATTTCAGAAGTTGCACGCACTTATAACGTAACACCGCAAGAAATTAAGAGTAATAACAGGCGTGGCAACATATCAAATGCGCGCAAAGTTTGCATGTACATAGTGCGTGAAGTTACAGGCATGAGCATGGAGGACATTGGCAAAGAATTTGGCGGCAGAGACCACTCCACAGTAGTTTACAGCATTAATAATATGCAAAAACTTATAAAGTCTGAACAACACACTCGTGAGACAATTGAGGATATTATAAAGAATATAAAAACGTAGGATGTTTTTAATAATACTAAGGCTGTTTAAAAATATTGTGCACCAAATAAAGTTATACAAAAGGGCAGTGATAAAGAAACTTTTTCTATCGCAAAAAGTTTCCTCTTTGCAAATAAATTTACAAATTCACCTTCAAAAAGGCTCTTTTAAGGCAAAAGATTGCGCTTTCTGCGGAAAGCACCTTATGGCTCTGCCCTAAGAACCCGAAATTTTTTGTGAAAAATTTAGTAAAACTTTTAATAGTCGTTATTATAGCAAAATGCTACGCTTTTTACAGCCTAAGTTTTCAACAAAACTTTTAACATTCAACAATAAATTATTAACTTTCATGTTTAAAAATTGCGGTTTTAAACTTTTTAACAAAATTATACAATATTTTCAACAATCGAAAATTCTCATAAAACTGCATTATTAGTAGCATTTTAACACTTTTTAACAAATTAACAGTTACTACTACTACTACTTTTCTATTATTTATATTTTTACATATAATTCTTAAAATATTGAAAGCTATGATAAAACTTTCTCGAAAGTTTTTGGGTTTTAGGGCAAAGCCCTGAAAAAAAACAAAAAAAGAGGTATACAATGAAAATAAAATGTGATAAAGCTCTTTTAAGCAATGCCGTAGCAGGTGTTTCAAAAGCAGTTGCCGTTAAAAGCACCGTGCCTGTGCTTGAGGGAATACTGCTTAAAGCAGAGGGTTTCCAGCTAACTTTAACAGGATACGACTTTGAAATGGCAATTATAACAACAATTGAGTGCGATGTTATAGAGCAAGGCGAGGTAGTAGTATCTGCAAGGCTCTTTGGCGAGATGGTGCGTAAAATTGACAGTGATTTAATAGAAATTGAGGTAGAGGACAACAACAGCACAACAATAAAAGGCGGCATAACAAAGTATGATGTGCTTGGTATTGACCCGGGGGAATACCCGTCGCTGCCAAACCCCGAGCTTGAAAAAACAGTTGAAATTGAACCCGAGATTTTGAGCGACATGGTTAACACAACAATATATGCCGTTGCAACAGACGAAAAACGCCCTGCACATACAGGAGAGCTTTTTTGCTTTACACAAAACAAGCTAAAAATAGTTGCACTTGACGGCTTTAGGCTTGCTATAACAGAGCGTGAAATTGTTTGTGATAAAGAAATTGAAATAATAATACCTCACAAAACTATGAGCGATGCCGTAAAATTACTTTGTGAGAGCGATGAAAAGATAAACATACTTGCAAATAAGCGTTTTGTAATGTTTTTTAACAGCACTTTCACAATAATAAGCAGGCTAATTGAGGGCGAGTTTTTAGATTACGAGGGTGTTATACCAAATACAGCAACAACAACAATTACAGTTGATGTGCGCGAATTTATAGATGTTATAGAGCGTGCAAGCTTGATGATAACAGAAAAATTAAAAAATCCTCTTAGAATTCTTTTTGACAGCGAAAATTTAATACACGTAAATTGCCACACAAGCCTTGGCAGGTTTGAGGACGAGATAACAGCTGAAATTGAAGGCGAGAGCATAGAGGTTGGCTTTAACAACAAATATTTGCTTGATGCACTAAGGAACAGCGGGCAGGAAAAAGTTGTGTTTGAAATAATGGGAGCACTAAGCCCTATTAAAATAAAACCACTTGATAACGATAAATTTTTATTCTTAGTACTGCCGGTTAGGTTTAAGAATTAGTTATTTTTTAAAAAAAATAAAAGTAAATAAAAGAAAACTTAAATAATTGTTATTATAGTTTTTAACGCAAGTAATTTGAATAGGTTTTAATTATTTAAAATAGGTGAACAAATGAACGAAGTAAAAATTACAACAGAATTTATAAAGCTTGACAGCCTGTTAAAATTTGCAGCTCTTTGCTCTACAGGTGGAGAGGCTAAAGTAATGATTTTAAACGGTGAGGTACTCGTTAACGGCGAGGTTTGCACAATGCGTGGTAAAAAAATAAAAAATGGTGATACTGTGCAGTTAAATGATGACAAAATAAAGGTGGTCTCCGCTTGATAGTAGAGGATGTCAAAATATCGCAGTTTAGAAATATTGTTAGCGAGGAGATTAAACTTTCTCCACAACTAACGGTAATTTGTGGTATGAACGGGCAGGGCAAAACAAACTTACTTGAGAGCATTTGGATGTTAACCGGAGCTAAGAGCTTTAGAAGTGCAAAAGATGCACAGCTCATTATGATGGGGGAAGAATTTTGTACAATAGAAAGTAACGTACAGGATAATATTAATAAAAATATACGAATTGTAATAAATAGAGAACTAGGAAAAACAATAAGAAAAGCGAGTATAAACGAGGTAGATTACGGCAGAGCGGCGGCAATTGCAGGCAATGTTACGGCAATTGTGTTTGAGCCAAACCATTTGCGCCTTGTAAAGCAGGGCCCACACGAGAGAAGAAATTTTATAGATACTGCTCTGTGCCAGTTATACCCAAATTATATAACGCTACTTCGTAAATATTCACGTTTGGTGTCGCAAAAAAATGCACTTTTAAAAAAGTATTACCAAACACAAAATGCAAGCACCTTGCTTGAGGTTTTTAATGAATCCCTTGCTAATTTAGGGCAGGAAATTTCACAAAAAAGGCAAGATTATATAAATTTAATTAAAGGCGATATTGTTGAAAAATACGCTGAAATTAGCAAAGAAAAAGAAAAATTAAGCATAGAGTACAGCGCATGTTTTGACGTTAACGAAAAACCACTTTTTCAAACTTTAAAAGATAGTATGCAGAGCGAAATTAATGCAGGCTACTGCCTAAAAGGGCCGCACAGAGAGGATTTTATAATAAAAATAGACTATAAAGAAGCAAAACTTTATGCAAGCCAAGGGCAACAACGCAGTGCGGTGCTTGCACTTAAACTTGCAGAGGCAAATGCCGTTATAAAAATAACGGGAGAAAAACCTATTTTGCTTTTTGATGATGTTTTAAGTGAGCTTGACGAGCACAGGCAAAACTTTATTTTAAACAACATAACAGATAAACAAACTGTCGTAACAGCGTGTGATATTTCACTTTTTGACAAGACAAACGGCAAAATATTTACTGTGGAAAACGGCAAAATAAAAGTATAGACACAAGCGGAGATGTAAAAGATTAATTTTACTAAATATCAATATTATTTTGGTAAATAATAAGCAAAAAAGGGGAATAGCATGTATTTACACCTTGGGCAAAACACACTTGTGCGCATGGAAGATATTGTGGGCGTTTTTGATTTAGACACAAGCACAATAAGCAAGCACACAAAAAACTTTTTGAAAAAGAGTGAACAAGAAAAAAAAGTTATTAACATAACAAACGAATTACCAAAAAGTTTTATAGTTTGTGACAGTAAAAAATATAAAAGAAAAAGTGTAATGTTAAGCCAAATTTCCCCTATAACAATAAAAAAGCGCAGTGAAAAACCACAAAATTATCTTGATAATTAACGATAATTTATAATAAATTCAAAGCAAATAAATAAACGGAGTGAAAAAATGTCTGAAATAAACAACGATTACGGTGGCAAACATATTCAGGTACTAGAGGGGCTTGAGGCAGTTAGAAAAAGGCCTGGTATGTATATTGGCAGCACAGGGCCACGTGGTTTGCACCACCTTGTGTACGAGATTGTAGACAATGCAATAGACGAGGCTCTTGCAGGATATTGTGATCATATATCGGTAAAAATTAAAGAGCATAATATTATTGAAGTAAGCGATAACGGCAGGGGCATACCTGTTGATATTCAGCCAAAACTTGGTATACCTGCTGTTACAGTTGTATTTACCGTGCTGCACGCAGGTGGTAAATTTGGCGGCGAAAACAGCGGCTACAAGGTAGCAGGCGGTTTGCACGGCGTTGGTGCGTCTGTTGTTAATGCACTTAGCGAGTGGCTTGAGGTTATTGTTGTTAAAAACGGCAACAAATATTACCAAAGCTTTAAAAGGGGCGAGCAAGACACGCCTTTGCAAGATTTTGGCAAGACAGACGAGCCAAACGGCACAACAGTTACATTTAAACCCGACCCCGAGATGTTTACAGAGACTACGACTTTTGAGTATGAAGTGCTACAAAAAAGGCTTAGAGAAGAGGCATTTCTAAATGGCGGTGTACGCATTACACTTTCAGACGAGCGCCCCGAAAGCCTAAACGAAGACGGCGAGCCACACATTGAGAGCATGTGCTATGAGGGTGGTATTCGCAGTTTTGTTGAGTATATACACGAGAAAAATCAGCTTGAAGTTTTGCACCCAAATGTAATTTATTTAAGCGGTAAAGCTAACGATTCAATCGCAGAGGTGGCGTTGCAATATAATAATAGCTTTAACGAGCGTATTTTAAGCTTTGCAAACAACGTTAATACTCCCGACGGCGGCACGCACGAAGAGGGTTTTAAAACTGCACTTACAAGAGTTTTCAACGATTTTGGGCGCAGTAAAGGCTATTTGAAAGAAAAAGACGATAATTTATCTGGTGTTGACGTGCGTGAAGGTTTGACGGTTGTTATTAGTGTTAAACTTACTGATGCGCAATTTGAGGGGCAAACAAAGGCAAAACTTGGCAACACAGAGATAAGAACGCTTGTTTCAGGTATTGTTTATGAGAAATTAAAAGAATTTTTAGAGGAAAACCCTGCCGTTGCAAAAAACATTTTTGAAAAGGCAACACAGGCGGCAAGAGCACGCGAGGCAGCGCGCAAAGCAAGAGAAATGGTGCGTAGAAAATCTGCACTTGAGAGCAACCGCCTACCCGGTAAACTTGCAGACTGCCGTGAGAGAAACCCCGAAAAAACAGAGATTTATATAGTTGAGGGCGACTCTGCGGGCGGTAGCGCAAAAATGGGCAGAGACAGCGCAATACAAGCAATTTTGCCACTTTGGGGCAAGATGCTAAATGTGGAAAAAGCGCGTATAGACAAAATTTATGGCAACGACAAGCTAACACCCGTAGTTCTTGCACTTGGCTGTGGCATTGGCGAGGAGTTTGACGTAAGCAAGCTTAGATACCATAAAGTTTTCATCATGGCGGATGCTGATGTTGATGGAAGCCATATTTGCACACTTTTGTTGACATTCTTTTTCAGATACATGCGCCCACTTATTGACGGAG
Source organism: uncultured Bacteroides sp. (assembly GCA_964371675.1). GTDB lineage: Bacteria > Bacillota > Clostridia > Oscillospirales > Ruminococcaceae > Ruthenibacterium. Next base: position 75,589 of record CAYJNL010000003.1, on the reverse strand, counting down.
GATATGTGTATATTGCACAACCACCTTTGTACAAATTGTCAAAAGGCGGTAAGGTGCAGTACGCTTACAGCGAGGCACAAATGGCAAAAATTAGCGAAGAGATGGGACAAGGCACAAAAATTAACAGGTACAAAGGTCTTGGTGAGATGAACCCCGAGCAATTGTGGGAGACTACAATGAACCCCGACAACCGTGTAATTGTGCAAATAAATGTTGAAGATGCGCTAAAAGCAGACGAGACTTTCACAATTTTAATGGGCGATAAAGTAGAGCCGCGCAAAGAATTTATCGAGAAAAATGCGCTACATGCAAGGCTTGATGTTTAATTTTTAATAAAAAATAAAGAGGTTTTATACAGTATGTCTGAAATAACAGAAAATCAAAACGGCGGCACAACGCTTATTGTTCGTGATTTAAAAGACCAAATGGAGCAATCTTTTATTGACTACTCCATGAGTGTTATAATGCAAAGAGCTTTGCCCGACGTTAGAGACGGGCTAAAACCCGTGCACAGGCGCATACTTTACACCATGCACGAGAGAGGCAACGACCCCTCGCACGCATACAGAAAATCTGCAGATACAGTTGGCGCAGTGCTTGGTAGCTATCACCCACATGGTGACGGTTCCGTTTACGATGCAATGGTGCGCCTTGCTCAAGATTTTTCGCTGAGATACCCTCTTGTAGACGGACAGGGCAACTTTGGCTCAATTGACGGAGACCCACCTGCTGCATACAGGTACACAGAGGCGAGGATGAGCAAGCTTTCTGTTGATTTAATGACAGATATTGAAAAACAGACAGTAGATTTTAAACCTAACTTTGATGAGAGCAAGCAAGAGCCGACAGTTTTGCCAAGCAGATTGCCAAACTTGCTTTTAAACGGTAGCACGGGTATAGCCGTGGGCATGGCAACAAACATACCTCCGCACAATATTTGTGAGGTTATTGACGCAGTTGTGCACATGATACACAACCCCGAGGTAGAACTTGCCGATTTAATGGAGTTTATAAAAGGGCCCGATTTTCCAACAGGTGGCATAATAATGGGGCGCAGTGGTATACGCGCCGCATACGCCACGGGTAGGGGCAAAATTGTACTGCGCGGACGTGCAGAAATTGAGGAAAAGCCTGGCAACAGATTCCACATAATTGTAACGGAAATACCATATATGGTTAATAAAACACGTTTGCTTGAAAACATTGCAGACCTTGTAAAAGACAAGCGAATTGACGGCATAAGCGATTTTAACGACGAGTCAAACCGCAAAGGTATGCGCATTGTTATTGAGCTAAAACGCGAGGCAAACCCACAAGTTGTGCTAAACCAGCTTTATAGGTTCACACAACTACAAGATACAATAGGCGTAATAATGCTTGCGCTTGACGACGGTGTGCCAAAAGTTTTGCCGCTGTCTGAAATGATTAAAAAGTACATAGAGTTCCAAAGTGATATAATTAAACGTCGCACAATGTTTGATTTGAAAAAAGCTGAGGACCGCGCGCACATTCTTGACGGACTGCGCCGTGCTGTTGACGTTGTTGACGAAATTATTACGACAATACGTGCTTGTAAAGGTGGCAGAGCCGAGGCAAAACTTGCAATTATGGAGCGTTTCGGCTTTGACGATGTACAGGCAACTGCTATTTGTGCGTTTCAACTTGGTCAACTTGCAGGGCTTGAAATTTTGAAAATAGACAATGAGCTTGGCGAGTTAAACGCAAAAATACAAAACTGGAAAGAAATTCTTGCAAGCGATGAAAAAGTGCTTGAAATTGTTGAGGACGAGCTAAATGTTTTGCGTAAAAAATACGCAGACGAGCGCCGAACAGAGATAGCGCACATCTCGGGCGAGGTGGATATTGAGGACCTTATTCCTGAGGAGCAATGCGTATTTACGCTAACACATGCAGGTTACATTAAGCGCCAGTCTAGCGACGTTTACACAGCACAAAAACGTGGAGGTAGGGGAATTACCGCGCTAACACGTAAAGAAGAAGATTTTGTGGAGGAGCTTTTTGTTGGTTCTACACACGATTATATTTTGTTTATTACAGATGTTGGGCGCATTTACCGCTTGAAAGGCTACCAAATTTATGAGGGAAGCCGCACATCTAAGGGCGTAAATATTGTTAACCTCTTGCCACTAACTGACGGCGAGCAAGTTAAAACCATGCTACGTGTTACGCAAAATGATGATGAGAACAAGTTCATCACATTTGTGACAAAAGCAGGTATTATAAAGAGGACGTCACTGTCAAAATACGCAAATATACGCAAAAACGGCTTGAACGCAATTACGTTTAACGAGGGTGACTCTCTTGCATGGACGGGCATAACAACAGGTGAAAATGAGCTTATTATCGCAACAAAATGCGGTATGGCAATTAGGTTTGACGAGCGCAATGCAAGAAGTGTTGGGCGCATGAGTATAGGTGTGCGCGCAATTCGTCTATCGCAGGGCGACGAGGTTGTGGGTGCAGGCATTTTGCGCGATGGTGCGACAGTTATGACAATAACACAGCAGGGCAAAGGGCGCAGAACGAAAGTTGAAGATTATCGCATTCAAAAACGTGGCGGCAAGGGCATACGAAATTACGGACAAAGTGGGCAAGTTGCCGGCGTGAAAATTGTTGATGATAACGACGATATTATTCTAATCAGCCACACGGGTATTATTATTAGAATGCACGTGACGGACATTAATGTCCAGAGCAGATATGGCAGTGGTGTGCGTGTTATGCGCCTTGCCGAGGAGGATAAAGTTGTTACGGTAGCGCGAACGGAGCACTCGGAGGACGAGGACACAGCAAAACCTGTTATTGACGACGAGGACGGCGCACAAGACCTGACAGCAGAGCAAATTGCAGAGCTTGAAAAGCAAGAGTCAATGAGCGAAGCTGAAACAGGCGATGATATTATTGAAGACGAGCAAGAGCCACAAGGCGATGAATAAGTAAAAAACTTGATAATACGTAATAAAAGGGGATTTAATTAATGAAAGATTGGAATGTTGACAAAAGCCAACTTGAAGCAAAACAAGAGGCATTAAAAAAGCAGTATCAATTTTCATACATTGGGCACGGCCCAAAAGCAACAGGTTTTTTGTCTAAAACATTTAAGCGCAAACCGGGGCTTTATGCGAGGTGTCAGCAATGCGGTTATTACATGCCGCTTGACGCAAAAGGCGAAGAAACGTGCATTTGCGGCATAATTAAGCGTGATGATAGAGACTTAAAATGCGATTTTGGGGTAAATGAAGTTGAGATTTTTAAAGGGCTAAAGCGCGGCAAGTAATTTTGTGTGTGGGTCTGTTCAACAAATTGTAGGGGCGGATTCCATATCCGCCCGAGGCTAGCACAAACCAAAATTTGCGCAAAATGGTAGGGGCGACCTGTGGTCGTCCGAGATTTACACAAAACTAAAATTATGGCACAAAAAATAAAAAACAGCAAAAGCAGAGGTTCACATGGAAAAAACAATCGCGGCAATATCCACACCTGTTGGTACGGGTGGCATATCTGTTATACGCATTTCGGGCGCTGATGCCTACAAAATAGCCGCGCGCATTTTTAAGCCGGCTGATAACAAAAAAACAATTGAAAATGCAAAAGGATATACCGCAATATATGGCCATTTTATTGAAAATGGCGTTAAATATGACGAGGTTATTGCGCTGTGTTTCAGAGCACCGAAAAGCTACACAGGTGAGGATATTGTGGAGATTTCTTGCCATGGCGGTAATGCCGTGACTAAGCGCATATTAAGGGCGTGTTACAGCGCCGGCGCAGGTGTTGCGCAGGCGGGAGAGTTCACAAAGCGCGCTTTTTTGAACAACCGCATTTCGCTAACACAAGCCGAGGGCATACTCGACATGATTAATGCAACCTCTAACCAAGGTGTGCGTGCCGCCGCAGAGCTTATGGATGGTGCGTTACATAAAAAAATAACGACTATACGTGAAAACTTAACAGAAATAGCAAGCCATATAGCGGCTTTTTCAGACTATCCCGAAGAAGACGTTGAGATTTTAGAAAACGAGAAGTTAAGCAATATTTTAGAAAATGCAAAGCTTGAAATTGACAAACTTATAAAAAATTACGATACAGGTAAAATTATGCGCCGTGGAATTAGTGCGGCAATTATTGGCAGCCCAAACGTGGGCAAAAGCACGCTGATGAACCTTATGAGCGGATTTGAGCGCGCTATTGTTACGCCCGTTGCAGGTACAACGCGTGACGTGGTGGAGCAAGAAATTAATTTGGGTGATATAACGCTAATTTTAAGTGACACAGCAGGTATTAGAAATACAGATAACGAAATTGAGGCAGAGGGCATACGCAGGAGTAAAATACAAATGGAAAATGCGGCACTTGTAATTGCCGTTTTTGATGCCTCCAACCACATAAAAGATGAAGATGTTACTCTTGCAAAAGAGTGTAAAAATAAAACCGCAATTGCCGTTGTTAATAAATCCGATTTGTCAAATAGTTTCGATATATCGCAGATAAATGATTGTTTTAGTGAAGTGTTATCAATAAGTGCAAGAGACGACAAATTTTTGCCTGACATAACAAAAACTATAGCAAAAGTTATTGGCACAAGCAATTATAGCGATGATGCGTATTTAATTGCAAACGAGCGTCAACTTGAATGTGCAAAAAGTGCACAACTTGCAATAAATGAGGCAATTAGCGCTATATCTCAAAATTTCACACTTGATGCAATAGGTGTTTGTGTGGACGATGCACTGAGTGCACTGTATGGTTTAACAGGGGAAAACGCAACAGAAAATGTTATTAACGAAGTTTTTTCACGGTTTTGTGTTGGAAAGTAGTGTTTAAAATAAAGAAATTTTGATGATATAAGCATCACAGTAATATTAAACTAGGCATTATTTAGCATGTGTCAGCCGAAAGGAAATTAATATATGGATAGAAATAAATCTCCAAATAAAATGATATTACGATATTTATTAGCATTTGCGGTAAGTGCAATTGTAACAATAGGTGTAGCTTTTGCGCTGTCACAACTAATAAACGACGATTTTGAAATGTTGTTGATGCCCGGTGCAACATCTAGCAATGATATTGTAGAGACAACCCCTATAATTCGTGAGCCGGTGGATACTTTTGATGATTATGTGCCAACAAACCCTGAGGCGGAGTTCAAAATAGGTATTTACTACAAAAATATTGAGCATTATAACATTAACCTTATACCAAACATTATTTTTTATGAAAATGGCCAGTTCGATTTTATTGATAATGAGCTTGAGTTTATGTACCACAACACGGGTGTGTACCAAATTTCTGACGATGGCAAGACGATTGTTTGCTATGTTGAAATTGCAGAGAGCAGCGTGCCTGACGCGCTTGTGTACAAAGTTGATGATGACGGTATTTTGATGCTTATGAATGATCCATCAGCAGAAACAGGTGAGATTGTTACTTATATTAAAGATTTAGTATAAATTTATAGTATAGCAACCTAAAATTTATACAATTTGGCTGATTGAGTTTTATTTATTTTCGCTTTAGTTTATAGGAATACACAGAATATTTTTCAGTCAAAGTTTCTTGGTAAGTGAAATTTTAGAGGGTGCAGTTTTGTACGCATTTTAATTATTTTAACTCTACTTTATGAAAACACAAATAAGAAAGGCAGATTTCAATTGGTTAAACTTGGAGAATACGATGTCATTGTTATAGGTGCAGGGCATGCAGGAGTTGAGGCGGCACATGCGGCTGCAAAGCTTGGTGCAAAAACCGCACTTTTCACATTATCACTGGATGCCCTTGGCAACATGCCCTGCAACCCGTCGGTTGGTGGCACTGCTAAGGGTCATCTTGTGCGCGAAATTGATGCACTTGGCGGTGTTATGGGCATTGCCGCAGACGCCACCTCCATACAAAGCCGTATGCTTAACCTTGGCAAAGGCCCTGCTGTGCATAGTTTGCGTGTTCAGTCAGATAGACGAAAATACCATGTATTTTTAAAGCAATATTTGGAGAAATTGCCTAATTTAGTGTTAAAACAAGCAGAAATATGCCAGATATTGGTTGAAAACGGAGCCGTATGCGGCGTTTCTACAAACTTAAATGGGGTGTACCATGCAAAGAAAATTATAATCGCCTCAGGAACCTACCTTGGTGGGCGTATTTTTGTTGGTGACGCAGTTTATGACAGCGGACCTGACGGACAACATGCCGCTTGCGAGATGGCAGAGTGCTTAAAGGAGCTTGGGCTGCCAATTCGCAGGTTTAAAACAGGAACACCTGCAAGAGTTAACAGGCGCAGTATTAATTTTGACAAACTTGAATGTCAAAACGGAGATGAGAAAAATCAGCCGTTTAGTTTTATGACAAAAACTGCACCGGAGAACAAAATTGTGTGCCACATAGCGTATACAAACGAGAAAACTCACGAAATAATACGCAATAATTTGCATAGAAGTCCTTTATATTCAGGTAGTGTTGTGGGTATTGGCCCGCGTTATTGCCCTAGTATAGAGGATAAAGTTGTAAGGTTTGCTAATAAAGACCGTCACCAATTATTTATAGAGCCGTGTGGGCTTGACACAGACGAGATGTATTTGCAAGGTATGAGCAGTAGTTTGCCCGAAGATGTGCAAAATGCTATGTATAAATCTATAATTGGGCTTGAAAATGTTGAAATAATGCGCCCTGCGTACGCAATTGAGTACGACTGCATTGACCCAACTGCATTAAAGCCAACACTTGAGACAAAAAAAGTGCTTGGTTTGTATGGAGCAGGGCAGTTTAACGGCACATCGGGTTACGAAGAAGCGGCGGCACAGGGGCTTATTGCTGGTGTAAATGCCGCACGTAGCTTGCAAAACAAAGAAGAGCTTATTTTGAAGCGCAGTGAGAGCTACATAGGTACTTTAATTGACGACCTTGTTACAAAAGGTGCAATGGACCCATACAGAATGATGACCAGCCGCAGTGAATACAGGCTGTTTTTGCGCCAAGATAATGCCGACGACAGGCTTACACCAATTGGGCGCGATATTAACCTTGTATCAGACGAGCGCTGGGCTGAGTTTACAAGAAGAAACAGTGCAAAACAGTGCTGTATAGACAAAATTAAAAACACATTTATTAGCACAAAAATTGCAGAAAAAGTGCTTAGCGAAAAAGGGGAAACTTGCCCGGCAACAGGCGTAAGCGCCGCAGACCTACTGCGCAGACCTTCAATTACAATAGAAGATGTATTTAAAATGTTGAAAATGCGTGCAGAGCAAAAAGATGAGAGCATTGATGAGATAGAAATAGACGAATTTACGGCATATTGTGTTGAAGTTGAGATAAAATACGAGGGTTATATAAAGAGACAGCAAGCACAAATTTCTGCTTTGCAAAAGCAAGAGGAAACAAAAATACCCGAAGATTTTAACTACACTATTCAAGAAAATATAAGGCTTGAAGCAAGGGAAAAACTTGCTAAAATACGCCCAATTAATCTTGGGCAAGCGGCAAGGGTGCCGGGAGTTAACCCGGCAGACATCTCATGCCTTGCAATTATACTTGAAAAAACTAGAAGAGAAGAGGCAAAAAGTGGAGAAAGTAATTGACAAAGAGCGGCTAATTGAAAAAGCCTTGCAATTTGATATAGATATAAAAAGCATAGCCGACAAGCTTGAACTTTACGCTAGTATTCTTGTGGATTACAATAAAAAAGTTAACCTTACTGCCATAACCGATGCACAGGGAATTGAGGACAAACATTTTATTGACAGCTTAATTTTTGCAAATAGGCAGGAAGTTAGCGGAGAAATGGTTGATGTGGGAACAGGTGCAGGCTTTCCGGGTATAGTTGCGAAACTGTTTAAACCACAGCTAAATGTTACACTTCTTGAACCTACGGGCAAGAGAGTAGTTTTTTTACAGCACGTTTGCAATGAACTAGGTATTACAAATGGCATAAATTTTGTAAAAGAGCGCGCAGAAGAGGCGGCAAGAAAAGAGTATAGAGAAAAATATGATGTTGCAACGGCACGTGCAGTTGCAAGCATGAATGTACTTTGTGAATACTGCCTGCCTCTTGTAAAAGTTGGTGGTATTTTTATAGCCATGAAAGGCGCAGTGGGCAAGCAAGAGCAAACAAATGCACTGGTTGCGGCACAAAAACTTGGCGGCGAATTTTTAAAAGCAGATGAAGGTAATTCTTTTACTTTGCCAAATTGCGACAAGAGAATATTAATTATGTGCAAAAAAATATCGCACACACCGAGTGTATATCCAAGAAATGGCGGAAAAATTGCAAAATCACCTCTTTAACGACATTATAACAGCAAGAATGTTGGCGCTTACTCGACACAATACACTGAAATATAAAGAAATAATATGTTATACTTGCATTACTAAATAAAAAGGACAAGCAGGTGTAACAATGAAACTAGTTAAAGAATTATTCAAAAAGAAGCCAACTTACACAGAGCACGCTAAAGTAATTTTATTACCTGTTGATAAAATAGAGCCATCGCCTTTTCAGGCAAGGTGTGTTTTTGATGAGATAGAGATAAAAAAACTAGCAGTTAGCATTTTGCAAAATGGGCTACTGCAACCAATAAGTGTGCGCCAAGTAAAAGATGGTGCATGGCAGCTTATAGCAGGGGAGCGGCGGCTTAGAGCGTGCAAATTAGCTAGCTTTAATGAAATACCGGCAATTGTTTACAACTATGAGGATGAACAAACGGCAACCCTTGGCTTGCTTGAAAATTTACAGCGAGAGCAATTAAACCCTTTTGAGCAAGCTCGTGCACTAAGAGATTTAATAAACATGTGGAATTGCACACAAGAAGAAACTGCGAAAAGGCTCGGTATAGCGCAATCTACATTGGCAAACAAATTGAGGTTGCTTGTAATATCTCCACAGCAAGAGGCAATGTGCTTAGGGGCAGGGCTAACAGAGCGCCATGCAAGGGCTATACTGCGCATACCAACAATGGAGGCAAGAACAAAAGCACTTGAAACCATTATACAAAAACAATACAATGTACAGCAGACAGACGAATATGTAAAGCAACTTTTGTTAAAAAACAATAAACCAAAAAATAATATTATGATTAGCGACGAGCGTATTTTTATTAACACCATTAATAGGGCCATACAAATGATGACTGCAAGTGGCATACCGGCACACGCTAAAAGGTGTGAACAAGAAGACTATGTGGAATACGTTGTTAGAATACCAACACAAGGTTCAAAAAATGGCACAGCTAATTGCAATACAGTTGCCAAAATTATTGATGTTAATGAAGAAACTTTAAAAAGCACACAGGCTAATTTAATTAAAGAAATTGAAAAGCAAGTGGCTAGCATTTCAACAGGTACAGCAAGCTGATTTGAATGAAAAAATATAAAAACAAGGCACAAAATGTTCCACGTGGAACATTTTGTGCCTTGTTTTATTTGCTTAATTGTTCCACGTGGAACAATTAAAAGCTAAAACCTATTTTGTAAACATATAAAACACAAAAAACTGTCAATTAAAAATAGTTTAAAAAGCAAAACAATACAAAAATGTTCCACGTGGAACATTTTAAACAACTATACGCCTAAAATTAAAATAAATAAGTTAAAACTCTTTTAATAACGACTGCTTTGTGATATAATTTTTACAATAAGAAAAAATATTTGAAATACACAAGAGGTGGAGTAAATATGAGCAAAGTAATTGCAATTACTAACCAAAAAGGTGGCGTGGGTAAAACAACAACAGCGGTTAATTTATCGGCTGGCGTTGCGGCACAAGGTAAAAAAGTGCTTGTTATAGATTTAGACCCACAAGGTAACACAACAAGCAACTTAGGTGTGCATAAAAGCAAGGTTAAAAACAGCGTTTACCCACTTTTAATGGGTGAAGTTGCCGCACACGAGGCAATTATTCATACAAAATACAGGGTGGATTTAATTGCATCAAATATACAGTTAACGGGTGCAGGGATAGAGCTTGTTAATATGGAAAAGCGCGAGGCTAAACTACGTGAGTGCATAACGCCTATTATTAAATACTACGACTATATATTTATAGACTGCCCTCCGTCGCTAGATTTACTTACGCTTAATGGGCTTTGCGCAAGCGATACAGTGCTTGTGCCAATACAATGTGAGTTTTTTGCACTTGAGGGGCTAAGCGAGCTTGTAAACACAATAAGAAACGTAAAAAAAATGTACAACCCTTATTTAGATATAGAGGGTGTTCTCTTAACAATGTATGATGGAAGATTAAACCTAACAATGCAAGTTGTACAAGAGGTTAAAAAGTATTTTGGCAATAAAGTGTATAAAACAACAATTCCACGCAATGTTAGATTGTCTGAGGCACCTAGTTTTGGTATGCCAATAAATTATTATGATCCTGCATCTAAAGGTACAGAGGCTTATGCATATTTAGCGGCGGAGCTGATACGAAACAATAGCAGTAATGAGTAAAAAAATTTAAACCGAAAGTTAATAACACGAAGTGTGTGTTATTAAAAATAAAATTAGCAAAAATTATAATTAACTTTTGCAAAAAAAAGCAGTGTTTTTATTGTGATGGAAAGGGTAGGTTTACATTATGGCAAGAAAAGGCGGACTGGGTAGGGGACTGGATTCATTATTTCAAGATACAGGCAGTTTAGCGGGAGAGGACAAAAACGACGTTGCTATGCTAAAGCTAAACGACATTGAACCCGATAAAAATCAGCCAAGAAAAATTTTTGATGAGCAGGCGCTTACAGAACTTTCAAAAAGCATACAGCAGCATGGTGTGTTGCAACCAATTGTAGTGCGCCCAACACTGCAAGGAGGCTATGCGCTTGTTGCAGGAGAAAGGCGCTGGCGCGCGGCGCGCAGAGCAGGGTTAACAGAAATACCTGTAATAATAAAAGAGATAACAGATGCAGATGCAATGGAAATTGCACTAATTGAGAATTTACAGCGTGAAGACCTAGACCCAATTGAAGAGGCGATGGGCTTTAAACAACTTATGGAGCGCTGCGATTACACACAAGAAACAGTGGCAAAACAACTATCTAAGAGCAGAAGCGCCATAGCTAACAGTTTAAGGCTGTTAAATTTGCCTAAAAAAGTAATAGAATATGTGAAACAGGGCAAATTAACGGCTGGGCATGCTAAGGTGATTTTGTCGCTTGATAATGACAGCGACAGGCAAATTGCTGCAGATGAGATAGTTAGCAAAAATTTAAACGTGCGTGATGCGGAAATTTTTGTTAAAAATATGATAAACAGCAAGAAAGAGCAAATTGAAAAGCAAATTTTACGTGAAACACTACCGCAAGAGGTAGAAATTAGCTTGAGAGAAGTGCTGGGCACACAAGTTAATGTTAAATACAAAAAAGGCAAGGGAAGCTTAAGTGTAGATTTTTACTCAGATGAACAGTTGAAAATTTTTGCAAATTTATTAGGCGAATACAAAGTATAGTTAAAATAATTTTAAATTAGTACAAGACGGCGCCTTATAAAATTTTGTTAATCAAAGTGTTGGAATGAGCAATTGAAGATAAATAGATAAACAAAATTTTAATAGCTGGGTTGTATAAAAATTGCAGTTACTTGACTATATAATCAATTAAAAGGAGAAAAAAATGCTGGATATAAAATTCTTGCGTGAAAACCCGCAAATAGTTAAAGAAAATATTAAAAAGAAATTTCAAGACACAAAACTTGCACTTGTAGATGAGGTAATTGAGCTTGACACAAAGTACAGGCAAGCAATAAGTGAGGCAGATGAACTGCGTGCAAATAGAAACAAATTGTCAAAAAGCATAGGTGCACTTATGGCACAAGGCAAAAAAGACGAGGCAGAAGAGATAAAAACCGCCGTGACCAAGGGCGCACAAAGGCTGAAAGAGCTTGAAGAGATAGAGCAAAAATTGTTTGCGGATATTGAAAAAATAATGATGATACTGCCAAACATAATTGATGAAAGCGTACCAATAGGCAAAGATGATAGTGAAAACGTAGAGGTTAAAAAGTACAAAGAGCCAAAAGTGCCGAGCTTTGAGATACCGTATCATGCCGAGATAATGGAATATTTTGACGGGCTTGACCTTGACAGTGCACGTAAAGTGGCAGGCAACGGGTTTTACTATTTAATGGGCGATATAGCAAGACTGCATAGCGCCGTTATAAGTTATGCACGAGATTTTATGATAGACCGTGGTTTTACGTACTGCATACCGCCTTACATGATACGCTCTAGCGTGGTAACGGGTGTTATGAGCTTTGCCGAAATGGAGGCAATGATGTACAAAATTGAGGGCGAAGACTTGTATTTAATAGGAACTAGCGAGCACTCAATGATAGGTAAATTCATAGATAGCATTTTAAAAGAGAGTGAATTACCACAAACATTAACGTCGTATTCGCCGTGTTTTAGGAAAGAAAAGGGTGCACACGGGCTTGAAGAGCGTGGTGTTTACAGAATACATCAGTTTGAAAAACAAGAAATGATAGTTGTTTGCAAGCCTGAAGAGAGCGCAAAATGGTTTGAGACATTGTGGCAAAATACAGTTGATTTGTTTTGTTCACTTGACATACCTGTTAGAACACTTGAGTGTTGTAGTGGCGATTTAGCCGATTTAAAGGTAAAAAGCATTGATGTAGAGGCATGGAGCCCGAGACAGCAAAAATATTTTGAGGTGGGAAGTTGCTCTAACCTTGGAGATGCACAAGCACGTAGGCTAAAAATGCGTGTAAGTGCACAAGATGGCAAGAAATATCTACCACATACATTGAACAACACGGTAGTGGCACCGCCAAGAATGTTAATTGCGTTTTTGGAAAACAACTTAAATGAGGATAAAACTGTTAATATACCTGTTGCACTGCGCCCGTATATGGGTGGAAAAGAGAAAATAGAGCCTAGTAAAGCATAATTTGTGAAAATGAGATGAATTTAAATTATGTATTGCAAATAGCTTTGTAAATATGGTAAAATCAAATAGAAATATACATTATTAAAAAATTGAAAGGGAGTAATAGCATGAAAATTTTTATTGATACAGCGAATGTTGACGAGATTAAAAAAGCGGCAGATATGGGTGTTATTTGTGGAGTTACCACAAACCCAAGCCTTATTGCAAAAGAGGGCAGAGATTTCAATGAGGTTATCAAAGAGATTGCCTCAATTTGTGACGGCCCAATTAGTGGCGAAGTTAAAGCTACTACACAAGATGCTGAAAACATGATTAAAGAGGGCAGGGAGATTGCAAAAATCCACCCTAACATGGTTGTTAAAATCCCTATGACAACTGAGGGTTTAAAGGCTACAAAAGTGTTATCGCAAGAGGGTATTAAGTGCAATGTTACGTTAATTTTTAGCGCAAACCAAGCACTACTTGCAGCAAGAGCAGGCGCTGCGTATGTATCTCCTTTTTTGGGCAGGCTTGATGATATTTCAATGCCGGGTATTGATTTGATTCGTACTATTTCGGACATGTTTGCTATGTATGATGACATTAACGCTGAAATTATTGCAGCCAGTGTTAGAAACCCTGTTCATGCTACGGATTGCGCACTTGCCGGGGCTGACATTGCTACTATTCCGTACGGTGTTATCGAGCAAATGACAAAACATCCTCTAACTGACCAAGGCATAGAGAAATTTGTTGCCGACTACAAAAAAGTATTTGGATCCTAACCCGCTTTTTTGAAAAAAAGCTAGGCAAAAAACTTTTACAATGGTAAGTTTGTTTTTTGGTTGGTTTTATTGAATGAGGATTGGTTTGGGTTTTTCGCTACTTTTCTGTTGAAGAGTAGCGTTTTTTTAAGTTACTATTTGTTTTAGGGTGTTGTTGCACTTTAATTGGAGATAGGTGCGTAGTGCTTTTTTAGAGATATATTAAATAGAAGAGGAGAAAAATAATGGCTAAAGTAACGGCTAAAGCAGGAATATGCAACTTTGTTGCTGTAATTGATGCTTTGAAAAACGAAGAGACAGAAATGATTGATGTGAAGTTCAAGACAACGTGCCCCAATTTTAAGCATCTTGAGGATAAGGTGCATGAGTTTGACGGCATATCTGTGTGTTTTGAAAAAATAGGAACAGGCGAAATTTACGATTTGTTTAGAGAAAAATGTCCACACAACACGTGCACTTTCCCAGCCGCAATGTTAAAGGCAATTGAGGTTGCGGAGGGGCTTGCATTACCAAAAGATGTTAGCATACAAATTGAGGCATAAATAATTTGCGCTTATTTAAGCTTAAATTAAAAATAAGATGCGCGATATAATTATCATGGCTGGTAATAAGGTTTTTGTGTTAACATGATTAAATAAGCTGTGGAATAATTGTGTAATTATACAAAATAGTAGGGAAAACTTGATACAGAGTTTTCCCTACTATTTTTAGTATACGATTAATTTTAAGTTTTTTATGTGTATTGTAGCAAAAGTTTTACTAGGTTTGTAAAAAATTCGGGTTCCTAGGGCAGAGACCTAGCCAAACCGATGCAATACGGATTCGTATTGCATCGGTTTGGCTAAGGTGATTTTAGAAAAAATGCAATGTTTTTATGCAACTTGTATATGCTTGTTCACATCATGTTAGTGCTATGCAACAGCTACTTGCATTATAGATTTTAACAATTAATCTAAAGCTTTAGCCTGTAATTGTTAGTTTTTTAGTAATAAGCTGTTAGCTACCGGTTTTTATCTTTAGCGGTTAGCCCTAGCATTAATGCTTAGTCATTACCTTAAATTAGCTTTTGCCAAGCGCTTTGCCAGCATCTCGCCCAGTGCATATGCGCACACACCTTTTATTATGTCGGGTATAATAAAAGGCACAACACACGCTGTAAGTGCTGCGTATAGCTCGTACCCTGTTAAAAACATAAACCACGCAGTGCCAAAAGCGTAGCAAAGTGCAAGGCCAAAAAGCATTGAAAGTGCAGTTAGAATTATGTTTTTGCCGTATTTTTTTCCAAGAGACGTAGCTAATGCAATAAAGAGATAGCCCCAAATGTAACCGCCTGTAATGCCCATAAGTGCGCCGGGGCCTGCCATAAAGCCTGCAAAAACAGGCACTCCCACAACACCGAGAAGTATATAAATTACAATACTGCCTACGGCATAAAGTGGCGGCAACATAATGCCTGCCATAAAAACACCAAGTACCGCTAAATTAAACACAATTGGGTGTATTGGTATTTGAATTTGAGACAGTATTGCAACAAGTGCTGCAAATAGTGCGCATAAAATTAATTGCCTTGTATTTTTGCTTTTCATGTTAAATTACATCCTTTTTATAATTTTAAACTAACCTCACCAAAAGACAACTCCTGAGTTTGCCCGTCTTCGAGCGTTACACAAAGGTGGCCGTCGTCTGTAATACCATTTGCAAATGCTGTATACTGCTTGCCACCTTGCAATACGGTTACAGCCCTGTCTTTCACAATATTAAGCGCCTTGTACTCTTGCATATATTCGGGGTTTCTTATGTCACCGCTAATTGCAAGCAGTTCATTTACTATGCTTGCCGCAAGCTCACTGCGCGATATCTTCTCACCTTGTTCAAAAATACTTGTTGCTATGTCGGCAATTTCTTTGTCGAAACCACCTTGTGGCTCAAATAGGTTAAGCCCAATGCCCACAACTACATATTTTGCCATGCCTGTTTGTATATCTGTAGATGCCTCGCACAAAATGCCGCCACACTTTTTTATACCCACATATAAATCATTAACCCATTTGATTTTTACATGCGTTTTGCCACTAAGTTTTTGCACACTTCGGCACACGGCAACAGCTGCCGCCACCGTAATTAGCATACCGTCTGTAATTTGTAAGTTGTTTTTTAAAACACAAGATATGTAAAGCCCCGTATTTGGTGGGGATTTAAACACCCTGTCAAGCCTGCCGCGCCCTGCTGTTTGTGTGTTTGCAACAACAACACTGCCATGTGGCGCTCCATTTGCCGCCATCTCTTTTGCCGGTGTGTTTGTGCTTGTTATCTCGTCTTGCACAATTAGCTCAATTTCTTTGTTATTAAGGTGCGCAAGCAGTGCTTCTTTAGTTAAAACGTTGCTGTCGTGTGCCATAACATAGCCACTGCCCGATGTAGATGTTATATTGTGGTGCTGTTTTTGCAGCTCTTTTACAGCTTTCCACACTGCTGCGCGTGACACTTTTAGCTCACCCGCAAGTGCCTCACCCGAGAGCACTTTGCCCTTGTTTTTTTCAAAAACTAAAAGTAGTTTTTCTTTTGTAGACGTTTTTGCCACCTCGCTTTTCTGTTTAGTAAAAAATTATGTGCCGTTTTTAAGTACTTGATTAAGATGCCAATTTATATTATGTTCGTACCTCACATAATATAAATAATCCTTAAATCCTGTACGGATTATTTATAACATATTTTATGGCGGTGCTACGCACATGCCAATTTATATTAGCTTACGCTAATATAAATAACCCCTAAATCCTGCATGGGTTATTTATAATTTATTTTACGGCGGTGCTACGCACATGCCAATTTATATTAGCTTACGCTAATATAAATTCTACTGTAAACATAATAGCACATTGTAAACCAAAATGCAAGGGTTGGTTTACAATGTGCTATTATCATGTAAGTATTAAATAATTTACTGCGAGAAAAAAGCCACACCAATAACTTGTGTAGAAACTGCATAGTTAAAATAAATTAAACATCATTTTCGCTGTAAACAGTATACATGTTGCGCCCGCTGTTTTTAGATTTATAAAGCGCTATATCGGCTTTTTCCACAAACTTATACATGTCTAGCCCTTTTTCGGGTATGCAAGCATGTATGCCAATGCTAACAGTAACATAGCCCATGTTGTTATTTGTAACAATAGCCTCCTCTTTAAGCTCTTGCACAATGCGCTCTGCCGCAATTATTGCGCCGTCAATATTTGTAGAAGGTAACAAACACGTAAACTCTTCACCGCCGTATCTGAAAATAAAGTCTCCCGTTTTTCTTAAGCTTTTTACTATGCTTTGCGCTACGTGTTGCAGACATTTATCTCCCTGTATGTGCCCGTATGTGTCGTTATACTGTTTAAAATAGTCAACATCTATCATTAAAACGGCTAGGGGCTCCTCTTCACGGTAGCAAAAATTCCACTGAGTTTTCAATATGTTGTTAAATGCCATCCTGTTTAAAACACCTGTCAAAGCGTCGGTAATTGCCGTTTGTTCAAGCTGTGTATTTAGTTTTTCAAGTTTCATGTTGCTTTTTTGCAGGCTTTCGTTTACTTTTTCAAGCTCTGTATTCTGCATAAAAAGTGCCACGCGGTTATTGTAAAAAGCTACCGTTACGCAAATCATAAGTATTAACAAAAATAATTTGTCAAGCGTAATTGCCACCTTAATGTTGCTGTCAAACTGCGTGATTTGAAGAACGCCTACAAATGCCGCCGTTGCAAATATAAGAAATGCTATAATTGCCTTATAGTGAAAATATAAAATTGACGATATAGCAAACATTAACATAATAAAAATTGTGTTTTGCGCATAATTGCCCGAGGCAGTAAACTCAGCATAACTTGTTAGCATACCAAGAATTATAAGGCAAATAACAAACGCACAATCAACAAAACGTTGATTTTTAGTTAATTTATGCGTTTTGTATAAAAAATATGTTATGCCAAAAGCTGCCGAAAAAATGAGTGCCACAATATAAACAGTGAAGTAGAAAAAATCGAAAAGCCTGTCGCCTAGCCTTATTAGCTGAAAAATAAGTATTAGCGCCTCAATGACAAACATGCCCAAAGACACTGCCAAAAACAGAGAGCAACATTTTTTTTCGCATTCTCTTTGGTAAGCTTTTTTATACTCTTTTGGTATTTCTTTTGGGGTTAAAAAACTCATTTTTTCTCCGTTCTAAGGTGTGTATACCTTTTGTTTATTGCTAGAAAGCCTCTTTTCAACAGCAGTTTTAATTAGCACTGTAACAAACGTAATAACTGCGTATGCGCCCATTGTTATGCCAAAAGTTAGCGCCGCAAACATAGCCGAGGGCAAATTGTGCCAAAATGGTCTGTCGTTTTGATAAAAATAGTTACTGCCGGTTAAAGCGTTAAAAATTATAACAATCACAAAATATATTGTAAACGCAACAAATGTGCGCTTGTAGCCTTTCCAAGAAAAAAACCAGCCCGAGGTTAAAAACGCAAAAATAGGGATGAGCACAGTTATAAGGTGGTTAATCATGTAAGAAACACCGCTGATATGTGCAAAGTTGTAAACGTGTAATGGGTAAAAAAACGAAATTAGCGCATATATGCTGAAATAACAAAGAGGGTCTAGCACTTTTTTGCTGCCCGATATTAAGTACACAATTGTAAGCGCGGACGCCACACGGCAAAGTTGAAGTGGCAGCCCCTCGGTAATAAAATTAGGAGTAGCAAAAAAGTACCACCCATATAGCAAAAATACTTGTTGAAACAATAGCAGCCCTAGGAAAACGAAGCGAAATTTGTTTTGGTTTTTTATAACAAAATCTCTTTTTACAATAAAAACAGTTATTACGATAAAACAAAATATTAAATATGTTAAATGTTCCGCACCTAAAATTTTAACATAAGGCGCATCGGGAGAAATAAATTCAGAAAACATTAAATAAAGATTGTCCTTTCATTTTTAGCTGAAATAAGTATAGAGCAGGCTAATTTTGGCGTTTTTACGCACTGAAGTATTATAAAAATTTATATTACAAAAAGAAGGATATAATTTGCTTTATTTGTAGCTGTAAATTGTATAAAATCTGCTCATTTTAACAGGTGGAAACGCTAGCTATTTAATATGCTATTAAAATAATAAACCTATATGGCGGTGCTGTCAATAATATTTTGCATTTAACTGCAAAATGAACAGTTTATTTGCACTATTATTTGACATTTAGTGCTGTGGTTATTATAATGTTAAGAAGAGTTATAAATTAAGCAAAAAAGGAGCATGTTACCTTTATGGGGCTTGTAATTTTAGTATGTGTGGCAGTGGGCTGTGTAATTGGCCGCCTTGCCGGTATTATATTCAAAGATAGCGAAAACGTTTTGCGCAATATTTTGTGCGGTATAGTAGGCGGCTTGCTTGGTGGGTTATCTGTTTATATTGTAGGGCTTGCCACTTACTCGTGGTTTTTTGAAATTTTAAATGCCGTTTTGGGCGCAAGCATATTTATTTTTGTAATAAGAGCTACCGAAAAAAAACGCAGATAATGCTTATATTAGTGGGTGGTATTAACAATTAAATTTTGCGCAAAACTTTATAGTGCCACGGCTCGGTGCTTTAAAAATTAGTGTGGATTTTGTAAATTTTTATATATTGCAGACATGGCTTGCCCTGTCTGCAATTTTTTGTTTATTTATTGTGGAATAATCTTAATGCAACAAGCACTAGCTAAAATTAATGGCTAATTTTGACACGCTGAAACTACTTATTTTAAGTAGTTAAAAAACTATTTAATACAAAAATTATAGTGTTGTATAAGGCATGCAACAAAATACAAACAGCAAGCGTTTTGGTCTTATAATAAGTAAGACAAAGCACTAAAGACAGTGTAAATGTATTTAAAAAAGTTTCAAAACTGCCGTGCAAAACAGCAAATATTAACGACACAAAAACCATACACGTGTACGGGTGTTTCACAAAGACAAGGTTTTGCAAAATGCCTCTGAAAAACAGCTCCTCTAAAATAGGAGAAACAACACAAAGAGCGGCAAACGTAACAACAAGCGCCGCCCCATTTTGTGGCAAATGTGTTGCGCTATATACAGGCTTTGTGCCAAAGTAAGCACCAATAAAACTTGCAATAAAAGTGCAAAAAACACAAACTATTAAAAACAGCGGCACATATAAAAGGTGTGCCGTTTTAATTTTTTTAAAAAATAAACTTTGTAAATTTATGCTTTGCTTTAAAATGTGCTTTAAGTAAAAAACAGCGCAAAACCCACTGAAAAAAGAACGTAACAGCAAGAAAAAAGCACCTAAAAACTCTTTGCTGTTTGCAGATGTAAAAGCAGATGGTAGCACGTAATTTAACGCAAGTTCAAGAAGTTGCACAATGATATGTGCAAAAATGTAAATTGCCAAGGCAGTTAAAATGCAAAATGCCGTTTTAAGCGCCTCTCTGTTTAATTTGTTTAAGTTCATATTCCACCCCGAGTGAGCAGCTTGTTAACTGAACATTTTCAGCTAATATATGCTTTACAAAGTTTGCGCTTGGCTAAAAGCCTGTACGCATTACAAGTGTATTTAGTGGGCTGCTATTATTAAATATTGTTGCAACTACCTAAATTATATCAAAAGTTTACTGAAAAATAAAGCTTGATAAAACAGCATAAATTTGATAGAATTAAATGTAATGTATTTTATGTTATATGAGGTACAAATATAATATAAATTGGTATGTGGCTGTGCCCTGTCATAAAATAATTTATAAATAATCGGTTTTACGTATTTTAACAAAACAATATAGCTTGTGAGGTATATATTGATGAAAAAATTTGACGAGAACGGAAAAAGCATAGATATTAGGTTTAATATTTTAAGTTATGAGCAATTTATTGAAGACAACAAGACAATGAAGTTTACTAAAATATGTATGACGGAAGTTATAAATGCAGATATGATGCGCGCGAGTTTTGGCGAAGAGAGCTATAATGCCACAAGCGCTGAGATATTAGCAATGGGCAACGCTGCGTACAAACAAATGGGGCTAGACAAGATAATTCACGTTTACATACACACATATAAAACATTTATGGCTGTTGCAAACGATGATATTAGCGACGATGATTTTTACAACTTAATGAAAGTAAACCACGAGCAATATGAGCTGATACGAGGCAAGCAGACAGGGCTAAGCGGTGTTTCACGCTTTGCAATTGCATTTGGCGATGATTTAATAAACCGTACACTTAGCGCGTACTACCTAAACAGAGATATGCAAAACAACTTTATAGTAGTTAAAAATGAAAAAGAGCTTCTTGCAAAAGAGAATGAAGAAAATATTAAGGTTTTCGATTTGCTAAACTATGCCCTTGAAGAAAATAAAGTTGTGCCATTTTACCAGGGCATACAAAACAACAACATAAACGAGATAACAAGGTACGAGGCACTTATGAGGGTATATGACAAAGATGGCAATGTGTACCCACCGGGCAAGTTTTTAGAAATAAGTAAAATGCTTAAAATATACTTGCCTTTGAGCAGAATGTTAATAAGCAAAGTGCTTGAGGATTTTAAAGACAAAGACTGTGAGGTAAGCTTTAACATATCGCTGCTTGACATAGAGTCGGTAGAATTTGCAAACTGGCTTTTAGAAAAACTTAAAGCGCACCCGACACCAAACAAAGTAATAGTGGAGTTTGTGGAGACAGAAAATTACAACATGCACAATCGCCTTTTTGAATATCTACAAGAAGTGCGCAAAATAGGCTGTAAAATTGCAGTAGATGATTTTGGCTCGGGCTATGCTACATATAACTCAATAATATCGCTAAAACCGGATATTATAAAAATTGACGGCAATATAATTAAAACGCTTGCTACAAGTAAAGATAGCATTATAGTGTTAAATTCTATTAAATACATGGCAGAGCTTATAGGTGCACAGCTTGTGGCGGAGTTTGTGGAAAATGAAGACATTCAAAACATACTTGCACAGCGAGGTGTAGAATACTCGCAAGGTTACCACTTTGCAAAACCAAAACCAAAAGAGGAGCTTTGCATTAAGTAGCAAGCCCAATGTAAGCTAAATTTGCTCAAAGCGGCTTGGCTGTAAAATAAATATACACAAAAAACAACCCGATACTTCACACAGATGAAGTGCCGGGTTGTTTTTTACTTACTGTAATTGTAGCGTTTTAAGCGCCTTGCAAAAATGCGTATTAATATACGCCGCACTGCACAGTTTTTGTTTGATTGCAATAAAGAGAAAAAACGATAATTTGCTATGATTTTTGTAATATCATATTTTAAATGGCTTTATACATGTTTTTGCGCCTTTGTTTTTTTGTTTACTCTTACTTTTTAAAATGGTGTTACTCCTGTGTGCTGTTTGCGTCTTCCTCGGGGGTTACAGCTTCGGGGTTAAGTAATTTGTCAAACTCATTCATAACGTGGTTATAAGTTTTCATTGTTATGTCGGGCATTCCCTCGCCTGTTTCAAGGTTTAATCCTGCCGCCTCAAAGCCTTTTTTCACTGCCTCTTTCATCTCGGCAAGTGTCTCAGGGTCTCCTGCGGCAAATGTTGTTGCCATTTTCATAATTCTCTCGCTAACTGCCTCAACAGAGTAAGAGCCGCCCTCAGAAATATTGGCAAGTGCACCCTCGGGTGTTGTTGCAGGTGTTGGCAGTGCGCTCTCTAAACTGCCGAAAATGCTTGTGTACAAATCAGCTGTTTCGCTGCTTAAATTAAAGCCTGCGTGTGAAACATAACTGCTGTTTGCTTGCGCTGCTTGGTTTTGTGTGTTTTGACGAACAGAATCTTTAATAAAATTCAACGCCATTTCTTCCCTTTGAAGTTGAAGTTCTTGCAACTGCTCACTTGTCAACTTTTTAGGCATACCCAAATCTTCCTCGGGCAAAGACTTTTCAAAGCCGTCAAACCTTTGGCTGTCAGGTATATGGTTGCGCTCTTCTTGCTGATCATAATTTGCAGATGCCTCACTTTGCTTTTTATCGGCAAGCAGTTCTTTGCTATTTACAAAATTTACGGATTGTACTCCCTCAACATTTAACATAGTGTTCTCCATTCTGCCACTTTTTGCTTAAATATATTTTTCATGAAAAAACCAAAAGCGGCTATGGATAATTTCATGTTTTTATTACTCTGTAATATTTATATCGGCATGTTTGCACCTAAAGATTATAGGTTATATAATATTATGTAAATAATCCTCATATCCTGAATAAATTATTTATAACTTATTTAAGATTAAAAAGCAAAAAAACTAAATAAAGCTTTAGAATAAAATAAAATTCGCAATAACATGAATAAACACAAACTGCGAGGGTAAAATAACATGAAAGTATGATGTATATTTAATACCTACAACTAAAGCGGAAAGGACTGTAATTATTAATGAAAAGTTTAAAGAACAGTAAGACGTTTGAAAACCTTGCGAGGGCATGGGCAGGGGAGTGCCAAGCTAGGGTGCGATACCAATTTTTAGAGTACGCCGCAAGGCAAAAGGGCCTTTGTGCACTTGCAGACGTAATTAACACAGTTGAGAAAAACGAGTTTAACCACGCAAGAATGTACTATACCTTAATGCAAAACGCAGATAAAAAAACACTTGATGATGTGCTTATTAATGCACAATATCCATTTAAAGAAAAGTGGAATTTTGAAGAAAACTTTACCTTTGCAATTGAAAACGAGACAAACGAGGTAGGGCTTTATAAAAAGTTTGCAAAAGTAGCGCAAGAAGAGGGCTTTGAAGATGCACAAAACCTATTTACACTTGTGTCTAAAGTAGAGCACTGCCACAAACTGCTTTTTAAAGATATTTCGGCACAACTTGAGAGTGGTACAATGTATAAGCGCGAAAAACCCGTTAAATGGAAGTGTGGAGACTGTGGCCATGAGGACACACTTGAAGAAGCATGGAAACAGTGCCCACTTTGCAAAGCACCACAAGGAAAAGTAATGCTTATTTTGAAAAACAAATAACGTGAAAACAGCAAAAATAAAGCAAAACATAAAAAATAAACAGATGTGACAAAATGTGGATTTAACAAAAATTACAAGCTTAAAATGTAGTGGGGGTAGCTCCTATAGAAGCTACCCCCATTTTATATTACTATGTTAATTGAGCTAAGAGAATGATAACATTACAAACTCTTATGAGCCATATGGCTCTAAAAGAAATTGTGTGTTATATGGGCTGTAAGCTGTGTGTGTTGCAAGGTAATCCAGCCAAATTCTGTAACCCTCGGCACTTTCTAAGTGTAAACCGTCATAGCCTTTTAAGTCATCGCGCAATAAGCCGTTTTCATCTTCTAAAACTTCTTGTATGTCAAGGTAATACATGCCTCTGTCTGCTGCCATAACAGCAAGTGCATCATTAAGCAAGTCAATTCTGCTATTTGAGAGCGACGGGCGCTCATCCTCTGCCTCTTGTGTAACGGGTGTTATGGACATTACATAAACGGGAATACCCGGAAACTGCGTTCTAAGTGCATCAAGCATAGCGCCGTAGTAGTGCAAAAATGCAGCATCGTCATCTGAGGCAACAAGTGCATTCATGCCCATACCTACATAAATGTTGGCAGGAGTTTGTGCCGATATATAGTCCCACATGGCAAGGTCTGTATTCTCGCCTTGGTCAAGGTTAGCGGTACTGTTTTCAACAAGCGCTTTAGGTGTAGCACCGCGGAACGCTGCCGGAATAGGAGTTATGCCTAAATTAGACGCATAATCGTTAAACCCTTGTGACAAAGAATCTCCCACAAACATTGCTGTTGTAAAATAATCGTTGCTAACTCTGCCGTTTTGCGGTAGTGCAAGCATTCTATCGTCAACACCCACTGTCTCGTATGAAAGTGTTTGCGCAACAGGTGTGCCTATATTCCAAATACTTGTTGCGCCGTCTTCGGGCAGTGTTTGCGCATCTGCCTCGCTTTGCTCGCTTGTGCTTAAATTTTCTCCCGCTAAATTGTTTATTATGCTATATTGTATAAGCATGTCATCAAAAAGCGGTTTGCCTGTAAGCATACGCCCTGCTACATATGCAAGCGCGCCCGTAGCAGCAACAATAAGTACCATTAGAACAAGCAAAATAAAAACTCTGGAAACTTTTTTTACCGTTCTCACTGTTTGATAGTGTTTGTATTCAGACAAATTTTTCCCCTCTTTACCATTGTTAATTATGTGATGTGCGAATATATTGTTTTGCGTATGTGCAAAAATTTATGCACCAAATTGATAATAGTTTAATATTGCAAGAAATTCCTACATTTTTTGCTTTGCTGTTTTGTATGCGTTATTAATAAATGCGCCCTGCGCTTGTGTAGCTTGTGTGAGTAATAATATACCCCATCCATGCCGCAGAGCCTGCCTCATTTAGCTGTACTCCGCCGTTGCCGCTTGTAAAATCTGTGCGTAAATTACCGCCCTCATCTGCAAGTGCAGAAAATATATCTAAATAGTTTAAATCGTGCTTGTACGCAATTAGTGCAAGCTCGTCGTTTAAACGCTTTATTCTCTCGTTTGTAAAATCTTCGCTCTGCTGTGACTTTTCAAGTGTAACAGGTGCAATGCTCTGTAAATAAAACTCAGTATCTTGTGAAAGTTCAGATTTTAGTAAAATTACAAATTGTTCGTAAAAATTAATAAAATCTTCGTCTTTCATATATTCAACCGAGTCTGCCCCAAGCTGTATGTACACATTTTTTGTAGCATTTTGCTTGATGTTCTCAATGCCGTTTACGCTAATGCCGTCCATTGTGTTTACATTTCCGTTTATAAAATCCTCTGGGTTTACATCATAGTATGCAAGGTACTGTGCTGTGTATACCTCGCCGTAGTGTAGTTTTAAATTTTGAAGCAGCGAGTCTCCTACAAAAGTTACGTTTGTAAAATAATCTGCGCTTACACTGCCGTTTGCCGCAAGGCTCATTATGCTTGCATTTGGTACTGTGTACAGTAATTCCTCGCTTTTGTACGGTGCTAACACACCGCTTACAGCCTGTGTATTAAGTGGCTGTGTTATTGTTTGCACCGTGCCGCTATCCTGTGTGCTTTCGGGTGCTTGTGGTGTTTCTTGCACCTCTTGTGCGGTGCTGTCTTGTGGTGTGGCGCTTTCCTCGCTTATAGGCGCACTGCTTGTAGCTGAAATTTCGGCGCTATCCGCAGGCTGCTCATCAAGCAAAAACATCTCAATAAGCAGTGTTATAATGCCTGCCAATACTAAAATTACAACAAAAGACACAAGGAAAAACAGCTGACGTGCACGCCTTAGTGCACGGCGGCGCTCATACATTTTTTTACGCTGTTCCATACTTTGATTTTTTTGTTCCAAAATAATATCACCCCAAGCAAAATGAAACACTTTAATTATACTATTTTTAAAATACTACTTCAACTGTTTTTATAATCTGTAATAAATACTTTACATCTGTAATAATTTTTACATATTAAAGCTATTTTTGGTAAGTAGATAATGGGTATGTTTGCTACTTATTTTGTGTGATAGCAGTCCTCTTCCCATTTTAATGGGTTAGTGTCAATGTATTCCCATATCTTTAGATACTTTTGCTCGTTTCTGATTACATGGTCGTGAAAAGAGCGTTGCCAAATTTGTTTGTTAAACGATGGTAATATATTGCGTTTTACCATATTTATATATTCTATTGTTGAATATCTTTTAAATGTTTGAATTATTTGTGATATTGTAGGTGCACATCGTCACAAAATAAGCACCATTTTGCGAATAATCATAATTTTTTAATCGCACTTGTTTACGCTTTGGTTTATCCATAAAAGCACGCTCATTATGTAAACAACCGGATAAAAAACAAAAAACCGATACTTGTTGCAAAAAACACCAAGTACCGGTTATTTCATAATTTAGCGCACCATATATTCTGCCGTGGCAAAACAGGTGTATTAATTATAACAAGCCTTTAATTATTTAAGCTCTGCAAAGTATTTGATTGTGCGAACCATTTGGCTTGTGTAGCTGTTTTCATTGTCATACCATGAAACAACTTGTACTTGGTATGTGTCATCGTCAATTTTTGTAACCATTGTTTGTGTTGCATCGAAAAGGCTACCGTATTTAATGCCGATAACGTCTGATGAAACAATAGCGTCTGTGTTGTAGCCGTAGCTGTCAGAAGCTGCTGCTTTCATAGTATCGTTGATAGAATCAACAGTAACGTCTGTGCCTTTAACAACAGCAACAAGAAGTGTTGTTGAGCCTGTTGGTACAGGAACACGCTGTGCACTGCCGATTAGTTTGCCGTTAAGCTCAGGGATAACAAGGCCAATAGCTTTAGCTGCGCCTGTTGAGTTAGGAACAATGTTTGTTGCGCCTGCACGTGCACGGCGAAGGTCGCCACCACGGTGTGGGCCGTCAAGAATCATTTGGTCGCCTGTGAAAGCGTGAACAGTTGTCATGATACCGCTTTGGATAGGGTATTTGTCGTTAAGAGCCTTAGCCATAGGTGCTAGGCAGTTTGTTGTGCAAGATGCAGCTGAAATAATTGTGTCTTCGCTTGTTAGAATATCTTCGTTAACGCCGAAAACAACTGTTGGCAAATCAGTGCCTGCCGGTGCAGAAATAACAACTTTGCGTGCGCCTGCATCAATGTGAGCTTGTGATTTTGATTTAGCTGTGAAGAAGCCTGTGCACTCTAGTACAACGTCTACGCCGATTTTACCCCAAGGTAGGTTTGCAGGGTCTTTCTCAGCCAAGATTTCAATTTTTTTACCATCAACTGTAATTGATGTGTCATCACTCTCAACTGTGTGTCCGTCATAGCGGCCTTGAGCTGTGTCATATTTTAATAGGTGAGCAAGCATTTTAGGGCTTGTCAAGTCATTGATAGCTACAACCTCGTAACCATCTGCTGTGAACATTTGGCGGAATGCCAAACGGCCGATACGTCCAAATCCGTTAATCGCAACTTTTACTGCCATAATATTAATATCCTCCTTGCATTCAGACAAAATAATTTTAACGCAAAAAATAAATATTTTTTAATTTTTAACGTTCATGTCTATTGATAATATTGTAACTTAAAATTCGCTGTTGTGCAAGTGCTCTGATAAATTTTTAACGAAAAATACATAAATTTGAATACATTTATTCAAACTTCATACAATAACGCTAATACAAAAGCTAATTATGCTGTAAATTTAAGTTGTTTTCATATTTGTTTTACAGTGTTTGCAAAATAAATATTACACAGCTACGCAGAAAGGTATTAAAAAAAATATGTATTTCAACGAAACAGAAAAAATAAGTGAAATAATAAGGGGGCTGTCGGCAGATATGCTTGCACTAATGCCGGCGGTAAAGCAAAGTGCGCAAAATTGTGGTGAGGATGCAGTGTGTATAAACGCACTTACACGCTCTGCATATGAGAATTTGCGCACTGCACAAAACCTTGGTGCATATTCAAAGCTTAGTGTGGCACAGCCGAAAAAAGAGCCGTTTTGTGTTACAAATGCCGTGCAAAACTTTGTTTTTGGTGCAAAATATATTTGCAAAACAGCTGAAATAACAGTAAAAAACGCAAGTACACCCATTTGGGTAAACGCAAGTGAAGATTTGTTTTTAATAAGCCTTGGCAACATTATATATAACAGCATAATTTATGCAGGTGATAACCCGCAAATTAAAATTTGTCTTTACAAAAATAAGGGCAATGCCATTATTAAAGTGCACGATAATGCAAAAGGTATGCGCCCCGAAACAGTGTACAAGGTGTTTAGCCCGTTTGTGTCTTTTGACCCATACGACAATGCCGCACCCCAGCCGGGGCTTGGGCTGGGGCTTGCAATAGTAAAAAAATTTACTAATGCGTACGGCGGGCGCCTTGTTACAGAAAGCCGTTTTGGTGTTGGCAGTGTTGTAACGCTTGTACTGCCAATTTGTGAAAAAGGCGAAAAGCACAAAGAACACAACTTTTTGTGTGATAGATACAGTACACTGTACACACAGCTTTGCGGTGTTTGCACACTGCCTATATAAGGGTGTCTAGCGCATAATTTAAAATTTTTAGCGCTTGCAATATTGACAAAACACAAATGTATAAAAAACCGTAAAAGCAAAAAAACCATGCCTAAAAACGCACTGCACAGCACAGGGCAAAATTGCATTTTGCCCTGCAAAAACAGCGGTTTACAGCATAGTTTTGTTGTTTTGCTTTATAGCTTAATTTTAGATAAGGTATGTGCAAAAAAATTGCGCCTTACTCCTCAATTTCCACCATAACTTTTACGCCCTCGCGCACGCCTGCCGCGCGCATTACAAGGCGGATTGCTTTTGCTATGCGCCCTTGTTTGCCAATAACGCGCCCCATATCACCTTGGGCTACACGCAAACGGTAAACTACAACGCCTTCTTCGTTTGGGGCATCGGCGCTAACTTGCACCGCGTCTTTATCGTCTACAAGCCCCTTTGCGACAGTGAGTAATAATTCTTGCATTATTTAACCCCCGTGCCTTAAATTATGTTGCTTTTTTTAAGCAATACACGCACTGTGTCTGTTGGTTGCGCGCCATTTGAAAGCCATGTTTTAGCTTTTTGCTCGTCAATTTGTACAACCGCAGGGTCTTTTGTTGGGTCGTAATATCCAAGCTCCTCAATGAAACGTCCATCACGTGGGAAACGTGAATCTGCAACAACTACACGATAAAACGGTGCTTTTTTTGCACCCATGCGGCGCAATCTAATTTTAACAGCCATTTTGTCACCTCCTGTAAATTTTAAAATATATTCTATCTAAAACCGCACAAAATTTTGTGTGGGGTCACTGCATTTATTGCAACAGCCCTATCGAATTTTGGTACAGCACGATAAACTTTCGTAATTGAATTTTATACAATTTGTATAAAATTCGCGCTTATATGCAAAACGTAATAAAAATTGCGGTTACTGCATAAAGTCATCTAAGTTATTAAAGCCCATTTTTCCAAGACTCTTTTCAAAGCTTTTTGGGTTTTTCTTGAACTTCTTCATCATTTTGCTCATTTGCTCAAATTGGCGTAGCAGTTTGTTAACGTCCTCAACGCGTGTGCCGCTACCTGCCGCTATGCGCCTTTTTCTCTTGGGGTCTATCAAACTTGGTTTTATTCTTTCCTTGTCCGTCATACTCTGTATTATTGCCTTTAGGTGCAAAAATTCTCGCTCACTGCGCTGTAAATCTTCGTCGCTAACTTTTGCGCCGGCGCCCGGCAACATAGATACAAGTGCACTTGCACCGCCCATTTTGTTAATTTGCTCAAATTGTGTAAGCATGTCGTTCATGTCAAACCTGTTTTCAAGCAGCCTTCTTGCTGTTTCCTCTGCCGCTTTCTCGTCTGCGGAGCTTTGCGCTTTTTCTATAAGCGTCAGCACGTCGCCCATACCAAGTATGCGCCCTGCCATGCGTGAGGGGTGGAAAACCTCTAAATCTTCAAGTTTTTCGCCAACACCTGCAAACTTTATTGGTTTGCCTGTAACTGTGCGCACACTAAGTGCACTACCGCCGCGTGTATCGCCGTCAAGCTTTGTTAAAATTACGCCGTCAAGCCCTGCTTGCTCTCCAAAAGTTTTTGCCACGTTTACGGCGTCTTGCCCTGCCATGGCATCTATTACAAGCAATGTCTCGTCTACCTCAACATTTTGTTTAATGCGCTTTAGCTCGTCCATAAGCTCGTCATCTATGTGCAAACGGCCCGCCGTATCTATAATTACAATGTCGTTGCCTCTGTCTTTTGCTTGTTCTACCGCTTTTTTTGCTATTTGCTCGGGCACTGCGCCCTCTAGCGAAAACACCGGTGCGCCTGCCTGTGCACCTACTATTTTTAATTGGTCAATAGCCGCAGGCCTGTATATATCACAAGCGGCAAGCAGTGGGCTGTTGCCCTGTGCTATAAAGTATTTTGCAAGTTTTGCCGCGTGTGTTGTTTTACCTGCACCCTGTAAACCGCACATCATTATTATTGTAGGCGGTTTTGATTTTATGTGTATCCTCTGCGCCTCATCGCCACCCATAAGCTCCGTTAAGGAATCGTTAACTATTTTAACAACTTGCTGTGCCGGCGTTAGGCTTTGCATTACCTCTTCGCCCTTGCACTTTTCGCTTACGTTTGCCACAAAATCTTTTGCCACTTTAAAGTTAACATCCGCCTCAAGCAAGGCAATTCTCACCTCACGCATTGCGGCTGTAATATCTTGCTCTGTTAATTTGCCCTTGCTACGCAGGCGTTTAAACGCCGCGTTAAGCTTGTCCGACAATGATTCAAACGCCAAGGTTTTCACTCCCTTTTAATCAATTCACACCCATGTCGCTAATAATTTGCAACATCTCTTTGCTTGCCAGTGATATTTTTGCGTGGCGTGTATATGAATTTTCGTTCTCGAAATATATCTCTTGTGCCAGCTTTTCAAGGCTGTCAAGGCTCTCTTGCATTTTTGTGTAGCGCTTTGCAACGCCAATTTGCTCTTCAAGCTCACGCATCACGTTTTCTCCGCGCTTAATACAGTCTCGCACACCTTGCCTTGTTATGCCAAAGTTTGCCGCTATTTCAGCAAGCGACAAATCGTCGTTATAGTATTGCTCCATAACTTCTCTTTGTTTTTGCGTTAAGGCATCGCCATAAAAATCAAGTAAATATGAAACACCCAAATCTTTTTGTACCATAGAAATCTCCAATCTTTGAATGTTTACTGCGCTGTAAAGCGCGAAACTTTACAGCGATAATTATTATAACAGGTTTAATGTGTAAAGTCAAGCACTTTACAGCTTATTACAAAAAAATATATTTTACCATAAAAACATGTGAAATATTTGGCAATATACAAAGAAATTGCAAAAAAATAGTGCATGTTTCGCGCTTTTATAGTATAATTATGTTAATTGACAAAATATTTTATAAAACTCCGAAAGGGGCTGTAATAATGCACGTAAATAAAAATTATTATGAAACTCTATACGCAAGGCCTGTTGTGGAGCTTACGGGCTACTGCAACCGCCACCATCTTGACGGCACAATTTTGGGCTATCTTGCATACGGCGGTGCCACAAACAGCATTAAAGACTCTTTGGCAGAGGGCATTTTGGCACTTGCCACAGAAAAAGGAATGCTAAGCCCGGGGCAAACTGTAATAGAGGCGTCAAGCGGCAGTTTTGCGGTGGCGCTGGCAATTGCGTGTAATCACTCTAACCACCCACTTGTGCTATGTATGCCGGCAAGCGTGCCCGTGGAGAGGCAACAGATGTTCTCTCGCCTTGGGGCAACGGTAACGCTTATAAGTTACATTACAAGCAGAGAAAGTTTAATTGACCGCGCGCAAATTATTGCAAACGATATGAACGGCTTTTTTGTGAATTACTTCTCAAACGATTTAAATGCGGAATTTCACCGCAGAATAACGGGCCCTGCGATAGTGCGCGCCGTGGGCGACGACCTTGATGCAATAGTTGTGGGCGTGGGCAGTGGCGGCACAATAACGGGCGTGGGAGAGTATGCAAAAGCGTGGATACCAAACGTGCGCATTATTGCGGTTGAACCGTATGAGAGCCAGGCAATTAGCGGTGGCGCAATAGGTAAGCACCAAATTTCGGGGCTTGGCGCAGGGTTTGTGCCCGAGAATTACAACCCATATATAGTAGATGCCGTAATGGCAGTGCCCAGCGCAAAGGCAATTAGCACAGCAACAGAGCTACTGCTTGCAGATGCCGTACCTGTCTCGGCAAGTGGCGGTGCGGTACTTTGCGCAGCAACACAGCTAATGCACGAACAGCCAAGTGTAAAACGCGTGGCATGTGTTTTTGCGGGTAAGCAGATTTATGAATAGAGCTTGTTTTTGCAGACCTAGCCGATAATAGCCGAGGTGGTTAAATGGAATTGCCAAAGCGAAAACAAATAAGATTGCAAAAATACGATTATTCTCAAAATGGTGCGTATTTTGTAACAATATGTACGCATAACCGCAAATGTTTATTGGGAGAAATTGTGGTAGGGCAAGGGCTCTGCTCTTGCCGATTATCACCAATCGGAAATATTGTAAGAGAAGAAATTGATGGGTTGTTAATACGCTATCCCGGTATTACAATTTCAAATTTTATTATTATGCCCAATCATGTACATATGATAATTGAAATAGAGCGGCAAGAGCAGAGCCCTTGCCCTACAATTGGTGATGTTATATGCACGTTTAAATCAATAACAACGAAAAATACTAATTTATTTGATAATGTAAAAGGGCGTAAAATTTGGCAATTCAGATACCACGACCATATAATTAGGAATGAAAATGAATATCAAAAAATATGGAATTATATCGACAACAATCCTCTGCTATGGGAAAAAGATTTATACTATTTAAAATAATAGCAATTAAGAGAGACGGTTATAATAAACAACAAACAAACATAAACTAAACAAGTACCCACAAAAAAACTGTGGCAAATTACTGCAATATTAACAAAGAGGTGTGTTTTATGCTTGCAATAAACGGCAAAGGCGTGTGCTCCGGTGTTGGAGACGGTGCGCTGTACAAATTCGATATACTAACCACCCCCTTACCCGAGGTTACAGTAAAGGACGAGACAAACGAGAACATGCTGTTTGTCTCGGCAATTGGCAACCTTACAGAGGCGCTGGAGCACAACATAAACACAACGCAGAGCACTGCACATAAAGAAACCTTGCAATTTTATCTTAATGTGTTGCAAAACAAAAACTTAAAAGCCGATGCAGAGAACACTATAAAAAGCAAAAAAATATGTGCACAGCAAGCAGTTTACCACGCATTTGAAACATACAAAGTTTCTGATGAATATGATGACAATAAAAAAGAACTAATTAGAGAAATTTATTTAAGCTTACTATATTATATAAGCGCCGCAAAGCTTGTACAAGAGTGCAAAAACGCAAGCGGACGGCTAGTTATAGCAATTTGCGTGCCACTTTACACATTTTTGCTGGAGGAGATAAAAGAAAACGTAAGCGCCGTAATAATGCCAAACCATGCAAGTTTTTTGCCTTGCCAAGATATAATGCGCCATGAGCAAACTGCGGCAGTTAGTGTTAGTGAACAAGACTTTTTAAAACTTAGCGGGGCAGAGCGCACACTTGTAGACGGGCAAACGGGTGACGTTGTGCAAAAACCCGAGCCGGAACTACTTTCGGCATATGCACAAAAGCGTTTGCGCTATGTGCAAAGTATGCGCAGAACACAAATAATGCGTGGCATTGACGCAATAACGCAAAACGGAGTAAAAATAGAGCTAACAGCAGAGATAACCGACCAAAATGAGGCGAGAAGTGCCATTGACAGCGATGCACTGGCAGTGGGCATATTTAAGAGCAGTGCACTGCGAACAAAGAGCGACAAAATGTACTCAGAACACGGGCTTTTTAACCTTATAAGAGACACAATGCTGCTGTTTGCCGATAAAGATGTGAGCATAACAGTGCCGTTTACAGCTGTTGAAAAAACAGCGCTAAATATGGGTAAACAAGCCGACGAGTGCCATATGGCAGTAAGCAAAGCACTTTTTGGCAACGACGAAATGTGGCGTGAAAAGCTAATTGAGTGCTTACTGCGTACCTCTGCATACGGCAAGCTTTGCATTTTGGCAGACGGCGCAGAAGAGCCGCAAGATATAGTGCAATTTAAAGAAGAAATTGCGCAGATAAGCAAAAATTTAAAAAAGAAAAACTATGTTATAAGCGACAGGGTAAAAATAGGCACAATAATAAACACAGTGGCGGCGGCAACCATAACTGACCTTATTGCAACGGAGTGCGACAGCGTTGTAATTGATGCACGTGCACTTGAAAGCAATATAATGCAGCACAAAAGCAGTGTAATATCGCAAAAAGAAGGGGCACTTAACAAGCACCCTGCGGTATTGCGCACATTTGCACAAGTTGTGCGCATGGCACAGGTTGTAAACACACCGGTAAGCGTGTTTGGGTATGACGTTGCAGACACTTTACTAACAAGCTTTTTTGCAAGTTTGCGTATAAACAGCATCTGCCTTTTACCGCACGACATATCAGCCACCAAACGCACAGTACGCGGTTTAACACAAGACGATTGCCGCAGTGCGCTGAAAGAGTGCTTGCAATTAGTTATGTAATGGCGGTTTAGTAGCAGCTTTGACATTTGGCGGGCTGTTGCCGTTATTTTTTCTAAGGCAACTTTTGGGCACACTGTTGAAAGTGTGTTATGTAAATATTATAGGGGCAACTTTGTGTAGCTGTGCGAGAGCGCGGCGCACAGGGTTGCCCTATTGTTATGTGCTTTAAACGGTTTAACAGAGGCTAACCTCTAAAAGCTAAGGGTAATAAACTAAGAATAAAGTGCCAAACCCAAAGTGCGGCATAGCTGTTAAAGCAAGGTTTCGGTTTAAACTTTTATTGCTGCATACTGATAACTAACTGCACATTTTTGTTAATTTTAATCAAATAAAAGAAAATGCAATATAACGTTATATCATCGAAAACAAGCTTCGACATAAAATACATCAAAAATTTTCAATTTAAGTATTGACATTTCGCTCTCATAATAATAGAATATCAATAGAACAAAAATTTTTGATGTGAGATTTGCAACGCATGTTATTTAAAGGCAAAAACAAAGCTTTAGCGTGCTGCACAGCAAATTAAACACTCAAAAAAATCACACAAAAAGGAAAAGCAACACAGCTTTGGTGGAAAATATGAAAAAGCAAACAATTTTGAAAATAATTATACCCATTGCAATGATTTTGGTAATCGGCGGAATTTATCTTTTTGAAAACGCAGGCAGTGAAGAGATTGAAACAGCACAAACAGAGGGCGAGTTTGCACTGAATATATCAAACGTTGACCTAGATGCACTTGCAGAGCACGAAATGCCAATAATAATTGACTTTGGAGCAGACGAGTGCGTGCCATGCGTAGAGATGGCGCCCGTGCTTGAAACGCTAAATGAAGAGATGCAGGGCAAGGCAATTGTGCAGTTTGTGGACGTTTGGAAAAACCCCAATGCCGCAACGGGCTACCCTGTGCAGGTAATACCAACGCAAATTTTTGTAAATGCAGACGGCACACCGTATGTGCCAAACGACAGCCTTGGCATTGAGTTTATAATGTACTCCGACATTCAAACAGAGGAGCACATTTTTACAGCGCACCAAGGTGGGCTTACGGAGGAGTAAATGCGCCTTATTCTAGCAGACATGGGGGTAGAGTAATGGACGCTTTACTCGAGAATATATCACAGCTTATTTTAAATACAGCATGGCTTGCCCCGTTGCTTGCGTTTCTTGCAGGGATTTTAACAAGCTTTACGCCTTGCTCTCTCTCTAGCGTTCCACTTGTTGTGGGCTATGTGGGCGGAACAGATAGCAAAAACACAAAACGTGCTTTTTTTCTGTCGCTAACGTTTGCTTTGGGCAGTGCTGTTACGTTTACTGTGCTGGGCATTGTGGCAACAATGGCAGGCACGCTTATAGGCAATCAGGCAACGTGGTGGTATATTTTGCTAGGTGTGCTCATGATGCTCATGGCATTGCAAACCTGGGGTATATATGAGATTATCCCCTCTAGCTACCTCATTGCAAAAAATACAAAAAAAGGCTACCTTGGCGCACTTATTGCAGGTATTTTGGGCGGTGTTTTCTCGTCGCCTTGTTCCACACCTGTGTTAATTGCACTGCTTGCCGTGGTGGCAGGTAGCGGTAGTTTTGCATTTGGTGTTTTACTGCTACTTCTTTACTCAATAGGCCACGGCATACTTGCTGTAATTTGTGGCACAAGCGTTGGTTTTGTGCAAAAGCTTGCAAAGAGCGAAAAGTACGGCAAAGCGGGCAATATACTTAAAATTGTAATGGGTGTTGCAATTGCCATTATAGGCTTTTACATGTTTTACCTAGCGTTTTAATTTTTTAAATAATTATATAAAGTAGAATGGAGATTAATATGGGACTATTTGGATTTGGCAAGAAAAAAGAGGCGCCTGCTTGTGACTGTGGCGGTAAATGCGGTGCAGTTGAGGAAAAAAGCACAAAAAACGAGCACGGAGGCTGTTGTGGCAACATAGATGCACAGAGCGTGGCAAAGGCGCAAGAGGCAAAAACACAGGGAGCAAGCGTAAAAGTTTTGGGCTCGGGTTGCAAAAAGTGCAACGACCTTGAGGCGGCTACAAAACAGGCGCTGCAAAACCTTGGTATGGACACAGAAATTGACCACGTAACAGACTTTGCGGCAATTGCAAGCTACGGTGTTATGACAACCCCTGCACTTGTGGTGGACGGCAAAGTTGTGTCTTACGGCAAGGTGCTTAAGGTGCAAGAGGCAGAAGAGCTTATAAAAAAGGTAAGAGCATAAGATGAAAAAGGTGCTGTCCAAGACAAGAGCTTTGCAAAACGCAGGGCAAAATTTTGCCGCCACTTTTTGTAAAGGCAATTTTGAGGGCAGTTAAAAAAGGAGCAAACATGAAAACACAAAAAAACACAGGTATAAGCTTTTTTGAAAAATACCTTACAATATGGGTAATACTCTGCATGGTGGCAGGTGTGCTTATTGGTAAGTTTTTGCCTGCTATACCGCAATTTCTCGGCAAGTTTGAATACGCAGAAGTATCAATACCCATAGCAATTTTAATATGGCTAATGATTTACCCCATGATGATGAAAGTTGACTTTCAAAGCATAAAAAACGTTGGCAAAAACCCTAAAGGGCTTTTTGTAACGTGGGCTGTAAACTGGCTTGTAAAGCCGTTTACTATGTTTGGCATTGCATGGCTGTTTTTCTTTGTAATTTTCAAGGGCTTTATAACGCCGGAATTAGCAACAGATTACCTTGCAGGTGCAGTACTGCTTGGCGCCGCACCTTGCACGGCAATGGTTTTTGTGTGGAGCCACCTCACAAAGGGAAACCCTGCCTACACAGTAGTGCAAGTTGCAACTAACGACTTGATTATTCTTGTGGCATTTACACCAATAGTAGCATTTTTGCTTGGCGTAAGCGGTGTAACTGTGCCGTGGGACACTCTTATTATTTCGGTAGTTCTATTTGTTGTAATACCGCTTGTTGGCGGTGTTTTAACAAGAAGTTTAGTAACAAAGAAAAAGGGCAAAGAGTACTTTGAAAAAACATTTATACCCAAATTTTCAAATATAACAATAATTGGCTTGCTCTTAACCCTCACACTTATTTTTTCGTTCCAGGGTAATGTTATACTGGAGAACCCCTTGCACATTGCACTAATTGCTGTGCCACTTATTATACAAACTTTCTTTATTTTCTTTCTTGCGTATCTCTCCTCAAAAGCGCTTAAATTGCCACACAACATAGCTGCACCTGCCGGTATGATTGGCGCATCAAACTTTTTTGAGCTCTCGGTGGCGGTTGCCATAGCACTTTTTGGCACAGACAGCCCCGTTGCGCTTGCAACAATAGTTGGTGTGCTTGTGGAGGTGCCTGTTATGCTTATACTTGTTAAAATAGCCAACAACACTGTAAAATGGTTTGAAAAATCAAAAGAATTGTAAATTCAGCTTAAAGTAGGGACATGGCTTGCCATGTCCCTACTTTTTTGTTTAAAATAAAACAAATAGCTTTTTTTATCATAAAGTTTGTACACTATGAAAGCTTAATTTGTAACCTTCAAGTAACCTTTTAGCGTCTTACTGTTTATTCATAAAAATTTCATCAAAATACTAAAATGCTATTAATTTTCTTGCATTTTAGCCGATAAAATAATTAGTAATATAAATATGCAATTCGCACAGGAGGGATGAAATATATGTTTTACAGAGTGGGTTTGAATGCTTCAGCACCTGTATACAACGCAAAAAACAAGGATGGTTCAAAAGTTGCCTCACAGAGCACAGGCTCAAAGCAACACAATTTTGACACCATTAATTTTGCGAGCACACTCAGCGAAGAGCAAACACGTATAAAAGACTTTGTCAGTACAATAGCACAAAAAGCACACGT
Source organism: uncultured Bacteroides sp. (assembly GCA_964371675.1). Lineage (GTDB taxonomy): Bacteria > Bacillota > Clostridia > Oscillospirales > Ruminococcaceae > Ruthenibacterium. The sequence continues at coordinate 36,932 of CAYJNL010000003.1, read as the reverse complement.
AAGGCCAACTTTCCAAGAGCTTGATAATTTAAAAAGCCTTGTTGACAGCGGTGAATATACACCAAATAGCGAAGAAATTGCCACACGTATGCTATTGATGGGGCAATAATAATATAAAAAGGTAAGTAATAGATGAATTTTGAAAAATATTTTGACTTTTTAAAAGAGCTGACAGCTGAGCTTAAAAACCTTACAGAATTGCAAAAAAGTAAGCTGAAAGCTATTGAAGAGCACAGCCTTGATGCACTTAATGACTGCATAAAAAAAGAGCAAGCTATATCGCTTAAAATGCGTGGCATAGAGCAAAAAAGAGTCAAACTTTTAAATGAGCTTGGCCTTAGTGGCACTAAAATGGCTGATATATCGCAAAAATGCCCTGCTCAACACAAAGAAAACGTTGAAAAACAAGTTGAGGCTACAATGAGCGCTTACGACGAGTACAAATCTATTCAAACAAAAGCTACCGCTGAAATAGCACGAAATATGAAGTTTGTGGAAACCTCGCTTGCACACAGGGGCTATGTGCTTGAAAATGATGAACAGGATGTACCGACACCAACACATAAAACACAGCCCACAGATTTTAAAGTTTAGTGTCTAAATTGCATTACATTATAATGTATATAACAGTAAAAACTTAATAACGCGTGCCGATTATAACAAGAATCGGCTAAGATAGTTTTAACACTGCATATCTTACAAAAATTAATTTGTCGCACATGACAGAACGGAGAATTAAATGGCAACATCAACATTTAGCACACTTACAACTGTGCGCCTTGGCATTTATGCCGCACAAAAAGGTCTTGATGTAACAGGTAATAACATCACTAATATAAACACTACGGGTTACACGCGCCAAGCGCTTGAGCAACAAAGCCTTGTTAGCAGTGTGGCTGATAAATATTTTAACCCGAGCGACCCGCGCATAGGGCAAGGTGTTTACGTTAGCGGCGTAACACAATTGCGAGACCCTGCGCTGGATATTACATACCGTAACGCAATGGCTGATGTTGGCGCTATGGATGCAAAACTTGCAGGACTTGAGAGCCTTGCAAGCATACTTGATGAGGTTGGCAAAGGCGGTTTAGACCAAGACGACGGTGTTATTTTGCGCCAACTTAATGACCTTAGGGACGTTATAAACAGGGCAAATACTGACGGTATTGAGGGGTATGACGGAATTATCCGCACATCGGCACAAGCTCTTACCTCGCTTTTCAATTCATATAGCTCAAAGCTTAATGAGCTTAACTCTACTTATGAAGAGTATCTTGACCAAGATGTTGACACTGTTAACTCTATGTTGTCTGAAATACAAAAGCTAAATGTAACTATCCGTCACGCAGAAATTCGCGGTGATGATGCACTTGAGCTTAAAGACCAGCGCAACATGATGCTTGACAGCTTGAGCCAGTTTGCAAAAATTAACGTTAGTTACAGCACTGAAACACTAGCGGCAGGCTTTGAGGTTGAAAAAATTTCTGTGCAGCTTATTGACGAGGACAGAAAAGATATACCCGGCGGTTTGCTTATAGACGGTGTAAATGCGGCACAGTTAAGTGTTGATGAAGCAAATAATTACCTTGTAACTGTAGAGCAAATGAAAGACCCTGACGGCGTTGTTGTAGCAGGCTCTACTGCCACAGAGCTTGATGATAATGAGCTTTATGGCTCTTTGCAGTCCATACGTGAGATTTTAACAGAAAAAGGTGGTTTTGCAACTGCCGCCGACGTTGCTATTGACCCAAATGCCGTTAGCAAAATGGGCATACCTTACTATCAACAAGCGCTGGATATGCTTGCAAATGAATTTGCAACGCTTATGAATGACATAAACAACCAAGGCACAGGCGTACCGGGTGAGGGTGCACTGTTTAGTAACGGTAGCAATTCCGACGACACAACAGGCATAACGGCAGGCAATATTGCTGTGTCGAAAAGCTGGGCAAGCGGCGCTGTTGAGGTAGTTTCTTCATCAGACCCCGATGCGTCCTCGGGCGACAATACTAACCTTGCACAGCTATTAAATGTGTTTAGTGCAACTCACTCTTTTGACCCCGATAATATTGTTGTGGGCGCAGAGGGCGAGGCTTTTAGTGGCACACTTGAAGATATGCTTTTCAACATACAGTCAACACTTGCAGAAGACCAAATGAGCACTACAACTGTTTTGACAAACTACGCTATAACAGCAGAAAATGTGTATGTATCGCGCGACAGCGTAATGGGCGTTGACCTTAACGACGAGGCAACCTACCTAATGACATACCAAAAAGCATACTCTGCAGCGGCAAGGCTTATGACTATTTTTGACGAGGTTCTTGAGACACTACTGCGCACATAGAATAAGTTTTTATTTTATGTATGCCGGATAATAGCTATAAAGTATTTTAACGAGGTGATATTTCATTATGCGTATTACAACAAACAGTTCATTATTTATGTATAAATCAGGGCTTATGAATTCGACTTCAAAAGTTAACACTGCAATGACAAAATTGATGACTTACAGGAATTTTGACTCTTATGCAACCGACCCTGCTGCTGCTACAAGGGCTTTTCAAATTCACAGCTCTATTAACGCAACAGACACACAGCATTCAAACACAGAGGCAATAATTAGCAAATATGAGACTGCATGGTCTAATATGGAGACAATTATTGACGATTTAACAAAAACAATGGGCCTTGCACCTGCACTAACAGGCCTAAACGGCACAAACCTTGACACGCTAGACTCGCAGGCGCAAGTTATGAGACAAGGCGCAGAGGGCATAGTTGAGGCGCTAAACAGCAAATATAACGAAGACTATATTTTTGCCGGCGCAGATAACCAAGAGGCACCTTTCGCAATTGTAAAAGACACGGATGCCTCAGGAGAAGAGCGCAGCTACGTAGCTTTTAGGGGCGTAAAGCTTGACCATGACCTAGGAGAAGAATACCTAGATGCTGACGGCAACCCTGTTGCAAACCCCGCCACAGGTGCAAATTACACCAACAAAGAAATGCTTGACAAGTGGAATGAAGAGGCACTTTATGTTGATATCGGGCTTGGTTTTGAGCTTGATGCCGCAGGTAATGTTATAGAATCCACGGCATTTGATTCCGCTATTTCCGGCATAGATTTTATGGGCTATGGCACAGACGCAGACGGAGACCCTATGAATACGGCATCAATAATGCTAAGAATTGCAGATGCTTTTGAAGATTATGATGCAAAAGCAGCAGACCCATGGGGCGGTGTTGATGTTAGCGATTTAACAACTAAGCTTGACGATGCGCACAATGAAATGGTTAACCAGCACGCAGAGCTTAGTGCTGCAACCTTGTCGTTACAAACTAACCTTTCACAGCTTGAAAGCAGGCACGACTCGCTTAATTTAGAGCGTAATTCAATTGAAGATATAGACATGGTAGATGCAATTGAAGAGTTTATGTGGGCGCAAACAGCCTACAACGCGGCTTTACAAGTAGGGCAAAACGTAATACCGCAAAGTTTGATGGACTACATGAGCTAATTTTGTGTTAAAACAAAGTTATGGATTAGCGAGAAAACTTTGTGCTTTAAACAAGATATTATTTACACAAACCAACTTTGTATTTAAAGCGAAATAAGGAACATTTTGCTTTTTATAAATATTTTTTGGGATGCAAAAAAAATCCGGGAAGGAGCTAGATTAAATGTATCCACTTATAGAAATTCAAACAGTACCTATTGAAATTCAAATGAAAACAACAAACGCAAGCCTTGACTACGCAAAAGGTACTGCGCAAATGGAAATTTCACGCAACGAGGGCGGTTTACAAATTAAAAGCAGGCCCATACAAGTGAAAATTGATACTTTTGAGGCGAGGAATTCTATTGTGCCTACAACGGTGCGCAGTATTGAACAAAACGCGCAAAAAGGTAAAAACCAAGTTTATGCCGCAACAGCTAAACTTGCACAAGAGGGCCGCATGATGAGCGAGGCGCCATCAGGGCAAAATGTGCTTCAACAAATTGCGCAAGAGGTAACATCACCACCATTGCCAAACCTAAACGTAACGTTTTTGCCCTCCACAGGCCCAGAGTTTACATTTGAGGGTGGCGAAATGAACATCCGTTATGAGATGGATAAGCTTAACTTTGACTGGCGCGTAAATCAAATGGAGTTTACATTTGAGCCGGGAGACGTTGAATTTACCGTTACACAGCACCCGGATGTTATTATTAAATATATCGGTGGGCCAATGTATGTGCCTGCATCTGCAGACCCAAACCATGAGCCTGTTGATGTTAAGGCTTAACGTTGCAATAACTTAAAAAAGCTAAGGGAGAGACTGTTTTGCAAATTAAAACAAAGTATTTTTCCACTATTGAGTATGACAACACAGATGTTTTAACTTTTCCATCAGGGCTATTCGGTTTTGAGGATGAAAAAGAGTTCTTGCTGTTGCCTTTTGAGGCGATAGATTCAAATTTGCTTTGTTTTCAGAGTGTGAAAACTCCCACACTTGCATTTGTTGCTATGAATCCGTTTTCATTAAACTCTAATTATGCACCTATTATAACAGACGATGAGCTGAAAATGATGGGTGTTGAAAAGAGTGAGGATTTGTGTTATTATGTTATGTGTGTTGTCCGTGAACCGGTTGGCGCAAGCACCATAAACTTTAAGTGCCCGGTTGTTTTAAACGATGAGTCAAGGACGGCTATGCAGGTTATACTTGAAACAAACGAGTATCATATGCGCCACCTATTATCGGAGTTTAATGGCAAAAATGCCGAGGGAGATAACGAATAATGCTTATTCTAAGGCGCAAACTTGGCGAGTCTTTCATTGTTGGCGACAACATTGATATTACGGTTTTATCTGTTGACTCAAACGGCAACGTAAACTTGGGCATAAATGCACCTAAAGACGTGCTTATCTTACGTAGTGAATTACAGCAAGCGGCAAACTTTAACAAAGATGCCGCAATAGCTGACTCAGACGGTGATACAATTGAAAAATTAGGGCTGTTATTTAAAAAATAAGAAACAGCTATGTCCCAACATGGCTATTTATAAATTTTTTATGGCGGTGCTATGTACGTGCTAATTTATTTTATTGAAAGGGTGATATTATGGATGGTATTTCATCGGCATCAGGTATTGGTTTCATGATGGATTACAGTGTATCTGTGACAAAAAAGGCCATGGATTCTACCGAGGTAATAGCAAATAACATGATTGACATGTTAGAAAAAGCTAATCCGACAAAACCTGCCGGTCCACCAAAAGGTCAGTATATTGATATTTTAGTTTAAACTAAATAATAAGACGTGCCTACACAAGCGTTTAGCTTGTGTAGGCACTGTTTGTTAGTGTAACCAACTTTAAAAGGTATATACAAATTTTGTTATAAAGCATTGTGCTTTGTAATATTCTATTATTTTTTTTAGCAGGTGCAGTAAAACGAAATTTAGCCGGCACTTTTTGTGTATGCTACTTTGGGGGTAACTCCAATACTAAACCCCACCGCAAACGCGATGGGGTCAATCTATTAATTTTTTATTTATACTAGTTTACCGCCTGTTCTCTGATTTTTAAAATACGGAAAGTTTTAATTACTGCATACACTAAAGTATTCCGACATATTCAGTATAAGTTATAACCGGTTACTCCCATATCACGTTTTATGATATATAAAAGCCCTTTTCGCTTTAGCCATACGTAGCATAATATATTGCTAAAATCTCATTTAAAACTTCTGCTACATTTTGCGCTTTATTGATAACAGGCTCCTATGCTTACAACTATATCCCTGGCTTTTAAACCAAATTACAATAATCTCAACTATTTATTATAATGCCTGCCGACTCTATTTTTACCCAGCCTACAACGTGCATGTTTTTTTGCTATTTTCTTCTTAATTTTGCCACAATACACTTTTGTATTAGCTTTGTTCACTACTATATAAAGCCGTACCATATTCCGTAATCGTTTTTAACTAATATAATACTATTCAGCGGAAAACATCGAATTTATCATTGCTGATTAATATCTATTACTTCATTAATTTAATGTTAGCTACCGTTTTAAGGTGCTTAACAAGCTTTAACCTTGCATCGGACTAAACCTTTCTTTAATTATATATATCCACTATAAATGCAAGCTAACGATTACTACCACACATAAATGCCTTCGCATAAAACCATCACTATTAAATATAAACATTATACATGCGATAAAACCATTTTTAAATAGATATATTCGTTGTTTGTTGTGCACTTTTTGGTGTAATTTCTTCTTGCATTCGCTTATTGCAAAGCAAACCAAAGTGCACCGAGCAATTAATTCGACTGTGCCGTTTCTTTACACGGACACTTCGTACAATGTGCTATTCGTTATTAGCAGGTTATCAACACACCAAACGCTTTTGCACCTATATTTCTCTTTAGTCACACAGCTCTTGCTAAGGTACATGCCTGCAACACAGCTTGTGATATTACATGAAACATTCATAATGTATGCAAAGTTTGCGCTTTAGTGGCGAGCCTGCCCTAACTGAACAGGTGTTTCAGTAGAGTACATCGGCCTCGCTCCTTTCTGTTTGCTGTAACATTATTATACTACTGTAAAAATAATATGTCTATTCGCATATTGCATGTAATTTTCGTGTGTTTTATGGACATTTTGACCATTAACTTGAAATATTAACACAATAACGTTTAAAATAAACCATATAGATGAAAGGGTGCTTTAAAAAATGAGATATAATGAACTTACAACTTTAATAAAAAACAGCGGCCACGCGTGCTATATTTTTGAACAAAGCGGCCACCGCCAATACAGAGACCGCTTGAATGTGTACTATGACGGCAAAATTTTGTTTGAGAGATTTTGCTACGGAGAGGCGGCAGGGCTTGTTTTTGACATGTGGGCAAACGGCCTAGATAACGAAAACTACATAGTTTGGGACTATGACACGTGTAAAAACAGCAAAAAAAGCGAGGCTCCGTCGGCAATAACACAAATTGAAGCAGAATTTTTGCTTATAGATAGCAAAGATATAAAATGGAACTGCGTAAAAACATTAAAGCGAGACGCAAAGCATGGTTATGGCTTTATAAAAACTTTTTTTAAAAAGTAGTCAATAATTTTATGTAGGCAAAGCTAAATAATCATATCGCACAAAAGAACGTGGTAAAATTGAGCATATTATTCAAAAAAATGTAGCTGGTTAGTAATTTATATTGCTTATTACGCCACGTTTTGGTATACTTGAGTTATATAGTATAAAGGAAAGCGGAGTTTTATATGCCTACCGATAAACGCATTAATTTTACATTTTGGATTTTAAATATTGCTATACTTTTAACAGGCTTTTCTGTGCTGTTTGTCAGCGATTTGCCTCTAATTGTGTTGTGCTATGCAGTGGGCATAATTGGCATTGTTTACGGCGCTTCAAAAATAGTAAATTTTCTTTTCACAAGTTATAAAAAAACAATTTTCGGTTATAGTTTTTCAATAGGGCTAATATGTATAGCGCTTTGTGTTTATATCATGCTCCACCCATTAACAGCCGTTGTGTTTTTGCCGTACGCGGCACTTTTGCTAACATTTTTAAATATGCTGGTAAAATTTCAAAATGCGATTGATTTTTTGAGAGCTAAAAGCATAACATGCGTTATAACGTTGTTTTTTTGCGGTGGGCTTGCTTATCTTTTATATGTAATTTATACAGCGTTTCAAAATGTTACACAGATTACACCTGAATTTTATGGTTACTGCATAATTGCAAACACAGCGGTTAACATATTCACACGTGCATTTTTAGTTTACAATTACAAAAAGAAAATTGAAGTTGTTTCTTATGACGAAAGTGATGATTTGAGTGATGAAGTTGAGACAAAATTTGACACACTTGAGTTTGATATTACGAATGCAATAAGGCAAAAAAGCAGCAATTCAGACTTTGTTTTGAGACCGTCAACAGAGGAACTCAGCGGCACAAACTTGCCGGATAAACCACTAAATGCAGAGGGGTATTACGAGAACGACAACGAATTATTACGCGATAATAAGTTAAAAACAGCGGAACCTACCGTGCAAGATGAAAACGGACAAAGCAAGGGCGAAAGTGGCAAAGAGCCCGCACATGAAAACGTTATGGGAGAAAAAGCAGAGCAAGATAACACGCCAAAAAGCGAAACAGATAGTGAGCAAGTATTAAATGAACTGACAGAAAATGATATTAGCACAGCAGGAGAAAAGAGCGAAGAGGCAGAACAGGGTGTAGACTCACAAACACAGAGCGATGAGAACGACCATGAGCCAAAGAGAGACGAGAACACGTCAAGCCCGAGAAATGAGCCGCTTGATAGCGAGCAACCAGCAAATGAAACAACTGAAAGCGAGAAGTCTGATGACAAAAAATCAGACGATGAGCAAGAGGAAAACAGCGGTGAAAATATTGCAGCAGAGAATAATACACTTGAAGATAATGTTGAAGAAAAAAGCAGTGAGGTAAAAAAGCCACGAAAAACAACTGCAAAAAGAAAAACGCCAAGGAAGAGCACCGCAGCAAGCAATAAAAAGCGCAAAGCCCAAGGCAACAGTGCAATAAGCCAAGAAAAAAATGTAAGTGATAGCACAGCAAATAACAGCGATAATACGGCAAAAAACAGCGAAGAAACAACACAGGAAACGAGTGCAGAGCAACATAGCCTTAACGAGCATGTAAGTATTGAGGCGACAGAGCAAGACAAAACACTTACAGAGGGATAAACCAAGAGTGAACAAAGCAAACTTTTTTCTATTTACAAAAAAGTATTGTTTTACGCAAAAAAACTATGTATAATTAAAGTCTGGGGATAATTATTTATCAGCTTTAACTTGTTAGGCACTGCCTAAACAAAGCATATATTTTAAGGAGATGACATAATGGGATTTTTTTCAAACTTACTGGGACTTGGCGCACTTGCAGGTGCGGCGGCAGGCGCATTTTTTGTGACAAAAAAATATCAAGAAAATGCTAAGCTAAAACAGCAATTAGTGGACATAGCAACAAGCGAAGATGGCGAGGCAATAATGATTGAGGACAACGCAACGTTTATTGAGGACGTTAAAAAAGCGGCTACTGATGTGTATGACGATGCAGTTGTGAGCGTAAAAACAACGGCTGAAAAAGTTGGCATAGATACAGAGGAATTTTCAGGTGCAATGGGTGTAGCAGGCAAAGCAATAGCTAATGCAAGCAAGGCAGTGGCAAGCACAGTTAAAGAAAACGCACCTGACGTAGCAGACAATGTTAAGTTAAAAGCAGATAAAGTTGTTAAAAAAGCAAAAAACAAAATTTACGGTGAAACAGGCAGTGAATTTGCAGAAGTTGACAGCACAGATTTTGATGCAGTTGATATTGATGATGTTTTTAGTGCAGAAGAAGAGGTTGCAGCTGACATAGCCGCTGATGAGATTCAAAGCGATGATGCAACAAAAGCATAGTTTTTGAGGCGGGTTCGGATTGCATCGGCTTGGCTACAGTAAAAAGACAAGATTTATTAAAGGAAAAAGCCTTGCAGATGACGTGCACAGAGAGTTTAAGTGTGAACTTTTACTTGATTGAAAATTTAGTAATAATAAAAAAGCGGCAGATTTTGCATCTGCCGCTTTAGTTTGTCAAAAAAGTTTTATACTAAGTAAAATTGCACAAAAATAATATAGTTAACTTGCCAAAATACACAGTAGACAGTATAATATATGTGATAAAATATACTAAATTAAAAAAAGAGGTAACACATGAAAACGCCTATACTAAAGACAGAGCGCCTTATATTGAGGCCGCTTAAAATATCAGATGCACCACATATTTACAAAAGCTGGGGGAGCGACGACGATGTGTCACACTATATGCGCTGGGAAACGCATGGGAGTGTTGAAAAGACAAGACAGTGGCTTGAAATAGAGGAGCAAAACCTTGAAAGCAACGTGTACACGTGGGGTTTTGAGCTTAAAGACAAGGGTGAGCTCATTGGCTCAGGTGGGCTTCTAATAAACGAAAAGCGCAATTGTTATGAGCTTGGTTACAACTTAGCTAAAGCGTTTTGGGGCAAGGGTTTTGCCACGGAAAGTGCACACAAAATTTTAAGCTTTGCAAAAGATGAGCTGCACGCAGAAAAGATTTTTTGTTGCCATGCGCTTGAGAACACCGCCTCAGAGCGCATTATACAAAAGCTTGGTTTTGAGTATGTAAAAGACGGCACATACTCAAAATTTAACGGCAAAATATTCCCTCGTAAAGAATATTATTTGTGGCTGTAATAATAAATACAAACCACTGATTAATCTAAATCTCCATGAAAAGCATACGTGTTTTTGCCTGAATTTTTTGCTATGTAAAGTGCGCCGTCTGCCATGTTGGTTAGTGTTTTTAAATCTGTAGTTTTGTCACGTGTCATAGCGGCACCTATGCTTATGCCTACACCCTCTAGGTCAACATCTTTAATTGTAATTGCGTTAACTCCCGCAATTATGCGCCTTATAACGGTTTCGGCATTTTCTCTGCTACTTACGTTGTTTAGCAAGATTATAAATTCATCTCCGCCAAAACGCCCTAATATATCGCCTGTTCTGAGGCTACCTTTAATAGCGCTTGCAAATTCAAGTAGATATACATCGCCTGTTTGGTGCCCGTATGTATCATTAATTTGTTTAAAATTATCTGCATCCGCAATTATTAATGTATGAGTTTCGTGCTCGCTACTCCTTGTGAGAACTTCGTTAATTTTTTCTTGTGCCGTCGTACGGCTATACGTGTTTGTAAGCGTGTCTGTCTCTATTGTGGACTGCAAGCTGTTTGTTAAATAATAACTGGATTCCAGTGCTTTTTTTAGCTTGTTTTCGTTTAGCATATTTATAACTATTGCCTGTGTAAAATATGCTGAAAAAATAAGTATTACACTTATTGCAAAAAAGTTTGTTGCCATGTTTATGTCGTCTGCCATTTGTACTGATACATCATCAAGTAATATGCTTACAACACACCAATCAGTGCCCGGCACAGTTACCATAACAGCTGTTCTTTGCTCATTGTTTATGCTGTACTCCAGTATTACATTGTTTTGGTTTTCCATGTCATTGCGTATGCTCTCAACGGTGTGCCCGTTTGTTATATTAAGAGAGCCAATAAAAGTGTACATGTCTCCGCCTGCAAATAAGTTGTCGTTATTGCCGCTTAAAATTATGGGTGTGCCGTCAACTTCACAAAGGTGGTAAAATGCCTCCCCACCAAAATTTTTAAGGTCTAACACAGATGAAAAAGTGTCGGTGTAAAATATGCCGTATATATAGGAATCTTTTGAACCCTCATAATCAAAGTATGTGCCCATTGCAAAAAATTCTCGCCCTGTTGTCAAATCTATTGCGGGAGAAAATATTTTTATCTCGCCCTTTTGTACACCCTCAAACGACAATTCTTCTTCTGTTTGCAAAAATTCTCCGTTAGAGTTAAACGGAATAGAGCCGTCTGTTGAAATATAAATTTCATCAAAGTTGTTTGTCTTTGTTATATCAGCCAACATAGTTGCCATTTTTACAGTATCGGGGTAGTGCGAGGAAACCGCAACACCCGAGGAGTGCAAGTAATTTGTGGCATCATCCATTGCAAGTGAAATCTTGTCTGCCATATTTGTTGCCATTTCAACAAGGAAGGTGTTGTTAATATTCCTAACGGAGTTAAGGCTGTATGATGAAAACCACAAAACAGCAACTAATACCATTGAAAGTGCCGCTATACCGCCTAAAATTATTTTGCGTTTTTGTGCTTTGTTGTCAATAATATTAGACACAGGTGTGTTTTGCACATTGTTGTTTTCTTTTTCGTTAACAGTTAGCTTATTTTCCTCTGCCACAACATAGAATTTTTCAATAGGCATAGGTTTTGAAAAAAGATACCCCTGTGAGTAACGTACACCACTATGCACAAGTGTTTTTTGCATTGCGGTTGTTTCCACACACTCTGCAATAAGCTCTACTTGCATTTTTTTGCTTAGGAAAAAAATACTTTCAAGTATTTGGTTGTAGCTAACGTCTGTGTCAAGAAGTTCCGTTAAAGAGCCGTTAATTTTAATGTAGTCAATTTCTAAATTGCCAATCTCAATAAAATTAGAGTAACCCGAGCCAAAATCGTCTATTGCAATTTTGCAGCCGTATTGACGCAAGGTTCTTATAAAAACGCGCAAGTTTTCTTGCCGTGCAAACTGCTCTGTTTCCACAAGCTCAAATATAAAATGCCCCGGGTTTTTCATCTTTTCAAGCCGTTCAAAAATTGCCTTTCTAAACTCATCTGAGTTTATGTCAAGCGACGAAAGGTTCATTGTTATAATCTCTGTGCGGTTTTTAAATAAATCAAGCACTTTAAATATCATTGTTTTGCTTAACTCAAGATATAAATTGTGCTTTTTTGCAATGTCTAAGAACATGCCGGGGGTTAAAATTTCTCCGTCTTGTGTTTGTATTCTTATTAGAGATTCATACGCAAAAAATCTGTTTTTGCTGCTGTCGTATATTCCTTGAAAATATGGCACTACACCGTTGTTTTCTATGGCGTGTTTTATAATTTTTACAATTTCAAACTCTCTATGTAAGCTGTTTTCGGGCGCAGTGTCTTTGTCGCAATCAAATAGTTCTGTTATGCTTTCATTGTCATTAACTTCAATGTACTTTTGAAGTTCTCTTGGGTTTTTGCCTTTTAGTGTAATGGCAAAATTTATTTTTAAATTGGTATTATTGTCGTTTTTAAAATGTATAAAAATATTTTTTACACATGCAATAAACTTTGCCTCACTAACTGAGTTTTCATTTACAAAAAAGAAAGCTCTGCTACCAAAATTGTAAAATTTAAACACAACATCACTTGCGTTTTCATCAACATATGCTCTCACGTTGCACATTAATTGCGTTACATAGCCGTAAATCTCCATCTCACTTAGCGACTTATTTGCATCTACAAGTACAAGGCACAGTTTTGTATTATCGCGCCCTAGCTGCTGTTTTAAAAATGCCGACATATTGCCGTCAAGAGATTTCATGCGCGCCATGCCGTCTGCCTCGCTTTTAATGGCAACTTTAAGCAAAGACGAGCCGCCTTGTGCACCTATTGTATCTAAAAGGCTATTTAATGTTTGCGATATCTCCAAATTAGCCTCTTCAAGCTCTTTTACCCTGTCATACGCATTAATGTTGGGGTTAATGTAAGTGGCGTTTTCCGCCATTGTAAACATTGTGCAAGTGCCGTTATATAGGTGAGTTTTCTCGTTTTTTGTTGATATTTCGCCAAACATAAACGCACCGCAAACGCCGTGCCCCTCAAAAGGTTTAAGCTCCCATTTGCTTAAATTGTTTGTAAATAACTTTCTGAAAAAACAGCTGTAACAAAACATTTCCTCTACGGGTGTGTTTTGCAAGTCGTAGCAAATTTCTTGCCACTCTTCAACACTTTTAACGGGGCTTATATAGCCAATGCGAAAGCGCATGCCCTCTTCTGTTTGAGAGTGGTGTTGAATTAATTTGTTTTGTTTTTCATCAAATTCAAAAAACCTGCTTGCGCCGTCATCGCCCTCTAACACAAATGGCATTTTAAGCAGTATATCGTTAGTTGTTGGCGCATCAAGGCTTTTGTTGCCCACTATTTTATCTGTGCCTATTTTACTTGCAAGCCAATTTGTAGCTGGAGTGTTATCAATTTCTTCTATATAGTTGCCCACAATTTTAGTTATGGTATGCACCCGGCTTATTGGCCTGTGCCCCACAACAGCATTAGTGTATGCAAGCACATAGTCTGTGCTTATATATGTTATGCAAATTGAGTTCTCGTGCACTCCGTTTTCATCAAAAACAAGTGAGTTATCGTTGCCGTGTTCATCAGGGCAACCTGCAACACCGCCTATAAACGTTATATTTGACAGTGATTTAGAAATTCTGCGCATCACGCGCTCTGTATAGATAGAGTTTGCGCCTATGTGTATAATGCCAAGAGCAGAAGACAGCCCTGTTGCACTCTCCACAATTTTTTGCGCTATTTCCTCGTCGTTTAAGCCATTTATAGAAATTGTACTTCTACCCACAGCCGCCTTTTCAAAACCGTTGAAGAGGATTAAAATATTATCGTCGTAAATAGTGCCGTCAAAAATAACACCGCCGACAGTACAGCCTATTATAGTTGCGTCTTCAAGCGAGGTTTTTATTGTTTGCGCTATTTTTTTACAAACAGCTTTGTCTGTTGTAGGTGCATAAATACGCACAAGCCAAGTTAATTCAGCGGAAAATTCGTAATCTTCAATAAACTCAAGTAGGTGTGCAGAGTCTTTATATAAGGTTTTGTATGTTATCATAATAGAACCTCGTTAATGTGCTGTGTGGTTTCGTTGCTTATTAATATTTACAAAAAGGGCATTTTAAGTTAATTATATTATATCATAAGTTGTTTAATAAATATAGAGTAAATTAAAATTTTGTGGGGGCAGCTCCATAGAACTGCCCCCACGTTTTAGTGTTTTAATAAGTTAAAATGCTTAATTTTATTTCACAACAGCCAATAGCTTATGCTCACGTAGCACTGCCTGTAAAAAACTATCTGTTCCTATTATAATTAATCAAGCAACCTGCCTTAACAATTTGCTTTTCTTCGGGGGTCATGTCTGTGATATACAGCTCAATTTCTTTCACATCAGCGCCCACAACATATGCTTTTATTGACGACATATCGCCATCTAGGTGCTCTATAACGTTTGGCACAAAGATGTAATCGTCTACGTCAAAGCACATCTCGCCCTTAATTTGGAAAGGCAACATGCCCCAGTTTATAACGTTTGAGCGGTAGCGCTTTGTTGCGTACTCCTGTGTTATGTTGGCAAGCCCGCCAAGCACTCTTTGGCAGCTTGCGGCTTGCTCTCTTGCAGAGCCGTCGCCGGGTTTTACAGCGCACATTACACTGCCAATTTCCACATTTGCAACGTCTGTGTTTGCAAAGCCGTCAATCTCTTTAATTTTTTTGTAAACACCCTCTAGCTTTTCGTCAAGCTCACATGCGTTTTGTGCGTTTGTTCTTGCAATTTCAAGTGCGTTTATAGCCTTTGCGCGCGATACATACTGCGGGTCTCTGCGTGAGAGTGTGTACTCTGCAAGCCCCAGTGGGTTTGAGCGGTAAGACGACGTCTCGCCCGAGGGGATAAGCTCATCTGTTGTTGTAACGCTGTCCATAATTTTTGTGCTAACTTTTAGCAAAATATGCTGTGTTAGCGCGCTAAGTTCGGGCCAATCTTTTATGTTGGGGCCGTAAACAAGCTCTGCGCTCTCGCTATGTTTGCCAAAACCTTGGTAAACGCGTTTTTCGTAAACTGCGCTGTCAAAATTGTATTTTGGCATTGCATATTCTACCTCTGGAGCGGCTGTTAAGATGCCACCGTTTGCGGCTGTTGCGGCAATACTGCGCGCGTCCATAAGTGCCACGGCAGACATTTGCCCGTTGCCCGGTTTTGAGCCCTCTCTGCTTGGGAAGTTGCGCGTTGTGTGGCGTATGCTGAAAGCGTTGTTTGCCGGTGTGTCTCCTGCGCCGAAACATGGGCCGCAGAAAGCTGTTTTTACAGTTACACCGCTCTCCATAAGCTTTGCAATTGAGCCGTTTTTAACAAGCTCTAAGAACACAGGCTGTGACGACGGATAAGCCGCTAGTGAGAACACGTCGCTACCGCAACTTGCGCCGTTTAGAATTTGTGCCGCCTGTACCATATTGCCAAAGTTACCGCCTGCGCAACCTGCAATTATGCCCTGTTGCACTTGTAATTTGCCGTTTACTATCTTATCTGTAAGCGAAAAATCAAGCTTGCCGTTTGCGGAGTATGTCATTGCCTCTTTCTCCACACTCCTCAAAATATCGCCGAGGTTTGCGTTTAGCTCGTCAATTGTGTATGTGTTGCTTGGGTGGAACGGCAGTGCAATCATGGGGCGGATTTTAGCAAGGTCCACGTAAATCATGCCGTCATAAAGCGTTGTGCTTGCAGGTTTTAGCTCTTTGTAAGCGTCTGCTCTGCCGTGCATAGCAAGGTAGTCTTTTGTGTCTTCGTCTGTGCACCATACACTGCTTAGGCAGGTGGTTTCAGTTGTCATAACGTCCACACTGTTTCTAAAATCTGTGTCCATAGATTTTATGCCGGGGCCCACAAACTCCATAATTTTGTTTTTAACGTAGCCGTTTTTAAACACCTCGCCAATAATAGCAAGAGAAATATCGTGAGGGCCAACACCGGGGATTGGCGCATTATCAAGATATACACCGATAACATCGGGGTATTTAACGTCGTATGTGTCGCAAAGTAGCTGTTTTACAAGCTCGCCGCCGCCCTCGCCAACTGCCATTGTGCCAAGCGCGCCGTACCTTGTGTGGCTGTCAGAGCCAAGTATCATACTGCCACAGCCCGCGTGCATTTCACGCATGTATTGGTGAATAACGGCAATGTGTGGTGGCACAAAAATGCCGCCGTATTTTTTAGCCGCACTCAGCCCAAAAACGTGGTCGTCTTCATTAATAGTGCCGCCAACAGCGCAAAGAGAGTTGTGGCAGTTTGTTAAAACGTACGGCACGGGGAATTTATCCATGCCCGATGCCTTAGCAGTTTGCACAATTGCAACAAATGTTATGTCATGGCTTGCAATTGCATCAAATTTTATCTTCAGGTTTTCGTCGCTACCCGAGGTGTTGTGCGCTGTCAAAATCCCGTAAGAGATTGTGCCTTTTTTTGCCGCATCTTCGTCAACCGTTTTGCCCTGTGCACTACACATCTCTAGGTATTCTTTGCGCGGCACAAGTTTTTCACCGTCTAATAGGTAAACTTTATCGTCGTATATTTTTATCATTGCGTGCTCCTTTTATAAAAATAAAAATTTATGTTTTTAACATTAACTATTATACATTTTTTTTACTTAAATTACAAGCTTAGCTCGGTTACTTGATAAAGCAAGTTTATTATGTTAGTATTACCATATAAATGTAAAGAAAGGCACGTGCCATGAACGACGAATATTTTATGAGCCTTGCGATAAAAGAGGCTAAAAAAGCATACAAAAAGGGCGAAGTGCCCGTGGGCGCAGTTGTTGTAAAAGACGGCGAAGTAGTAGCAAGCGCGCACAACACACGTGAGACGAAAAAAAACGCAGTAAACCATGCGGAACTACTCGCCATACAAAAAGCGTGTAAAAAACTGGGCGGTTGGCGCCTGTGGCAGTGTGAAATTTACGTTACACTAGAGCCGTGCCCCATGTGCACAGGTGCTATAATTAACAGCAGGCTAAAACGCGTGGTGTATGGCGCAAGAGATGAAAAATCGGGTTGTTGTGAGAGTGTTATAAATATGTTTGAGCTACCGTTTAACCATAAACCCGAGGTTGTAAGCGGTGTGTACAAAGAAGAGTGCGCACAGCTGTTGCAAAGCTTTTTTAAAGAATTGCGTGAAAAAATAGCAAAGCGCAAAAAGTAGTGCAAAGTTAAACTTAACCAGCCATACAAAGGAGAAAAAATGAGTAAAACAGTAATTATAACAGGGGCATCTTCGGGCATAGGTGCGGCGTGTGCAAAATTGCTTTTGCAAAGCGGCTACAACGTTGCGGTGTGCTACAATAAAAACGAGGCAAGCGCGCGTGCAATTTGCAAAAACTTTAACACAGCGTGCGCAAAGCCTTTTTTTGTTGACGTTAAATGCGAGGACAGCGTGAAAAAACTGATAGAAGAGGTGCTTGCCGCCTTTGGAGATATAGATGCAGTTATAAACAATGCAGGCAACGCGCATTTTGGCATGTTGGCAGATTTAACGGTAAATGAGTGGGACAACATTTTTGCCACACATGCAAGGGGCGCTTTTTTGTGCAGTAAGTATGCACTGCCGTACATGGTGCGAAAAAAGAGCGGTAATATAATAAATATTTCGTCCATGTGGGGGCAGGTGGGCGCGTCTTGTGAGGTGGCTTACTCCGCGGCAAAGGCAGCCGTTATTGGCTTTACAAAAGCGCTTGCCAAAGAGGTGGGCCCCAGTGGCATTAACGTCAACTGCATTGCACCGGGTGTAATAAAAACACCAATGCTAGACGGTTTTTCAAGCGAAGACATGCAGGCTTTAACAGACGAAACACCCCTTTGCCGCCTTGGTACACCCGAGGACATAGCAAAAGCAGTGCGCTTTTTGCTGTCTTGCGATGCCGATTTTATAACAGGGCAAATTTTGGGCGTGAACGGTGGGTTTGTTGTTTAAAAAGATTTCACATTTCCAACAACAAAATTTGCACTTTTATTCACAAATATATAGTATACTATAACCTGTAATATAGCGCAGATAATGTTTATTAAACATATAAAACGACGGGAGAAACCACATGATAGAGGTTATAAACTTAACAAAGCACTACGGCAACCATGTTGCGGTGGACGATATAAATTTTACCGTTAAAAAGGGCGAAATTTACGGCTTGCTTGGCCCTAACGGCGCGGGAAAAAGCACAACAATGAACATAATAACGGGCTATTTATGTGCAACAAGCGGCACAGTAAAAATAAACGGGCAAGATATATACGACGAGCCCACAAAAGCGCGCGCCATGATAGGCTATTGCCCTGAGCACCCACCGCTTTACCCCGACATGACACCATATGAATACCTAAGTTTTGTGGCACAGTTAAAAAGTTTTGAGAATAAATATATAAGAGAGCTTGTTGAAAGCGCAATGCAAAAAACAGGCATAGAAGACGTAAAAAACAGGCTTATACGCAATTTGTCAAAAGGTTATAAACAGCGCGTGGGGCTTGCAGGCGCATTACTGGGAGACCCCGAGGTGCTAATACTGGACGAGCCAACAGTAGGGCTTGACCCAAAGCAGATAATAGAGATACGCGAGCTTATAAAATCGCTTGCAAAAAAGCACACGGTTTTGCTGTCCAGCCATATTTTGTCGGAGGTAAGCGCTGTGTGCAGTAAGGTGCTTATAGTTAACAAGGGCAAGCTTGTTGCGTTTGACACAACGGCAAATTTGAGCAAACTGCAAAATGAGCAGAGCGTGCTTACAATAGAGGTTAACACAAACGAAAAGGCTCTAAAAAAAGCGCTTAAAGACATAAGCGAGATTAAAAACACAAGCGTTTTGCCACACTCAGAGCAAAAAGACGCAATTACAGCACAAATTACATATAGCAGTAAAAAAGACATACGCGCAAACATAAGCACAGCGCTTGGCAAGGCAAACATTGCCGTGCTTAGCATGAGCGTGCAAACCAAAACGCTTGAAGATATTTTCCTTGCACTAACAGAGGACGAAAACACAGACAGCACCGCAGAGGGTAAAGAGAGCAAGAGCGCAAAAAATAGCGGCGAGAACGAAACAGCCGCTGACACCACTGCTAAAAAAGCCACAAAAGACGAGGGTGAGCAAAGCAAAAGCTCACAAAGCGGCACAGCACAAGGCAACCTTACACAACAAGAGGATACCCAAAGCGGCACAGCACAAGGCGATTTTGCAGAGGACGAGAGCACAGACAGCACCGCACAAGATGACAGTGCACAAAACGAACCCACCACCAACCCCAATAAAGCAAACCCCGAGGAAGATAAAACAAAAAGCGAAAAACAGGAGGAAGTTTAGAGTATGGAGGCAATTTATAAAAAAGACTTGCAAAGCCTTTTCAACAACATGACGGGCTTTGTGCTTTGCTCCTTTTTAATGTTCATAATAGGCATATATTTTACAGCACTTAACCTTGGCGGCGGCTATGCAGAGCTTGGCATTTTATTCAACAGCATAACATTCTCCTTTTTAATTTTTGTACCGCTTTTAACAATGCGCAGCCTTGTGGAGGAGCGCAAACAAAAAACAGACCAATTACTCCTAACAAGCCCCGTAACAGTTGGAGAAATTGTCTGTGGCAAGTTTTTTGCACTTGTAACTGTTTTTGCCGTGCCAATGGCAATGGCGGCAACTTTGCCACTTGTTATGTCGCTCTTTGGTAACGTGTCTATGATACGCGCATACATGTGCATAGGCGCATTTTTCTTGCTTGGTACAGCGGCAATTTCAATAGGGCTTTTTATCAGTAGCCTCACAGAGAGCCCCATAATCTCGGGCGTGTGCACATTTGGTGTTATGCTTGTGCTTTATTTAATGCCGGCGCTGTCGTCGCTAATTTCGGGCACGGCACTTGCAAGCGCTGTTGCGCTAACGCTGTTTTTTGCATGTATTGCGCTAATTATTTACACGCTTGTAAAAAACGCATTTATTTCGACTATTGCCTTTGCATTAGGTACAGCTGTTACTTGGGTAGTTTTTGCCGTTAGCCCCACATTATTGGAGGGTGCTTTTCAAAAAATGCTCAACAGCGTTGCTATTTTTGCAAGGTATACCCCGTTTGTAAACGGTACATTAGATATAAACTCAATTGTTTACTACATCTCGCTTTGTGTTTTGTTTTTGTTTTTAACGTGCCAAAGCATAGAGAAAAGGCGCTGGAGCTAAAGCGCAAAACAAAAATGAAACGGAGAGACGCATGAACAAGATAAAGCAGTTTTTTACAGTTACAATAAAATCACGTGCGGCAAAAAACGGCGCTTATGCAGGTGCATTTTCAGCACTTATGGTAGCCGCAATTGTGGCGGTAAATTTAATTATGAGTACCTTGCCCACAAGGTACACAGAGCTTGACTTCACCGACGCACGAATTTTCAGCTTGTCAGAGCAAACAGCACAGCATGTGCAAACCTTGGCTGTACCTGTGGATATTTACTACATAGCAGTAGCAGGGCAAGAGGACCTTGCTGTTACGTCTTTGCTTGATAAATACAGCGATTTATCGGATAATATTAACGTGCGCCAAATAGACCCCATTGTAAACCCCACCTTTGCCGCAGGCTATGGCACAGATGTTGCAATAGGTAGTATAATTGTGGAATCAAGCGCAGAAAAAACGCGTGTTATAGATGTAAACGAGCTGTACACGCTAACTTATGATGAACTAACATACACCGAAACAGCAAGCTTTGCAGGCGAGGAAAAGATTACAAGTGCAATTTTGTATGTATCATCGGACGATTTGCCGAAAATTTACACAACAGAGGGGCACAGCGAGATTGAATTGCAACAAGGCTACATTCAAAGTCTTGCAAATGCGAATATTGAGTCAATACCGCTAAACTTACTAACACAAGGGCAGGTGCCCGAAGATGCAGACTTGCTCTTTATAAATGCACCGCTAAGCGATTTTTCAGACGATGAAACAGAAATTTTGCAACACTATTTAGACGGCGGCGGCAATGTTATACTCATAACAAACTACGGCGAGTACAACACAGATAGCTCCCCCATGCCAAACCTTGAAAAAATAGCAAAAAGTTACGGTTTATCATCACAAGACGGCGTAATTTTTGAAGGCGATACAGACTATCATATAAGCGATTACCCACATTTTCTACTGCCCGAGGTAATACCGCACGAGGTTACACAGCCACTTTTGAGCAATTTTGTAATAACACCGCTTGTGCACGGCATTGAAACAGACGATAACTTACCCGAGGACATTGTTGTCTACCCACTTTTGACAACAACAGCCGACGCATACCTCAACATGGACGCATATGAGGACAGCACAACAGAGCCCGAGGAGGGAGACCTTGCAGGCCCGTTTGACGTTGCTGTAATAAGCGAGAATATAGCAAACGGCTCAAAATTTGTATGGCTACCCACAAGCGGTTTTGCAGACGATGCAACAGACGAGCTTGTTTCGGGCACAAACCGCAATTTATTTGTAAATATAATTAGCTACTGCACAGGCTTTGAAAAAGGCATAACACTTGATGCAAAACAGCTAAACTCCGAGTACTTGACAGTACCGCAAAGCTTTGGCAACTTGTGGAGCATTGTGTTTGCAGTTTGCATACCGGTTGGCGTAATAATAGCAGGCTTTGTAATATGGGCACGCAGGAGGCGCAGATGATGAAAAAAAACCGCTTGCTTTTAATATTGTCATTAATTGTGGTGGTTTTGCTTGGCACCTACCTTGCAATAATGCTTTTTAGCGGCAACAGCGCAAATAGCGGCACACAAATAAAAGTGCACTACACAGACCAGCCCATTGACAAAATAGCGTATAGCAGTAGTACATACGGGCAGTGGGCACTTGTGAAACAAGGCGATAACTGGCAAGTTGAGGGCGATAGCACTTTCCCCTTAAACAGCGAGCTTATAGACGCCATGTTAGCGCAAATAACACCGCTTTACGCAACGTCTGCCATAACAGATAACCTTTTAACAACACAAGAATATGGGCTGGACGAGCCGTACAGCACAGTAACGCTGACAAGCGGCGGCGCACAAACGGTGCTGACTTTTGGCGATGTAAACCCCTACACCACCGACACGTACATGACAGTGACAAACCACAGCGAGCTTTACACAGTTAGCGCCTCGGTGGTTGTGGCTTTTGACAAAGAGCTTATGGCACTAGCAAAACTTGACGTTTGGCCAATAACAAGCCCCTCGCAAATAAGCGAGGTTAGCTTTAAATCTAGCACATTAATGGCAGATGGATTGAGCGTGAAAATAGAGCGCACACAAAACGACACCGCACCTGTAAAATACCTGGTAAATAGTGGCAAGGGCGATGCCTTTTACGCGAGCACAGACCCTGCAAGCATACTAATTTCTAACATATCATCGCTATATTACACAGCGTATGTAACACATGATGCACAGCAGAGCGAACTTGCCACATATGGGCTAAGCGAGCCTATTTTAACGCTTGAAATAACTGCAACAGGCTATGACGGCGAGGATATTTCCACCACACTGCACGTGGGAGATATAGCAGAGGACGGCACGTATTACGTGCAAGTTGACGGCAGTAAAACAGTAAATAAAATGGACGGCATGTTTATTGGCGAGATTTTAAATGCAAGTGCAGATAATTTGAGATAAAAAGAGGAGCATCTCCTTTTGGAGATGCTCCATATTTTTGTGCTTAATTAACAAACGATAAGTTAAAAGCCTAAAATTTAAAACTCCGAGTTAAGCTCCACTAAATTATACTCCATAATATAAAGCGAACTTTTGCTCTTCACATAGTAGTTGTTTTTAACACGCTCCATAACACCGCGCCCCATATCAAAAGTTGAAATTGCAGGCAAAAGTGCCGCAAGCTGGCTTGGCCCATAGCGCGAGATAGTGTCGCCACTGCGAAGATTAACACGCATTGTTTCCACAAGCTCTCCCATTGCCTTGTCGAGCGCAAGTGGGTCTGGTTTGCCTGTTTTCATGGTGCGCAAGCTTACAAGTGCAAGGTAAATTGTTGCACCACTGCGCTTTAGTGTGCGCATGTGTAAGTGGTAAATGTCTTTAAAAATTAAATATTCACAAACAAATGCACCGCTGTCTTCATTGTCAGCTCTCAAATCGTTGCAAATGTCATTTATGTCAATTTCTGCACTTCTGTCTTGACGTATAAGTTCTTTGTAAAAGTCTACAATCTCGTCGCTCGGTTTCATGCCAAGGTGTGTGTAGTGCAGTTTTGTAATGTTTTGGTACTGCATGTTTGCCTCTTTGCTCTTGCCAAGCTTTAGCAGTGCCGTCATAAGCTCTAGGTTTAAAGTGGATTCAAACGCATCAATATCAAGCGCTATTTTACAAACGCGTATAACATCACTGTATTTTTGCGCGCCACTAAGCAGTTTAATGTAGCTGTATACAGTTTTCATATACAAGTCATGGTAGTAGAAAACTCGTGGGCTAATCCATGCCCCAAGCCCTGAATCAGACAGCAAATCATCAGTGTATAACGTGAGAATTTCCTCATACCCTGCTTTTACGTCATCTGTAAGTTCAGGCGCGCCCTCCAGTTGTTCACATAGTTCCTCAAAGTAAAAAATGTCAATTTTACATTCAAGCTCCGGGTTCCACATGTATGCGCCACGCCTTGTTACAATGGCGTCTTCAAGCCCAAATGCGGCAAGCTCCTTGCGCAAACGGCTTACAAGTGTTTTAAGTGTACCCTCTAGCCCAACGTCCTCGTTGTCGCCCCATAAAACCTCAATAATGTCGCCCACAGGTACAGGGCGTGTTTTATTTACTATTAAATATTCAAGCAACAGCATTTTCTTTGGTGATGATTTTAAATTATTTGTTATAACATTGCCGTGTGCTACAATGCGAAATTCACCCAAAGTAAAAATTTCTATCATGGTTAATACCGTCACCTCTCTTATAATATAGTATTATATAGTGTATATGATGTGCAAATACACAGGTTTTTATTTTTTTTTGCATATTACCCTTAGTGTATCAATATTAATTATAAATAAAAAAAGTGCTTTTTGCAAGTGTTGAATTAAAAAGTTTTTGAAAATATTTTAGCAACAAACACATTTTAGCGTACAAAAAAGCAAAAATATAGTTAAAATTTTTTAAATATATACAATTGTGCAAAATTTTTATTGTTTTGTGCAAATAAATTTTTGTGAAAATTTGTATTTTTTTATTGCAATTTATGTAAAACAAGTGTAAAATGATATAACAGTATGCTGTAATTATGCTGTTATATAGTTATTATTTTAGTAGGAAAAGCAATAATTCAGCAAAAAAGCAAGCACATTTATGCAATTTGCCACATGCAAATACAACATATTGTGCTAATTGTTTGCGTAAAGACACTTATTGCAAAAATGTTACAAACGATGTTACGTTGTATTTTAATTAAAAATCATGTGTAACCGTAATGTAACTAGCATAATGTATAATACAAACATGTGATAAATAGTGATGTAAGCCTAATAACAATTTTGATGTAAAACAGGGTTGGTATTTCGCTTTAGTCTACACATTTATATATAATCTTGAGAAAAGAGGAAGAATTGATGGAAAAAACTAAGACAAACAGCGCATTTAAAAGACTGTTAAGCTTGTTGTTAGTGTTTGTGTTTTTGTTTTCCGCAATGAACATGTCTGTTTTTGCAACAGGCGGAAGCAATGCGGCAAGCGGATCTAACACAACAGCTACAGGCAACGGCGGCGACTTGGGGAATGGAGATAGCTCAAGTAGCAGTGCAAGCTCAAGCAGCAGCGCGAGCTCAAGTAGCGTTGCAAGCTCAAGCAGCAGCGCAAGCTCAAGTAGCGTTGCGAGCTCAAGCAGCAGCGCAAGCTCAAGTAGCGTTGCGAGCTCAAGCAGCAGCGCAAGCTCAAGTAGCGTTGCAAGCTCAAGCAGTAGCGCAAGCAGTAGCAGTGTAGCATCTACACCTACACCGGAGTCCACACCGGAGTCCACACCGCAGTCCACACCCATAACAGGCGGCGTTACAAACACACTTGCTAGGGCAGGGGTAGCACCTATGTCAGACCCGGGTGCAATAGTTGGTCCAACATATAGTGTAGTTTTCAACTATGCTGATTCATCACCTGTAAGCACAGTGATGGATGACTATTTAATATTACCTGAAACAATCACAGCAGCGGAAAACACAAGCGGTGCAGTTACATTTACAGCACCAAAACCAACTGCGGCGGAAAAATCAATAGCTTACACAGACAGCGTTAAAGGGCAAGTAACTTTCCCCGGCGTTGAGCAAGATGGTGTGTACTATTTAGATCAAGGCGGCACAAGAATATTTGAGTTCTACGGTTGGCGCGTTGTTAAAGATGGTAACATTAAACATAATACTATGTTTAGTACTTATAGTAACCTTATTACTTTACGCGACAGCGCAAGCATTGTGCAACCGGGTGAAGAAGTTACAATAACAGGTGACGTTATACTGTTACCTATATTTATTTCACAAAACCCTATTTGGAGTACAACAAAAGCAGAAAACGGCCACCAAATTAAAAACGAGAGTGAAGTAGCAGGTTTACCTGCACAAGCAGCACGTTTTTATATTATGCACGTTGACCTAAATGATATTTTAGACGAATCAGACCTTGTTACCTTTGACCCATTCACAGCATCATCTGTTGGTGGTGAAGGTAATGACCAAAAGTTCTTTGCAGACTTTAATCAAAGCCGTAGCTATGAGCTAAAAGAGGGTGCAGGCATTTACACACATGCAACACCTGTTGAGGTTTCAAGCACTGAGGGCTTAACACTTGAGGCTATTCAAGACGCTGACGTTATAGATGAAGTTCTTAAAAACGGCGGCGCTGACAGGCCTAGCGATGAAGAGGCGATTGCCGCATATAATGCAGACAGAGACGAAGACCCCGACAAACCTATACTTAACGCAGATGATTACGGCGTATTCTGGTACGTTGCAAAAGTTGAGGCTGACGGTTACCACATTGACGGTATTATCTACAAAAAATCAGATATTGGCGCATCTTACAACATTACATTCTATGACTTAAACGGCACAACAGAGCTTTTTAAAGAGACAATTCCGGCACTTTCAAAAGGTGAGCCATCAATTAACTATTACGATACTTCAGTTAATGCTTACGCAACACACACAACACAAGACGGCGCATATTACGATACAACTTACCCTGATAAACAAGTTGTGACAGACCCAACAACAAATGTAGCCACAACATATTATCACAACTATACATTCTCAAGCCCGTTTACAAATCTAACAAACGGTTACACATTCCTTGGCTGGTTTACAGATAGCCAAAGCGTAGCGCTTGGCACTAATAACAGCAAAATTGAGGATTCAACAGGCAAAGATGCAAAATACGAGGCATACTTCACAAACCTTAGCTCAGAAATACCTAGCCGCGAGCTATATGCACGTGTTGGCAGACTTGTAGAGTACAACACAAACTACGCATCAGTTGGCGAAACAGACCCAACAACAAACAAATACAGCGACGGCACAGGCTATGAGCTTGGCGGTAGCTTTACAACAGAAACATTTGCAGGCGCAGGTTTTACTGCACCGGCAGGTTACACATTTAGCCACTGGTCAACAGATGCAGCAGGCGCTGATGTAATTGGCCAGACAGGTTCTATCCCTGCATATACAGGCAACGGCACTTACACAGACTTGCCTGAGGGCGCTGTTCAAGTTTATGCAAACTACATCAAAAACTACGCAGTATCATACGATGAAAACTTGTTTGATGACGAGAGCACAAACAATACATCAACATTAGATGATACATACAACGACCCAACAGTTTACAACGCAGGCAACACAATTAATGTTCTTGCAACAACAACTTCACCTGCATTTGATAATTTTGAGAAACCGGCACATAACCTAGTTGGCTGGAAATCATTAATCCATGGCGTATGGCATGAGTTTGATGCAAGCGGCACACTTACAAAAGTTGACGGCAAAGTTGTACCGGCAGGCACAACAGTTCAAATGCCGGCTGCAGACGTTGTATTGTACGCTGTTTATGAGGCAAAAACATTCTCAATAACAGCGCCAAACAGCACAGTTATATTTAACGACGAAAACCAAACAATTGGTGATGTTACATCAAGCGTAACACAAGGCGGCACAGGCACAGCAACTAACGTAACATTAACTTACACAGTTACAGATGCAAGCGGTGCAACAGTTTATACAGGTACAACAAAACCGTCTTTCAAAGACGCAGGCACATATACTTATGAAATCACAGGTTCATCACCTGACTACACAAATACACCAACAGCAAGAGGTGTATTAACAATACTACCTCGTCCAATAGGTGTTGACATTGATGATGCAACCAAAGAGTACAACACAAATGACCCAACATTTGCACTAACAAAAGATACAGCAAATGACATAATAGTTAATGACCTTGCAAGCACATTCAAAGGCACAGCATCAAACGGCGTTAACTATGGCGCAGCAGGCATTACAGTAACAAATTACACAGGTTCTCTAAACACAGCTCTAAGAGGCGACATTAACGAGGACATTGTACGTAACAACAGCGCAATAAACGTTGTTAACAGAACTGTTTCAACAGTGGCAGAATCTTTGACAGTAGCAGTAAACCCATACAACAATGTTCTTGTTGAAGATGCAGGCAATAAAATTGTTTCAAACGATCCTAACTACGTTGTAGTAGAGGTTCTACCGGGCAACTTTACAATTACACCTGTTCCCGTAACTGTTGAGTCAGCAGACGTTAACGTACCACGTTACACAGCTATTGACAACACACTTTACACAAACCAAGTTAAAATTAAAGACATTATCCGCACAGACGACAGCACTGTTTACACAATGCTTGCAGCAGACCTAACAGCTTTTGGCTTTGGCTCTGATGAAGACGACGAGCAAGCAGTTATTGGTTACCTACGCGCAGTGCCAAACGACTACGCTAACGTTTACAGCGTAACACACGGCACAGGCTCAGCATTTACAGGCGCTTTGGCTAACTACGAGCTAACACTACTACAAGGCGACTTGAAAGTTACAGATGAAGACCTACCTTTCACAGTTAATGTAGACGACATCAACGTAATTTCAATGTACACAGGTACAGCTCATACAGCACAGGTAACAACTGTACAAATTACAGGCAAACCTGCAACACCTGTTACAATCTCTTACCGTCCTTTAGGCTCTACAAGCGATGCTGACTGGACAACAACAATACCTTCAAGCACTAATGTAACTCATTCACTAAAAGCAGATGCAATTGCAAACCCTGTTAAATATGAGTACAAATTAGAGGCAGCAGGTTTTGATTTAACAACATTTAACGGCGAAGTATCACTTGCTGTTTACCCAAGACCTATTGCATCAACACCTGTTGACGCAAACAAAGTTTACGGCGAGACAGACCCAAGCTTTACACTTGAGGCAGTTACTTCAAACGGCTTTGACTCAGCAATTAAAGACCTTGCAGAGGGCGACGCAAGCGAGAACCCAATGGATGCCGGCGTATGGGCGACTGATGTTGCAGCTATGACAGTAGCGGCAAACCGCACACCATCTGCAAGCCTAAACAACGGCAACAGCACAGATACTGATACAAACGGCAACGACTTCTTTGCAGGCAACTACAACGACGTTATCGTTGCAAGCCTAACATCAGCAAACAATCCTAACTATGTATTCACAGGCAATACAGCAGACTTTAGCATTGCCCAACGTGAAATTAACCTAGTGGCAGGCGACTACGAGAAAACATACGGCGAGCTTGACAGCGCAAGCGTAATGAGCACACCGCAAACAGTAGCAGGCTACACAGGTACAGCGGCAGCACCAACAGCACACTTTAGCTACATGGTAACACCTGGTGCAAACGCAGGCACAGCAGCACTTGTTGACGGCGACGGCGACGGCACAGTTGACTCTCACGGCGCAGTTGACGTAACACGTACAAACACAACAGAAAATTCAGGTACATACACAGACATACTTGCACCTGTATTTGATAGCAACAACTTCATAGACGACTTTAACAATATCAACTACACATGGACAGTTGACAACGGAAACTTTGCAATTGCACAAAAAGCACTTATAGTAACAGTTGGCAACTTTGAGAAAACATACGGCCAAGATGATGCACTAAGCGTACCTAGCGCACTACAACCTGCAGGCTTTACAGGTACAGCGGCATCAACTAACAGCTACTTCTCATACAGTGTAGACGGCCTAGTAAATGGCGATGTATTGAGCGCAAACGTTGTTAGAACAAACGCAAGCGAGCAAAACGCAAACCCACTTTACAATGACGTACTTGACATTGACACAGCAAGCGTAACAATTGCAAACAGCGGCGCAGACGTAATGGGCAACTATGCAATCACATACGTAGACGGCGACTACACAATTCTACCGCTTGACATCACAATTCAAATAGGTGACTTCTTCAAAACATACGGCTATGCAGACAGCACAAGCGCTATGATTACACCTAATGCAGCATTTACAGATGATACATCAGGTATCTGGAGTTACTTAATTACAAACGGCTCACTACAATACAACGACACAATTGACGTTACAGTATCAAGAGCTAACCCACCGGCACCTGGCACTTACACAGACGCAAACACAACTGCTAACCCAATTTACACAAATGAGCTTGTAGGTAGTGCACAAGGCAATACACCAAACTTTAGCACAAACTACAACATCACATGGGATAACGGTGATTTTAGAATTGACCCAAGACCAATTACGGTTACAGCACCTAGCTTCTCAAAAGTTAACACAGCTGATGACCCATCACCGCTAGATTCTACAATTACAAACGGCTTGCTAGTATCACCTGGCGACCTTGGAACACTTGGCGCAGGACGTGTAGACAGCTTTATAGGTAACCCGGTTGGCACACACCTTGGCGTAATAGAGCCAACATACACACCTAACAGCAACTACATAGTTACAGAGGTTAACGGTAATGTAACAATTACAGCAATTGAAACAGTAGTACCGCCAACACCTGTACCACCAACACCGGTACCTCCAACACCGGTACCACCTACACCGGTTCCACCAACACCGGTACCTCCAACTCCAACACCACCGGTAGATACACCTCCGGTAGACGATACACCTACAATTGACATTCCTGAGACAGACACACCGCTAGCAGATGCAATAATTGAAGACACAGAATTACCACTTGCATCAGGCGCGGCATGGGCGTTGCTAAACTTAATTCTTACAATCACAACATGCTTTATGTCAATAGTTCTTCTAATCAACTACTTCGGCAAGAAGAAAGACGATGAAGACGAGGCAAAAGCAATGAGCAAAGCTGAAAAAGCTGAAACTCAAGAAGAAAAAGAAGAGCAAAAACGCAAAGGCATAATTAGACTAATTTCTATAATTCCTGCAGTAGTAGCAGTTATAGTATTTATCTTGACAGAAGACATGACATTGCCTATGACAATTGTTGACGAATGGACATGGTTAATGGCAGCTATCGCAATGGGTCAAGTAGTTGTTGCAAGATTTAGCAAAAAGCAAATCAACGACGACGAAGACGAAGACCAAAACGGCGACGGAGAAATTTTCGCATAATAATTTTAATAAAAAGCAATTGAGATAATTGCTTAGACCAGGCTAGGGGGCTGTGTGAAACACTTACAAATCAGTGTTTTCACAGCCCCCTTGTCAATGCAAAATATGTGCAATTTAATATAAATCACATATTGAATACATGCTCAAAGTATGGTAAAATTAAGTTCAAGGCATGGTTTAATTGTATGCTTTGTGTGTGTCGCGCAACAAAAAATAACTGTATTAAGTTAAATTTAAGGAGCACTACACCATTAAAGTTATAGCAAAATATAGTTTGTACCAATAATATAGCGTGCGCATTGCAAGTGTGCAATTATTACAAAATATAATTGCACTGCCAATATTGTAAGTTTATTATATATGCTAAAACAAATTAAAAGATACGAATATAAAGAGCAAACAAAGAGAGGAGGAAAAACCATGAGGAATGTAAAAATTATAACTTTTGATGAATTTAGAATACTTGTAAACGGCGAAAACATAGTAAAAAAAATAGGGCATTACTCAAAAAAAGCAGAACTAATGCAGTACCTAGTGGCGAACCTAAACAATGAGATGACAATAGACGACATAGCAAGTGTGCTATGGGAGAACTATGATACAGACGATGCACCGGATGCAACAAAGCTATTAATAAGCCGCCTTAGGGCAGACCTTGCAAGTTATAACATAGCAGATTGCCTGCTAGTGCGCAAAGATAAATGTGCGTGGGTAAGTGCAAAAGATGTAGAAGTAGACTTTGTAACAATGCAGAAGTGTTACGAAAGCACAGGAAAAGTAGCAGAAGAAGATGCTTTGTGCGCACAGTACGAGAAAATATTTTTTATATATGCAGGAGACATGTTGTCTGACATTGACAATGCAGAGTGGATTGTTGATAAGCGAAAGCAATACAGTGAAATGTTTGCAAGCGCAGTAAAAGAGTATGCTAAGATACTTAAAAGAAGGCAAGAATATGTAGATATAGCAAGAATTTGTAGGCTTGCACTTGAGAAAATACCACTAGATGTAGACATAAATATAATATTTATGAAAGCACTCTTAAAACTTGATAAACCCGCGGAGGCACTAACACAGTTTGAAAATATATCAAATATGTACTATGTGTATTTTGGTGGCAATTTACCCGAAGAACTTGTAGAGTTTTATAAAATCCTAATGAAAGAGGAAAAATACTCAAACGAAAACATAAAAGAAATTTTTGAAGAGCTAAACAGAGAAGACGAAGACGAAGGCGCACTAATGTGTGATTATTCGATTTTTAAATACATATATAGGCTTTACATGCGCAATATAAAGCGGCTTGAAACAGGCGTATTTATAGTGCTTGTAAACGTGAGTACACTAGGTGGAGACACAAGCCCAATTGAAACAGACAGGGCAATGCGCCGCCTTTGTGAAATAATGAAAGCGGATTTGCGTGTGGGTGATGCATTGACGCGTAAAAATGTAAAAACATTTGCGCTACTATTGCCAAGAATAGACGAAGAAAGCTCTTGCAAATTTGTTATGGAGAGAATCAAGCAAGCATTTTATAAAGATGTACAAAACACAAAGTTTATAATTGATTATAAAATGATGAAACTGGACAGTGAAGAAGTGCTGTAAAAGCACATAAAGCAAGGTAGAGAAAATAAATAATTTATAATCTAAAACCGATTAATATAAGCTTATATAGTGTTGATGCAGGCACTCAACTGCCGAATGTTGATATTTAACGTTCTACAATGGTATAAAAATTTACATTCTGAAAAGGAATGTTTTATAATGTATTTTTGTAGAGTGAAAAGTTGTTAAAGATTGCCTAGTGCAATTTGTGTCAACACTATATAGTTTATGTGTAAAAAATTATTTGTACATGCACAAAAGGTAACATTGTATAATTGCACAAGGTTATAGAGATAGTATAATAATTTACAAATAATACCTATTTAAACATCTGTTTTTTATGAGATAGTACTTGACAACAATATATATTTTGTTATATAATATTGTGGTAGCCTAAATAAGGCTATTATCTGCGGATGTAGTTTAGTGGTAGAACTCCAGCCTTCCAAGCTGGTTGTGTGGGTTCGATTCCCATCATCCGCTCCAGTCGAGAAGCCGGGCGCCAAATTCGCCCTTTAGCATAAGCTAGAGGGTGTTTTTTATGCCCGAGATTTAATGGTATACTTTTTTATAAACAAGCAAAGTTAAAAGCTACCACTATGCTATAATCGGATACAATAAAGCACATACCGTAAAAGTAAGATAATAAACTAAAAATAACTAACTATTAAAAATTATAGCAACATAGTTAACCCATACATAAACGCATTTAACTGCGAGCCAAACAATGACGAGTTACCAATATGAAAAGTTAAATTGTTTTCAAAATTTTTTATTATCAACAAATTTTATTCTTGACAAAAGAATAAAAATAATGATAATATTATAAAAAATGTGTTGTTGCAGCCGTAAGGATTATTCTAGGCTGAGCATGAGATGGAACAGGGTGAAACTCCCGACGTTATCCGGCACCGTAAGTGTGAAACCATACCGAGATGGCTTAGCCATTGGGACGAAAGTCCGTCACTGCTTTATGTGGGAAGGTAGGATATGGTTGTAAGAATTTTTCTATAACACAAGTCGGTAGACTTAACATTGTTATATTTGTTTTTATTAAGTATTTTAATTTTATTAAGATATTTTGTTAATTATCGTACAAAAACGGGTACGTCAATTTAGTGCACTAAATTGACGTACCCGTTTTTTATATTAAAATGACAAAAAGGAGAACTAAAATGGAAAGAAGAATTAAAGCGTTATCTTTTGTTCCTATAATAATTAGCATGTTTTCTACACAAGCCAATGCCATGCATATAATGGAGGGTTTTTTGCCTGTCGGATGGAGTATTGCTTGGAGTGCGATTGCATGTCCGTTTTTTGTGTTCGGATTTTATTCTATCAAGAAAAACTTAGCTGGATCTTCAAGAAAACTGCTTTTACTTGCAATGTGTGGTGCATTTGCGTTTGTTTTATCAGCACTTAAAATTCCATCTGTTACAGGTAGCAGTTCTCACCCTACCGGCGTAGGCATCGGCGCAATTTTATTTGGCCCATTGGCAATGACGGTTATCGGTACTATTGTCTTGCTATTTCAAGCATTGCTTTTAGCCCATGGCGGTATTACTACACTTGGGGCAAATGTTTTTTCAATGGCCATTGTAGGCCCATTTGTTTCTTATTTTGCCTATAAAATTTTAACAAAACTTAACCTAAATAAAAGCGTTTCAATATTTTTAGCCGTTTTTTTAGGCGATTTCTTTACTTACGTAACAACATCTTTGCAACTTGGCTTAGCATTTGCAGATGCAAGTGGTGGCGTAATAGCTGCAACGGCTGAATTCTTAGGAGTTTTTGCAATAACACAAATTCCAATTGCAATATCTGAAGGCATACTTGCAATTATCTTCTTTAGCATTATAGAGAAGTATAGTACAGATGAAGTAAACGAACTTTTAACAAGAAAAGAGGTTAAACAATGAAACTTTGGAAAAGAAATTTAATATTGCTTGCTGTTGTAGCTATTTTTGCAATAATACCACTGGTTACAATTGATAATAGTGAATTTGGTGGGGCAGATGGTAAGGCCGAGGAGTTAATTATGGAAATTGCACCATCTTACGAGCCTTGGTTTTCCTCAATAATTGAACTGCCGGGTGGCGAAACTGAATCCCTGCTTTTTTGTCTTCAAGCGGCAATTGGCGGCATTATAATTGGATTTGGTATTGGCAGAATGAGTGCTAATCCCAAAAATAAAACTTAATTAAAGGTGGTGTACAGTGCATATTATCGACAAACTTTCTTACTCATCAAAGATTGCATCAAATTCGGCAAGGGAAAAGATAATATTTTGTATGCCACCTTTGTTTTTTTGCTTGCTAACATCTTCATATATTTTGTATACTATTGTTTTTGCTGTTATGTCATATTCAACATTAAAATATAGTGCTTTAAATATTAAACAGTATTTAAAGCTAATTCTTTTACCTGGCTCTTTTATTTTGCTGGGTTTAATAACAATTATATTTAATATATCTAATGTTGGAATAGGCGATGTGTTATTTACTTTTAACATATTAAATATAGATATTTATGCGAGTGAAAATGGTGTTTTACTTGCAATTAATATACTTTTAAGATCCTTAGCTTGTATATCATGCTTTTATTTTTTAATTTTAAACACGCCCATGAATAATCTGTTTTCATATTTGCAAAAATTAAAAGTTCCTGACTTGCTTATTACATTGACAGAACTTGTCTATAGATTTTCTTTTGTTTTATTAGGAGAGTTGGAAAGAATACGCACTGCTCAATTATCAAGATTAGGTTACTTAAATATTAAAAACGGAATAAATGCAACGGCTCAAATTTTAGTCATGACGTTTGAGCGTGCACTTAATAGGGCAAACAATATTGATATTGTTTTGCAATCACGTTGCTTTGATGGCGCATTTAATGTAATTTCTACTACGGAAAACACTTCAAATTTGTTGAAAGTTAATACTATTATATTAAATGGAGGCTTAATAATTTTTTTAATTGTGGAGGTGTACTTTAAATGGATATATTAAGTTTTAAAAATTTATCATACAAATATTCCGATGGGACAATGGCTCTTAAAAACATCAATATGAATATTGAAAAAGGTAGCAGTATTGCTGTTTTAGGCGGAAATGGTTCCGGTAAATCAACTTTATTTTTACACTGCAACGGTATTTTAAAACCCTCAGAAGGTGAAGTATATTATAATGGCGAAAAAGTAAGATATACTAAAAGCGCTCTTTTTGAATTAAGGCGTGATGTCGGTATTGTTTTTCAAAATTCTGATGAGCAATTGTTTTCATCAAGTGTAGAAAACGATATTATGTTTGGAATGAAAAATTTAAAATTGGATAAAAGTGAAATTGATAGAAGATTTAAAGAAGTAACAAAAAGGACAGGCGTTTTGAACTTTTTAAACAAACCAACACATGCATTGAGCTTTGGTCAAAAAAAAAGAGTTGCTATCGCAGGAGTGCTTGCAATGCAGCCATCAATTATTATTTTAGATGAGCCTACAGCAGGCTTAGACCCTCAAGGTACTAGCGAAATACTTCAATTGATTACTGAGATAAAAAAAGATTTAGGAATAACCATAGTTTTTTCAACCCACGAAATAGATTTAGTTCCACTTTACAGCGACAAAGCAATAATATTAAATAATGGAGAAGTTGTATATAGTGGCGATTTAAATTATTTGTGGAATAACCCAAACATACTTCGTGAAAATAATTTGAGATTGCCTAGAATTTCTCATCTTATGGAAGTGCTTTCAATTAAAGACAACTGGAATCTTAGCAACTATTATCCAACTATTTCTACTGCGAGAACTGCTTTGAATAATTGTGTAAAGTGATTTGATTAATAGTATTATTAATTTGTGCGATGTGTAGGATAAATAATGCGGTATGCATTTTATATAAGCAAGCCAGTGTGATAGGTCTTATAGGATTTAAGTATCCATATAAGACCTATCACTTTTTTTATGCCATTTTACACTACAAGTTTACTGCTTCGGCAACTCACGGAGCAATGTGCCGATGTCCTTTGAAAAGTTGGTGCGGCTATCCGTCATGGTGAGCAAGATACCGTCAATTTGCAACTTCGGGTTAATCTGCTTTCGTACTTTGGTGATTGTCTGTAAAAGCTGTTCCAAGCCCGTGTTTACGCAAGCAGTTATGGGATATTCTCAAAAGGTAGTACAACAAGATATTCAAATAAAACAAAAAGAACTCACCACCTTGCTTGCAAGGGAAAATGAGTTAGACGGACTTTTTGAGAAAATCTACGAGGACAATGTTTCCGGCAAACTGAGCGATGACAGATTTAACCGAATGGGGGGACGATATGAGGACGAACAAGTCGAAGTACAAAGCAAAATCAAG
>CAYJNL010000002.1:0-183671 GCA_964371675.1 uncultured Bacteroides sp. | reverse complement strand
GCTTGGCGACGCATTGCGTGAGGCTCTAGACCCACGCAGTGTACAGTGAGGGGTGAGTGTATGAATATACTTGAAATTGAAAACCTGCACACATATTTTAAAACACAAACAGGGTACATAAAGGCAGTAAACGGTGTGTCGCTATCAATAAAAAGCGGCAAAACGCTGGGTGTTATAGGCGAGAGTGGTAGCGGAAAAAGCCAGACGGCTATGAGCGTTTTGCAACTTTTTGAGAAAAACCAAAGCATACATGAAGGGCGTATAATGTTTTGCGGCAAGGATATTTCAAGTTTTAATAATAAAGAGCTGCGCAAAATACGCGGCAATGAGATATCGATGATTTTCCAAGAGCCAATGACGAGCCTAAACCCTGTTTTTACTATTTTACAACAGGTGGAGGAACCGCTTATTGTGCACCGCGCCATGAACAAGAAGCAGGCACAAGTTAAAGCGATTGAACTGTTAAACAGTGTAAAAATACCAAACGCTGTAGGTGTTGCAAAAATGTACCCACACGAGCTGTCGGGTGGAATGCGCCAACGCGTAATGATAGCAATGGCGCTTGCATGTAAGCCAAGACTGCTAATTGCAGACGAGCCCACCACGGCGCTTGATGTGACAATTCAAGCGCAAATTTTGCATCTTATGAACGAGCTGAAAAGCGAGAACAACACATCTATTATGTTCATAACACACGATTTAGGCGTAATACGCCAAATTGCAGACGACGTTTGTGTAATGTACTGCGGACAAGTTGTGGAGCTTGCGCCTGTTGATTATATTTTTAATAAAAACACGCAGTTTTCACACCCGTACACAAGAGCTCTTTTTGAGAGTATGCCCTCTTATGCAAGGCAAAAAGACACGCGGCTGTTTACAATACCCGGCAACGTGCCAAACCCGCAAAATTTACCACAAGGCTGTAAATTTGCACAGCGCTGTACACACGCAACACAGCAATGTATGCACAGCCAGCCACAGCTTGTAAATGTAAAAGACGGCCACAGTGTGCGCTGCTTTTACCCTGAAAATGCGAGGTGCAACAATGGCTGAAAAAAATGTGCTAATAGAAGTAAATAACGCAAAAATGCACTTCCCCGTGAAAAAAAGTCTTGATTTTTTCGGCAAAAGAGAGTATGTAAAAGCAGTTGACGGTGTAAGTTTTGATATATTTGAAAACGAGACTTTGGGGCTTGTAGGGGAGTCAGGGTGTGGAAAATCCACGTTGGGGCGCTTAATTTTACAGCTCTATAAGCAAACGGATGGCACTGTTACTTATAATGGAAAGCTTTTAAATGCAGTGTCTAAAGAAAATATGCGTAAATTGCGAAAAGAGATGCAAATAGTATTTCAAGACCCGTATTCCTCGCTAAACCCACGCCTTACTGTGGGGCAAATGATAAGCGAGGGCGTAGTAGCACACAAAATGTACAAAAAAGGCAGTGCAGAGTTAGAGCGACACATATTAAAAGTGGTGGAGATGTGTGGCTTGCAACCACATATGTTAAAGAGGTATCCACACCAATTTTCAGGTGGCCAACGCCAGCGCATTTGCATTGCACGCGCACTTGCACTAAACCCAAAGTTTATTGTGTGTGATGAATCTGTCTCAACCTTGGACGTTTCTATACAGTCTCAAATAATAAATTTACTGCTGGATTTAAAGGAGCATAACAACTTAACGTACCTTTTTATCTCACATGACATAAGTGTTGTGCGCTTTATTTCAGATAGAATTGCAGTAATGTACCTTGGAGGCATAGTAGAGCTATGTGAGACACAAAAATTGTTTGAGCACACAATGCACCCTTACACAAAGGCGCTTTTAAGCTCTGTGCCACGCATTGACAAAAAAGAACTAGCACTACCGGAGCTTTTGCAAGGTGATGTGCCAAGCCCTGTTAACCCACCAACGGGGTGCAAATTCCACCCACGGTGCACGTATGCAAAGGAGATTTGCAAGAGTGTAGCACCACAGCTTACTGCGGTGCAAGGCGGCCACTTTGTGGCGTGCCACAACCCACTTTAAAATGCAAATGTATTATTAAAAGGTTGTATTATTATGTTTAAAAAATTAAAACCCGACTTGTTTCGAGATAAGACAAAAGAAGAGCTCGACGAGCACTACAACAAAACACAGCTTGAAAAAGGCGACCTCACAGCAATGATAATTGCCGCATTTTTAACATTTGCACCAATAATTATAGGTGTTTCGCTTGTTTATATTGTTATAGCATTTTTATTCGGAGCTTAAAAGCATAAAGGGGTGGTGTAATGAAATTTTCACAAATAGAGTACGAAAGACCAAATACAGAGCATATGTTAAAACAGCTTACAAGTGCCGTTAAAGATTTTGAAAGTGCAAAGAGCGGCGAAGAGCAGTTTGAAATATACGATAAAGTTGAGCAAATTTTTGATGATTTTGCAACACCTTATGCGATTGCACGCATAAGGTATATGTTAGATACAAATGATGAATTTTACAGTGGCGAGCAAGTTTATCTTGTAAAAGAATATGGCAAAATGATTGAAAAATTCAAAGAACTTTCAATAATATTGCTAAAAAGCCCATACCTTGGCATAGTGCAAGAAAAAATAGGTGCAATGACTGTTAAAAATATAGAAATTATGATTAAACAGACCTCGAGCGAAACAAAAAGACTGATAGAGGAAGAGCAGAGCCTTGTGCGTGATTATGTAAGGCTTATAAATTCGCTTACAGTTGAGTTTGATGGCAAAGAAATGCCACTTTCCATGCTAGCGTCATATAAAGAAAGCACTGACAGAGCACAAAGAAAAGCTGCACTTACAGCAGAGGGAGATTGTTATAACAGAGTAAAGGTGCAGCTTGATGAAATTTTTTCCTCACTTGTAAAAACACGGGTGCAGCAAGCAAAATTGCTTGGGTTTGATAGTTTTTCTCAGCTTAGCTATGCGCGCATGAAGAGAAACTGCTATACAAGAGAAGAAGTTACATTGTTTAAAAAAGAAGTTGTACAAAATATTGTGCCCGTTGTTTCAAAAATAAGGCAAAACCGCTTTAAAAGGCTTGGCATTGATAATACAATGTATTACGATTTGCCAATATCTTTTAAAGACGGTTCCCCAAAACCAATACAGGACTCAAAAGAAATTTTAAATGCCGCAAAGCGCATGTACAGTGAGATGTCTCCAAAGACAGATGAAGTAATGAGCCTTATAATTGACAAGGAGCTATACGATGTTTTGCCACGCGTGGGCAAAATGCCAACGGGTATGTGCTCGCACTTAGTAAACTACAACTACCCGTTTGTTGTGGCAAATTTTAACGGTACATCAACAGATGTTTATGTGCTCACGCACGAGATAGGGCACGCGGTTGCGAAATATTATTTGCACAAAGGCGGCCGCAAGCAGTATGCAACTATTTCAAGCGACGTATCTGAAGCATATGCAATGGCAATGGAATTTTTGGCAACACCATGGTATGAGCTGTTTTTTAAAGAGCAAGCACAAAAATATGAGCTTTCTCACGCAGAGGATGCGCTAATTTTAATACCGTATGCGTGCCAAGTTGATGATTTTCAAGAATACGTATACAAAAACCCGGATATAACACCAAGGCAAAGAGATGAAAAATGGCTTGAACTGGAGAAAATTTACCGCCCCAGCATAAGTGCAAGCGGTGTGCCATTTTATGAAAACGGTGCAGGATGGCAGCGCCAAGCACACATTTATAAAACACCTTTTTACTACATAGATTATGCACTTGCGCAAGTAGTGGCACTTCAATTTTTTGCTATTTTCCTTGATGATAAAAATACAGCCATAGAAAAATATTTTGACTTTATAGAAAAAAGTAAAGGCAATAATTTTGTAGATTTACTAAAAGCTACAAAACTAAGCTCACCTTTTTGTGAAGGTGCACTAAAAAATACAGCAGATAATGTTTATAAGCATATAGAAAATTTAAGCGAAAAAATTGTTTTTAATTAGGTGCTTGTGGTATAATAAAGAAAATAGGTATAAATTGTTGTGGGAATACACAAAATTTGTACACATAATAAACGGAAAATTGCTGTAAAAGATAGACAAAACAAGCAATACAGCTATGGCATGCCTTTTTGGATAATGATAAGAACAACACATAGCGTAGTTTTATGCTTATCTATTGAGTTAATAAATATAGTTTGTGGTATTAGTGCTGGTTGTTAATCCATCTATCATTAATATGTAGTGTTTGTTTATGCTAACAATATAGGTGCCAATAATAAATGATGATATGTGTGAAATGAGCAAAAGAATATAACCTTGAAAAAAGAGTAGGGCATTTGTTAAAATGCAAATTTAACATTAAGATCTTTGAGAGGAGGGCAATTTTGAGAGAATTTTTTGAAAAAATAATAGAAAACGAAGTGCTCTTTTCGAAATTGTCCGCTAAACAATTTTCCGATAAAGGCGACATTACACGTGATAATATAAAAGAAATATTGTCTTTGCGCGGTGAAAAGATAAGGCGCATTATAGGTAATACAAACGAGCTTATTGAAACATACATAACGCCGTTTTTGACAAACCCCGAGGCTTCAACCCGTGAGGAAGTGCTTGAATACCAAGAACTTGCAGAAAAGCTCTCAGGTTACAGAGAGAGCATAGACACAGGGCTGTCTTACGACTTAAGAGACGCACTAACACGTTACGCACAGCACGTAGGCGATGACGAGATGTTTATTGAAAACATGTTTTTTAAAGGGCTTGCACTTTTTTATTTAGATAGAATGCTTTTTAAAAAAGACATGTCTGTTTGTTACAGCAGCATAATTGCGCTAAGTGATAGATATGAGGAATTTTCGACTAAGGCACGTAATTTAATTGTAAGAGCATATGGCAATGCTTACATAAGCATACCGCATTATGATATTGACGAGACTTTTAAAAGATTTGACAAGGCGTATGATTTTTGGACAAATAGAGCGAAAGAAGTTGACCCACAGTTCCCGTGGGAAGCTTATTATTCAAATATGCGCGAGAATATGTGCTCTTCAACAATAACTGTTTTGCGCTCCAAGAAGCATAGTGCAAAAGTGAGTGAAACACAAAAAAAACGCCTTTTAAACGCCGCAGAGGAATTGTACAAAAAGGTGCTTGAGTGCGAAGACATAAAGACAAACGACTACACCAGCGCACAAGTTAAATGTATTTATTATTACTACGCTGCACGATATTACAATAATTTAATTACAATAGAAGAGCTACTTACTGTTTTGCTTGATTTGCACAAGCAGGCAGACAATGACTATAACTATGACGACCTTTATAAAAAACTGCATATTGCAGGGCTTTACCTTCATTATTTGCACAACGAAAAGCCAAAAGGCTACACAGACGAAGAAATAAAACACATTGCAAAAGACATAGAGGCAGACGTTTTTAAATATGTTGAGAACATACCGCAAGAAATGGCAGGGGAGCATGTTTCCAACATGCTGACAAATTTTGCAGTGGGAAGCCACAATATTTTCGACGATTACACGTACCTAAAACTTGTTTTGTCGCTTACAGTTTTTAGGCATACACCAACGTATGTGCACTCTGTAATGGTAGCGAGAGTTGCATTTACAATATCCGAGTATATAATAAAATTTATGCCGGAGTTATTTGTAAACTTGCCCGGAATAACATGTTTGCAAGATGTAAAAGACAAAAGTGCACAGATACTATTGTTTGTGTGGTTTTCGGGGCTTGTACATGATATTGGTAAAATAAGCTACTCTCACCTTGTTTCATTCTATGCAAGAAAGCTCAATGACAAAGAATTTGAGATGATAAAACAGCATTCAATGCAAGCAGAGGCTTTTATTAAAAAATCTCCAACATATGAAGTGGAAAATTTTGAGCAAGATGCAATAGAGGCGGCAAAAAGCATTAATTTTGATGATAACCCGGAGTTGTTTGAATGCTTTTCAGATGTTGCTTTTGGGCACCACAAGAGCTTCGATGGGAAATTTGGGTATCCGCGAGATTTTGATAATTTGCAGTCTCAAGTAAAAGTTATAATAGACATAATCACAATATCAGACTCAATAGATGCCGCAACAGATAGCGTGGGCAGAAGTTATGCAAATGAGAAAACACTTGAAGACATGCGAGACGACTTGATGTCGCAAATAAACACGCGCTATTGCCCTGTTATAACAAGCATAATTTTTAAAAATGAAAACCTTTATAACGCAATAGACAATCTTTTGAAAAACGCAAGATATGATACGTATTACTCATGTTTTTCAATAGAGGATTTAACACAAACCATGACACCACCACGGGCAGATACATTTTAAAATTGTGCTGTTTGCTTGATGAATTATGCACATTTTTTACAAAAAAACACCTTTTGGCTTATGCCAAAAGGTGTTTTTAGTATATGTTTTGTAAAAGCTAAATCTATGTAACTCTCCGTAAATACAGCGCTAAAAGCAATATAGCTACTGCGCCTTTTTATAATAAAAAAATGCGCTAACAGTTGTAAGTGCAAAGCCGACTGCTACAAGCAAAAATGGGAACAGAGAATCAAAACTGTAAAGTGCACCCACGGCAAACGAGCCCGCAATGCCGCCAAGAGATTTCATTGCGTTGTAAAAACCTATAACAAGGTTACTGCCGTTCTCTTTTGCCTCATTTGCCATAATGCTTTGAATAACAGGTAAACCTATACCGTTAAACATGAACACCATAATGCTGAATAGCAAAAAGCTAATCATATTAGGGAATAAAATGGCAAGCACAATATTTACGGAACATGCCATAAATATAAGTATAGATGATTTTTTTACATTTGTGTTTCTAACAATCCAAATACACAAGGTGCTGTTAGCTATAAGTGATATTAAACCTATAAAGCCTTTAATAATACCATTATAGTTAGGAGGAAAATTAAACTCTTCTCTGATGTAATAGTTAAAAGACTGGTCAAACCCTACAAAAGAAAGCTCTTGTAATAGGCATATTGCAAATAGAAGTGCCAGACTCAAATTTAAAATAGGCCTTATTGCAAAAAATGAGGAAAAC
Organism: uncultured Bacteroides sp.; assembly: GCA_964371675.1. Taxonomy (GTDB): domain Bacteria; phylum Bacillota; class Clostridia; order Oscillospirales; family Ruminococcaceae; genus Ruthenibacterium. Next base: position 176,627 of record CAYJNL010000002.1, on the reverse strand, counting down.
GGATTTGCCTCTTTTAATACGGCACGTGCGTTTATGGATTTTAAATTATCCGTAGCATCTTTATCGCACACTATGTAATACAAAATTCCGCATACAATGAGTAAAATGCCGTTTACCCAAACGGAGGTGTAAGGGTTATGTGTGCCCAAAACACCACCTATAAGATAACCAAAAGCGCTAAAAACGGCTTGCAAAGTTGCCGTTACCGTGAGGTTGTAACTCCGCTGGTTATCAGGGGAAACGTTTATAATATATGTTAAAATGCTAATTAAAGCGCCGCCCGCAAAAACACCGGCAAATAGTCGGGCTAAAATAAATTGCCATTCTGTGGTAGATATGCCAAACAGCATTTGCCCAACACCATAACCTATTGAGCATATTAAGAGTGTAGTCTTGCTGGAAATATAAGAGCTTATTGTGCTCCAAAATGTGGAGAACACAAAATTAGTAACCATCATTGCCCCAACAGCATAGCCAAACATATAATCCCCTAAATCAAGCATTGTAAAAATTGTGGGAGTTACAGGGTGAGTTAGGTTTGCACCAATGTAGAAAAGCATTGTAACTGCATAAAAAAGCAGTATTTTTCTTTGGTTCACGGCTTACTTCACTCTTTTCGTAATAAATTTTGCCGTTTTTGTATTTTGTGTCGTGTTTACGCTATATTGTTTTTACGGCAAAATATTTCCGGCAGAGCGGTAAATTTCGTACCATTCTTCTCTTGAAATTTCAATTTCAGCGCCTTTAATCATCTCTACAACACGGTCTACTTTAGTAGAACCTGTGATAACTTGCATGTTTGCAGGGTGACGTAATATCCAAGCTACAATAATACCCATTTTTGTTGTGTTTTTCTCTTTTGCAATGCGCTCTAAAGTTTCTGTCAACTCGCTATAGCGCTCATTTGTAAAGAAAATGCCTTCAAACATGCCGTATTGTAATGGAGACCATGTTTGAATTGTAATGTTTTTCGCTCTGCAATATTCCAAAATAGAACCGTCACGGTCAAGGCTGCCGTCTGCTCTTGTGTTAACGTTAAAGCCTGAATCAATAATGCCCGTATGTGCAGGGCCAAATTGCAATTGGTTAGCGATAAGTGGTTTTTCAACCTTGCTCTTTAAAAGCTCTATTTGCATAGGGTTGTGGTTGCTCACACCAAAATTGCGAACTTTTCCGCTTTTGTATAATGCCTCAAATGCTTCGTTTACTTCATCTGGTTCCATCAATGTATCAGGGCGGTGCAAAAGTAAACTGTCTAAATAATCTGTGTCAAGCCTTTTTAAAATGCCATCAACAGAGTTTAGTATGTGCTCTTTTGAAAAATCGTACATGCCTTTTCTTATACCGCATTTTGACTGCAATATAACCTTGTCACGGCTAATATTTTCAAGCTTCATAGCCTGTGCAAATAGCTCTTCTGACAGACCTGCGCCGTAGATATCTGCGTGGTCAAAAAAGTTTACACCCATGTCAAGCGCTGTCTTAATAATTGTGCCTACCTCTTGTACAGGCAGTGTTCTAAGCCTCATACAGCCAACAACAATTGATGAGCCATTAAGGCTGCTGTTTCCGATTTGTATATTTTTCATCTATATCTCCATTCTGCCGCTAAAAATTTGCGACACACTATTTTGGGATAATGCAGTTTTGCATTATCCCTGTTTTTATCGGTTTTGTAAAATAATTTCTACAAGATATATTATACCTTAATCCACAAAACTTGCAAGGGTTCTACGCTGAAATTATTATTATATTGCTTATTTGTAATTAAGTCTATGCCGCAAATATTTGTTGCTAATTCAACTGATTTTGTGCTAACGTTAATTATTGCAACAACTTTTTCGCCTGTGCTTTCGTTAAAACGCTCAATGGCAAAAACTTGCTTGCTTAGGTTTAAAACATTTTGTACGGCAAAGGGGCTAAAAGCACTTTGCCCTGTGCGGATTTTAATTAAATTAAGCATTGTGTCAAAAATGCGTTTTCTCTGTGTGTCGCCTTTTAGTTCTGCTACAACGCTGTCGTAATTTAATTTTTCGCGGTTAATTCTCCTGTTTATGCCGGAGTTTTCAACGCCAAAATAGTCATTCCTTGAGCCGAGCAAGCTGTGAACATAAACACCCGGCACACCAACAACACTGAGCAAAATGCTTTGCGCCGCAATAAAACGCTTGTAGCGCATTTCGTCGCTGTCTGTTATTGCACTCAGTGCATCTTGGTAACTTATGTTTAGCTCATACGGGCTTTTGCTGCCGTCCTCGTTAGTTTTAAAAGACACTCTGCCGCCATTTTTCATTGTATTATTCACTAAAATCTGGCGCTCGTCATCGCTTAATATGCCCTCAGTAGGTCTAACACCTATGCCGTCGTGCGAGGCAAGGAAGTTGAAATAAGTTGTGTCGCAAGTAAGTGGCTCAAGGCTGTTTGCCCACGCTGTGAGCTTGCTTGCATCTTGTGTTATAAATGAGAACAAAGTTAGTGGTGGCAAAGGAAATTGATACACAATTTGTGCTTCATCATGCCCGTTGCCAAAATATTTTATGTTGTCTTTATGTGGCACGTTTGTCTCTGAAATTAAAATTGTTCCCGGTGAATAATAATCGAGCACATCACGCATTACCTTAACAAGCTCATGTGTTTTGTCAAGGTGCATGCACGTTGTGCCATCCTCTTTCCACATAAAGCCTATTGCGTCAAGACGTATGTATTTTGCTCCGTTTTTTGCATAAAAGACAAGTAGATCTAAAATCTCCACTGTCAAATCAATGTCTTTGAAGTTGAGGTCAACTTGGTCATCGCTAAACGTTGTCCAAACGTATTTTGTGCCCTCCTTTGTCTCGAAAGGCGTCAATAGCGGGTGAGTTCTCGGGCGCGTTACCTTGCTGTAATCTTTATCTTTGTCACCCACAATAAAGTAGTTTTTGTATTTGTCATCGCACTGTAAAAATTTCTCAAACCACATGCTTTTTGCAGAGGCATGGTTAATTACAGCATCAAACATAAGTTTGTAGTTTTCGCTCAAGGCGCTTATCTCTTGCCATGTGCCTAAATTTTTGTCAATTTCTCTGTAATCCACAACTGAAAAACCGTCATCACTCGTGTAGGGGTACATTGGCAAAATGTGCACAGATGAAATTACATCGCCCACATTATCGCGCAAAAAGTTGTTTAATGTTTTAAGCGTGGGTTCGTTTTTGTTTATTATAGAATCGCCGTACGTAATTAGCATTACATCTTTTTCGTCTACAAAGCCTTTGTTTTGCTGTGTTGAATTGTCTCCTTGTTTTGCTACAAGTTTTCCTATTAGCTCATCTGCCAAAGTTTCGCTTTCATATATAAAACTAAGCCTTTTTTTTAGTTTTTGCTTAAATTCTGTGTTCATTAAAATTCCCTCGCAATTAATCTAAACGTTAAACGCTTTTAAAAGTCTAAAAATATCCTCACAAACGGCACTTAAATCTTGTTTAGCCCTTGTTTTTGCCTTGCTAAAATCAACAGCAAGCCTGTTTATGCTGAAAATTGCCGTAAGACCCATGTTGTATAGCATCTCACTGCCGTCGGAAACATCGCCAACTATTGCAATTGTGGGCACGTTTTTCTTGCTTGAGCGGTTTGCAACACCTGCAACAACTTTGCCGCGTGCGCTCTGCCCGTCTATTCTGCCCTCACCGCTTATAACAAGGTCTGCACCGTCTAATAACTCGTCAAAATTTACAGTGTCTAAAACAGTTTCAATGCCCATGTGTAGTTGTGCGCCTAAAAGTGCGTTCATGCCTGCGCCCATGCCACCTGCGGCACCACCGCCGGGTATGGTGCTTACGTCTAAGTTCAGGCTTTCGTTTATGCAGTTTGCATAGTGGCGCAAACCGCTGTCAAGCTCTTTAACCATGTTTTCATCTGCGCCTTTTTGTGGGCCAAAGATATATGCGGCACCGTTTTCGCCATAAAGTGGGTTGTCGATATCACACATTATAGTGATTTTTGCGCTTTTTACAAGTGGGTTTAGTCCGCTTGTGTCAATTTTGTCAATATCTTTAAGTGTTCCGCCGACAGGCACAAACTCCTTGCCGTCTGCATTAAAAAATTTAACGCCAAGTGCGGCTGCACAGCCTGTGCCACCGTCGTTTGTGCTACTGCCACCAAGGCCTATTATAATTTCTTTGCAATTTTTTTCAAGCGCTTTTAAAATTAGCTGACCAACGCCGTAAGTGGTGGTTTTTGATGGGTCTTTCCTGTCTTCTACAAGTGGCAACCCTGCACAAGCCGCCATTTCAATAATAGCTGTGTTGCCACCGTTGACAATGCCGTAAAAGCCCTGCATATCCTCACCGTATGGGTTTTGTACTGTGGCTGTGAGCTTTTCACCCGATAGTGCCGCTAAAAATGCGTCTACACTGCCCTCGCCGCCGTCTGCAACGGGCACGCTAATAACTGCTGCATTTGAAAATTTTGCTATTGATTTTTTCAATATATCGCAAACTTCAATGCTGGACATTGTGCCTTTAAATGAATCCGGGATTAAAATAATTTTTTTCATGTTAATTTCCTCTGTTGTATTCTGTATGGGTTGTTTATACTTTATTTTATGGCGATGCTACGCATATGCCAATTTATAATAGCGTACGCTATTATAAATAAACAGGCTTGCCACTCTCGCTTGATTTGTATAGTGCCTCAATTATTCTTGTAACTTGCAAAGTCTCTGCCGCTTTTACACAGGGCTCTGTCTCTGTGCGCACGGCGTTTATCCAAGCTGCCATTTCCATATCGCCCAAAGTAGGTACGATTTTGGGTGGAAATTCAAAATTCTTGCTCTCTGTTGGTTTAACTGTTTGGAGCATACCGTTTGAGTCTAGGTTAACTCTAAGCCCCTCTTTCATGTCTGCGCCGCCCTTTGTGCCACAAAGCACACTTGTGATGTTTGAAGTATCAAGGCTGTTTAAAGCCCAGCTTGCCTCAATTGTCAAAGTTGCGCCGTTTTCCATTGTCACAAAGCCGAAAGCGCTGTCCTCAACCTCAAACTTGTTTGGGTCCCACGGTGCCCAGGAGTTTGTAAGCCCTGTTTGCTTGCCGAGTTTTTGATATATATTGCCCACAACCATTTTTGGCTTAAAGTTATCCATCAAATACATTGTTAAATCAAGTGCATGGCAACCAATATCTATTAGTGCACCGCCACCTTGAATTTCTTTGTTTAAAAACACACCCCAAGAGGGTACGCCGCGCCTTCTTATAGCATGAGCTTTAGCGTAATAAATTTCGCCAAGAACATCTGCTCCTATAAGGCTTTTTAATTGCCTTACATCTTCTCTGAAACGTGTTTGATGCCCTATTGTCAATTGTAAGCCTTTTTCGGTAGCTTTGTCCAGCATTTTTTGCGCATCGTCTGAGCTAATTGCCATTGGTTTTTCCACCATAACATGTTTGCCGGCATCAAGTGCCATTAAGCTAAGCTCTGCGTGTGTAAAGTTTGGTGTGCAAATGTGGATAATATCAAGGTCGCTGTTTTTCAAAAGCGATTCGGCATTATCATACACATTGCTGTTTTTTGTGCCATATGCAGTTTGCGCCATTTTTGCTGTTTCGGGGTTTGTGTCTGTAAAACCACATAAATTAACGCCTTCAATTTTGCTAAGCCCTGCCATGTGCTTGTTTTGTGCAATGTTTCCGCACCCTATAAAGCCTATATTTAGTTCTTTACTCATTTTTTACTCCATTCGTCAAAACGCTATGTTTAAAGCGCATACTGATTATTTACAATAGTGCCCGTTTTTACATATTCAATTATGGCATCAACAGTTTGTGAACCACAGTAATCAAACATTTGGTAATTATCGCCTGCCATGTGTGGGTTAATTATAACGTTTTTCATTTTTCTAACAGGGCTGTTAATGTCAAGAGGCTCTACTGAGAACACATCTAAATAAGCCGTAACTTTGCCCTTTGCAAGTGTGTCAAATAGTGCTTTTTCGTCATAAAGTGCCGCTCTTGCAGAGTTTACAAAAACTGTGCCGTCGCGCATTAAATCAAACTGCTCTTTGCCAATCATGCCCTCGGTGGACGGCAATACAGGCAAATGCAATGATATTACGTCTGCTTTTTCAAATATTTCGTTTAATTCTACTTTTTCTATACCAAGCGCCAGCATGTCCTCTTTGCTCATCATGTCAAACGCAATTATTTTCATACCTAAAAATTTTGCTATGTTTGCTGTGTATCTGCCAATTCTGCCAAGGCCTACAAGCCCTAAAACGCTGTTTTTTACAAGTTTAAATTCTCTGCGTGGCTCGCCCCACTCACTGCCCTCTTTTAAGCGTACATCGGCTGTGTTAATGCCCCTAATGCCGGACATTATAGAGGCTACTGTCCATTCGGCAACGGCAACAGTGCTAAAGTTAGTGCCCTCGCAAATTTGTATGCCTGCCTTTTTGCAAAGTGGTACAAATGTGTTGTGTATGTGCCACCAGTGTGCTATGTAAACAATTTTTACGCTCTTTGCCATTTGCTCAATTACATATGGGGTAAAATCTTGCATACCTTTGCCGTTTAAAGACAAAATTATCTCAACACCGTCAAGTTTTGCAAGCAATTCGTCTTCGCTCATCTCTTCCATGCGTGTGCTCATTGTAGTTAGTTCGGAGCACTCTGCCAATTTTTTCTCGTCGTTGTCATTAATATAAAAGCTGTACCAGTCTTCTGCCCTGTGAATATATACTTTTGTCTTATTCATAATACTTTCCATTCTCCGCTTTTCTTGTTAGGATGTTTAAAATTTGTTTATGGCTGTGCTATTTACATGCCAATTTGTATTATGCTAAAGCCTTGCATAATACAAATTAAAATGTTTATATGTTTTTTAAAAAATCCCTCTTCACAAAAGCAAAGAGGGATTTAGTTGTTGTTTATTTACACAAAATTAGTCAAGAAGGGGAGTAATTTCCTCTTTAAGAGCCTCTAAGCCTGCCTCAACAGTTGATGTGTCACCTGCTAGACAAATTTCATGCCATGCCTCTTGGTAAGCTGTTGAAATTTGTGTCCAGTTTGTTGCAGCGGGAACACCATAAACGCCCTCGTCAATTTGAGCTTGACCTGTTGCGAAGATTGTGCTCATCCACTCTTCTTGGATAACTGAATCTAGGTTATCAAGAACAGTGTTTGTAACAGGCATGATGCCGAATGTTGAAGCCTCTGCTGCGTGGTTCTCGTCGTTGTTGATGTAGTTGATTAGCTCTAGTGATAGGTCTGGGTTTGGTGCATCTTTAGGAATGCTCCAGTACCAGCTGTTGTCGTAAGCTTCTTTTGTACCTGTAATTGCAGGTTGTCCCTCGTCGTTCAATTCCATAGAAACGCCGCGTGGCATTGTTGAAACGCCAAGGTCGCTTGGGTCTGCTAGGTAACCTGTCATGTCAGGGTTTGAACCGCCGTGTAGGAAGAAGTCATCAAGTTGAGTCATAAATGCTAGGTAAACGCTACCGTTAGCAAAACCGTTCCAGATGCCGCCGCCTGACCACATTTCTTCCCACATTGTTGGGTTGTAAATGTCGTTGCCAACTGAGAAAGCTTCCCATTTCATTGCCTCTACAACAGGGGCACTTGTTGGGTCAAGCATATCTTCAGGTGTGCCGTTCATTTGGAATACTTTACACATAATCTCAAAAGTTGTGCCCTCGTAGATTTTTGTGCGGTGAGCTATACGAGGTGTTGTTACACCGTTAATTTCTGTGTTGCCCCAGTACATACCTGCAACTGCAAGGTCAAACCAGTCCCACTCATTTGGGTCTGCTTCAAGTGTGTAATCTGTTGGCAAACCAACGCCGTTTTCAGCCTCAAAAGCTGCTTCAATAACGTCACGTTGTGTTTCCCAGTTAGCAGCTGCATCTTCAACTGCGCTGATGCTGTAAGCCATTGCATAGCTTTCCATTTTGCGAGGTAGCGCCCATAGGTTGCCCTCGTCGTCTGTTGCAACTTCAAGTGGTTTTGCAAAGTATTTTTCTTCTGTTGCAGCTGCATCATATGAAGGAACTTCGCTTATAGGCATTAAGAAATCGCCTTGTACGAATGTGTTAAGTGCTGAACCAACTGTTTTAACAACGCCAATTGTACCTTTTTCAGCGTCAAGTTGTAGCACGTTCATCATATCTGCTTCTGTTTCAAATGTTTTAACTGTAACTGTTACACCGTATTCTTCTTGGAAGTTTGCAATTGTGTTCTCACGGAACCATTTGTCTTGTGAGTCCATCATACGGATGTAAATAATAATTTCTTCGCCCTCATACATTGTTGTAGGGTCTGCATCAGTTGTTGCAGCATCTGTTGCTGCGTCTGTCTCAGTGCTTGTAGCTTCTTCTGCGGGTGCAGGTGTGCAGCTAGCAAAAATCATAGCCATCATAGCCACAGCGAGTAGTAAGCTTAGAATTTTTTTCATAGTTTGGTTAGTCTCCTTCAAAAAATGTTAATTGTGTTAGCATAAAGTATTTTGTGTAAATGAACAAATTCGTAAATTTATGTAACAAAAACATGATAGCATATGAAAACATTTTCATAAATACTTAAAAACACTCAAAATTAAGCGTTTTAAGCGATTATTCAAAAATAACAAGTAAAAACCTTTAATTTAAGCAGCTTATTAGCAAAATACTTTGATTTTTACAAAAAAACAATAAATGATAGTCAAAATAACCATAAAATATTGCTTTAATATAGTGCTATTGACCATAAAAATTGTGTTTTCACACATAAAAATATTATGAATATCGTACTTTGTAATAAAAATGACACAAATTTGTAAACATTTGCAAATTTGTGTCATTATATTTTAACATATTAAATTTTAGGTGTTATTAATGTTTTTTACGGTGTCACGTTCAATAAGTTCAGTTGGTAAAAGTATTCGTTGGTGGCCTGCACTTGTGCCGTTAATTATGTTTATAAGCATTTGAGCCGCAGTAATGGCTAAATTTTCTAAAGGAACGTTTACGGTGGTTAAAGCCGGCACACAGTATTTGCTCTCTTCATAATTATTGTGCCCTATTATAGAGATATCCTCGGGTACTCTCAAACCCTTTTTATGTGCGGTTGAAATAAAGCATACTGCTTTTCTGTCGTCTGTTGCCATAACGGCAGTTGGCAATTCGTCCATTGAGAGTAATTTCTCACTTGCCGCAACGGCCTCGTCGTAAGTATAGCCTGCATCAAATATTAAGTTCTCATCTATTTCAAGCTGTGCATTTTGATGTGCATAAAAATAACCGTCATACCTCTCTTGGTTTACCATGTGGCCTAAAGGGGAGTGTAAAAGCGCTATTCGCTTGTGCCCGTTGTTTATCAAATGGCTTACAGCATACTTTACATCACTTACATTATCAGTGTCTACCGAGCTTACGCTTATGCCTTGTGGTAGTGAATATGGGTGCGGGTGCCCTATTACAACAAAAGGGAAGTCTCTTTTAGCAAGCTCAATTATAGTGTTATCGTAAACACGTGCGCTTAATAAAACTATACCCCTTACCATGCCGGCGTCTATTAATTCTGTGCACTTTTTAACTTCTCCTTCGTCAGTGCACTCCATTGAAAGTAAAATTTCCATGCCATTTTTCCTAAAAACTTCTTGAAACCCGATAAGCATTCTTGAAACATAGGGGCTAATCATAACATTTTCAGCCGGGTAAGACGGAAATATTGCAATATTGTTTAAAACTTGGTTTACCATGCGCTTTGCAATTACATTGGGCTGGTAATTAAGCGCCTTTATTGCTGCATTTATTTTTCTCTTTTTAAAATTGGAAACTTTTGCAGAGCTGTTCATTGCCCTTGACACTGTTGCAACAGATACACCTGCTAATTTTGCCACATCTTTTATAGTTACTGCCATAAAAACACATCTTTCTGCATATAATTTTGACTTTAACATAAAATTATATGAAACTTTAGTATTATATTATCATGAATATGGTTACATTTCAAGTGTATAACACAAAAGTAGTACTGTTTTGAAAAATTATTATTTTTGTGAGAAATACAGGCTTTTTGCCAAAATTACGATAATAAAGGTTATTTTTTATGTAAATTCGTGTGGATAATATAGTATATATAGATTTTTTATTAATAATATGAAATAATTTTAAACTTGAAGATAAATTGAGGTAATACAAGTAAATAAGATTAAAATGGAGCATTCGAAATGTAATTTGCAATAATCAAGTTTTATGTAATCGTTTTCTTATGGTAAAGTAAATGTAACAAATAATTTTACGATTTTATCATTTAGTCGTAACAATTATGCTAAGCGATATTTTTAAGAAATGAGGAATCAAAGTTGAATGAATCTATAACACTTAAAAAACCAACATGGAAAGATACATTGCGTAAAAATGCTTTTGCATTTACAATGATTTTTCCCGCACTGACATACTTGTCAATTTTCTTTTTTATAGTTGTGTACAATGTAATACAAATGTCACTCACAACTTATGCCTTTGGCAAACCTGAAACGGTAATGACACTTGCAAACTACACGCAGGTGCTTTCAGATGCCGCTGTGTGGGAGTCGTTATACCGTACATTTGTTTTTGTACTTATAACAACACCACTGCAACTTATAACAGGCCTTTTAATGGCAATGTTAATCAACCGTGTGTTTTTAGGGCGCGGCTTTGTTAGAAGTTTGTTTTTATTGCCACTTGCAATACCCGCAATGGTTACATCTTCAACGCTTTTAATATTGTTCTCAAACGGTGGGCACATGGTTTCGCTTTTCACAGGCGGATATGTTGAATGGCTGGACTTTTTGCCGGGAGATTTTTCATTTATAGGCAGCGAGTTTTGGTCAATGGCGCTTGTAGTAATTGGTAAAGTATGGCGCGATGCACCTATTTCAATGCTTATATTGCTTGCAGGGTTGCAAACAATAGGTAAAGACCAATACGAGGCGGCAAACACAATGGGCTGTGGCCAAGTTAAAAGCTTTTTCTACATTACAGTACCGCTTTTAATGCCGTCTATCTCATCAGTTTTAACTCTCCGCTCAATAGAAGCATGGAAAGAGTTTGTTTTTGCTTTGAACTTATCTCCAAGCTATCCGTTACTCGGCGTTTTAATAGACCGCTACTATGTTCAAGAACTAGACCCCGGACGTAGTGCAGTTATCGGTATTTTATTAATAATTTGCATTGCTGTATTTGCTTTTGCTATAAGAGCAATTTTAAATGCTATTAATAAAGTACTAGTAAGAGTATAAGGAGGTAAATAAATAATGAACAACAAAACGTTAAAAAACCTTTTTGAACCTAAAAAAGTAGTATGGTTTATATTGATGGTTATATCCTTGTTTGTGGTTTTATTTCCGCTTTATATAATGTTTAAATACTCTATAAGCGACAGAAGCACATGGATAACGGGCGGTCAATATGCAATACCGTGGTGGCCAAATGCACCTACATTTGAAATGTATGAGTACTATTTGGGCGACAGCAGTTTTATAGCAAACGGCGTAATGAGCCTGCAAATAGCATTTTTATCTGTATTTTTAAGCCTTGCAATAGGTGCACCAGCAGCTTATGCACTTAGCCGTTTTAAATTTAACGGTAAAGCAGTATTTATGTTCTTGCTCATAGCTGTGCGTTTTATCCCCGATGTTACAGCATCTATCCCCATTGCTTATGTTTTCAGCAACTCTTTCCTATACAGCCTACCCGATGTTTTAAAAATATCAATGGCGCACTGTCTTTTAAGTATCCCGTACGTTATTTTTATAACGCAAGGCACATTTGAAAGCATACCAAAAGATTTGGAAGAGCAAGTGCAAATTCTCGGCGGTAGTAAAGCGTATGCGTTTTTCAGAATTGTTTTGCCAATAGCTATACCCGGTATGGCGGCGGCGGCAATTTACGTATTCTTGCTATCATGGAACGAGTTTACATTCTCTTACTTCCTAACATCAACTTCACTTTCAAGTATTATACCTTTGCCGGTTTACTTAAAATCTTTGTTTGGCTCAATGAGTCCAAACCAAGTAACAATAGCAACAATTTCACTGCTTATTTCGCTCCCTGTAATTGCATTTACAATAGCACTACAAAAATACATTGTTGCCGGTATGACAGAAGGCGCAGTTAAATAATATTAAAATAATTTATTTCATGAAAGGTAGATATTTATGGCTTCTTTAAAATTAGTAAATATTAATAAAAAATACCCAAACGGTTTTCATGCCGTTCAAAATTTGAACTTAGATATTAAAGACGGTGAGTTTTTATCTCTTGTTGGCCCGTCGGGCTGTGGTAAATCCACAACTTTGAGAATGATAGCAGGCCTTGAGGATATTTCAGGCGGCGAGCTATACATTGGCGATAAAGTAACAAATGATGTGCCATCTAAAGACCGCGGAATTGCTATGGTTTTCCAAAGCTATGCTTTGTTCCCACACATGAGCGTTGCGGCAAACATTGGCTTTGGGCTTAAAATACGCAAAACAGAAGAGAAAATCAAAAACGAAAAAATTGAGTGGGCAATGGACTTGCTTGATTTAACAGGCCTTGGAGACCGCCGCCCCGCAGAGCTTAGCGGTGGACAGCGCCAACGTGTTGCGCTTGGCCGTGCACTTGTTTTAGACCCTGAAGTTTTGCTTTTGGACGAGCCTCTATCAAATCTGGATGCAAAATTGCGTATCAAAATGCGTACAGAGCTAAAACGCATACACAAAAAACTAGCGGCTACAATTATTTACGTTACACATGACCAGTCCGAGGCTATGACACTTAGCGACAGGATTGTAATTATGAACAAAGGCGAGCTTATGCAGTGTGGCACACCTGTTGATATATACAACAACCCACAAAGCCGTTTTGTAGGTAGCTTTATAGGTAGCCCTGCAATGAACATGTTTGAGGGCGAAATGCAAAAAACAGCAACAGGGCTTGAATTTGTTTGCGAAAACTTCAAATACAATGTACCGCAAGAGGTTGTTGCAAAATATGTAGCTCTTGCAGGCAAAAGCGTTACTATGGGTATACGCCCGGAGGACAGCTTTGCGTCATTGAAAGAAGAGGCAAACTCAATTAAATGCGTATCAAGCGTTGTTGAAACACTTGGTTCAGACGATTACCTAACTTGTGAGCTAGGTAGTGACCTAATAACAGTTAGAACAAAACCTATGAGCAACTTTGCACTTGACGTGCCTGCTTATATTACATTTGCACCTGAAAAATTGCATATTTTTGATAAATAAAATGGGTCTGACAGGCACTATAAAATAGCGCTACCATTTAATAAACAGAGCAGTAGGGGCGACCCTGTGTGGAGCTGCCCCCAAAGTCGCCTTTACAAAAAGCGTCGGCAAAATTTCCGTCATATGTCACAAAAATGCTCATTAATACACACAGTATTGCTTGCGCTTTTTGTTTAATCTGACAAAAATTTTGCTCTAGTTTTTGCAAAGTCTTTGTTTGGGGGCGACCCTGTGTGGTCGCCCGAAATAGCAGAAAATTCTGTTTTATAGGGCAACCTCATGGGGTTGCCTCTCATTTAGTGCGCAAATTTTCGTGTGGTGTTGTATTTATTTTATAAAACTTAATGCAGAATATTTTGTAAAATACGCATTTTATATAGCTGAAAATAAAATTAAGCTATTTAAAATATTCAAACTTAAAAGTACACACTAAATTATGCGGCGGCAAATTTAGTTTTTATGCCCAGAGGGCAAGAACGGAGCAATAAAAATGGAAAACAAACAAACAGGTCATATTATTTCTCACACACACTGGGACAGAGAATGGTATATAAACAGCAAATATGTAAATGAGTGGTTACCACCGTTTTTTGAGGGCTTATTCACAAGAATGGACCAAAACGAAAACTATAAATTTGTGCTTGACGGGCAGACATCTATGCTAGATGATTGCTATGAAGAGCTTGAAAAGCTTGGCAAAAGCGTTGAAGAATTTAAAGAGCGCCTTGGCACATATGCAAAAAGAGGGCAACTTGTTATAGGCCCGTATTATTTGCAACCGGACTGGCAACTTGTTAGCGGAGAGAGCCTTGTGCGCAATATGCTTATAGGTAAAACTATGTCGGAGGAGCTTGGCGGCGGCACACACACAGGCTGGCTTTTGGACAACTTCGGGCAAATATCGCAAGCGCCACAACTGCACAAGCAGTTTGACATGAAAGGCATTGTTGTATGGCGCGGTGTGGAGCTCGACCCGTTTAATTTGAACTCGGAATTTGAGTGGAAAGGTGCAGACGGCACTAAAATAGTTTGTAGCTACTTGCTAAGCAGTTACAGAAATGCAATGCACCTTGCAGATTACCCCGAAATTATTTTTGAGCGCATACAAAACGAAGTTGAAAAAATTGCACCTTTTGCCACAACAGGCAACATTTTGCTAATGAATGGCTACGACCAAGAGATGCAACCCGACGATATTTTGCCGTTTATTGAAAATGGCAGAGCAGATTTTAAACATTTTGAAATACGCCAAAGCGTGCCCGATGAATACATGCAAGCAGTGCTGGAGGGCAAGGGCGAGTTGCAACAACTTGAGGGCGCACTTTACAGTGGGCGCTATATATCTGTTTTCCCGGGTATTCTTTCAGCAAGAATGTACTTGAAAACTGAAAACTACTACGCACAGCGTGAACTTGAACAGTATGCAGAGCCATTGAGTGCAATGAGAACTGTGCTGACAGGCGCTGAGTACCCACACGCAAAAATGGACAAAGCATGGAAAATTTTGCTTAAAAACCACCCACATGACAGCATTTGTGGTGTTAGCGTTGACGATGTTCACTACGACATGGAAGACAGAAATGCAGTGACACGAAAATTGTCAGGCGAAATGACTAAAGCCGCTGCAAGTGCGCTTGCAAACAGTGCAAACACAAGTATGCACAAAAACAGCAAAGAGGTTTACACAGTTTTCAACACATTGGCAATGCCGCGCACAACAAGCATATTTTTGCCAACAGAGTTAAAAAATGTAGAGGTGCGTGACGAAAACAATGAAGTTTGCAACAGCACAATGTGCGAGGGCGGCGTAATTGCAATTGTTAAGCTAAACGCAACAAGCAGTGTAAGTTTGGGTGTTTACAGCACAGATGTAGAGAAAACTGCAAGCAAAAATGCTGATATGACAGCTGAAAATGAATATTTGCACGTAAAATGCAACGAGGACGGCACTTTTGATGTAAAAGACAAAGCAACAGGTAAAACTTACAACTCAATTGGTGCGTTTGAAGACCTTGCAGACAACGGCGATGAATATAACTACTCTTTCCTAAAAGGCGACAAAGCGATTACAACTTTGGGCGAAAAAGCAAAAATTACTGTTGAGGCAAGCAGTGACGTGCAGACAACATTTAAAATTGAGCACGAGTGGAAACTGCCAAAGAGCCTTTCAGACGACCGCAGTGCGCGTGACGGCGAGACATTGACAGTGCCAATCACAACAAGAGCTACACTCACAGCTAAAGACCCTGTTTTGCGCTTTGAGACTAGCCTTCGCAACACATGTAGAGACCACCGTATCCGTGTGCTTTTCCCAACTGATATAGACACACAGGTGTCTTTTGCGCAAACTCAATTTGACGTTACAGAGCACCCAATTATGCCAAAACCGTTTGACAACGACTCTATCCCCGAAAATGTTAAGCGCATTATTATTGGCGCAAGGGAGAGTATACCCATTACGCAATTCCCACAAAAAGATTTTTGTGCCTTAACAGACGGCAAAGTAACGGCTGTTGTGCTAAACCAAGGCTTGCCGGAGTATGAAGTGTTGCAAAAAAACAACACAGTAGCGCTAACTTTGTTCCGCTCACTTGGCTGGCTTGCACGTTTTGATTTAAACACAAGGGTGGGAGACGCAGGCCCTGAAATGCTGACACCGGGCGCACAATGCCTACGTGATATGAGCTTTACTTACGGCTTTAGCAGTACAGCAAGCGCACCGTCAAGTGCAGAGGTGGACAATATTGTATCGGGCTTTACAGCACCGCCGCTTATTGTTAAAAACACTGTTCACGAGGGTGCAAACCGTGCAAAATTTGCCGAGGTTTTGACAGGCAATGTGCATGTATCCGCAATAAAATGCGCAGAGAATTCAAAAGATTTGATAGTGCGTATATACAACCCACAAAACGAGACAGTAAAAGCAAGCATTTCACTAAACTGTGTGGAAAAAGTTTTTGCATCAACTCCTTACGAGGCTAAAAACGAAGAAATTGCACTAAAAGATAACTGCATTGAGCTAAATTTAAGTGCAAAAGAAATTATCACAGTGCGCTGTGAAATGAAAGCCGCAAGCGAAAAAGATGCAAATGGCGAGAGTGCATACGTAAGCACTGCCGTTACAGCAATTGTAAACGATGATTTCAGCGCATATGAGATACCACTATGCGTTACTTTGCAAGAAATTGAGAGCGAAAAAGCAAGGGCAGACGAGGCAGAGGCTAAATATGCCGCAAAATTGAGCGAGGCAGAAAAAGCAGAGGCAGAGCTTGAAACAATAGCACAGCCAACACCTGCACAAAAAACAAATGCCGCAACATTGATGATGCACGCGCACGCACTTAACAGGGCGGCGCTTGAGGCAAGATTATCTGCAATATTTGCAGAGGAAACATACAAGCGTGAAACTTTGGGCGCAGACAGCGAGGAGTTCAGCGCATATCAAGAGTCTCTTGTGGAAAACTTGCGCAAACTAGCGTATGGGCTAAACCTTGCACGTATAGACAAACGTGTTAGCGAGTATATTACAGATTACTATGTGCACAAAGAAAAACTGTTAAAAGAAAATGCTTAGAAAGAGCTTTGATATTATTAAAAATATTTAAGAGGTTTTTATGAGAAATTGCAATGATTTTGAGGGTATTAAACAGAGATACACAGAGTTTTGGAATAAAACATATAACGGCAGAGCATTAATGCACCTGCGCGCTAAAAAACCTAACACAAATATATGGTACAAGGGCGACATTGTCGCCCTTGGCCACAATACAGATGATTTAGACACATTTTACACAGATGTGCAAACAGTAGCAAACCGCCATGAGCTTTACACAAACAGCACCGCATATTTTGGCGAGGCGTTCCCCAGTGCTGTTGTAAATTTAGGCCCCGGCGTACTTGCGGCGGCGCTTGGCTGTGAAGTAAGATTAATGCAAGATAGCGTGTGGTTTGAGCATTTTATTGAAGAGTGGGACGAAGACTACAAAGAATTTGACGAAAACAACGTTTGGTGGCAAAAAACAATGGCGCTTACAAAAGCGCTTAGCGAAAACGCAAACGGCAACTACATGGTAGGCGTTGCGGATTTAAACAGCGTTAGCAACGCAATGTCGCTAATGCGCGGCAGTGAAGAGCTTGCTATGGATTTGCTAATTGAGCCTGAGGCAGTGCACAAATACAGAGATAAAATGACAGACGTGTGGTTTTACTGCCAGAAAAAATTGTTTGAAATTACACAGACAGCGCAAAAAGGATACACAGACTGGATGGGCATGTACGCACCCGATTTAGGTGCGGCGGCGCAGTGTGATTTTTCTACACTTATCTCCACTGATATGTTCAGAGACTTCTTTATGCAAGAAATTCACCGCCAATGCGAAGAGGTGCCATACCCAATTTACCACCTAGATGGACCTGACTGCATACGCCACCTAGATTTACTGCTAGGCGAAGATAAATTGCGTGCAATACAGTGGCAACCGGGTGCAGGCGCCGCCCCATGCTGTGACGAAATGTGGCTACCAATGCTTAAAAAAATACAAGACAGCGGCAAAGGTGTATACGTTTTTGCAAAAATGCACGAGGTTGAAACTTTAGTTAAAAACCTAAACCCCTCGCAAACATTTATTTATGTAACAGAGTATGCAGAAAATGAACAGCAAGCGGCAGAGCTCATGAGCAATGTTGAAAAATGGTCTAAAACATAGTAATAATCAGTATAAAAGGTTTATGGCGGCATTGCCTTGGCAATGTCGCCATTATTAAAAATATAGTTAAACCAACACAAAATTTATACAACCCAGATACTAAAATGTCGCCTTGTGTAAATTTAAAAGCGGTTTAACTATAAAAGGTGGCTAAATTGAGTTCATCAAAATTATTATTTTCAAAATATACAGCTAATAATAGCCAAAAATACCACTTGGCAGATTTGCACATGCCAAAAACATTAACTGCACCCGTAAAACAGCACTACCATGATTTTTACGAGTGTTTTGTTGTGCTACAAGGAGAGTTTGCTGAGCACTGCGGCGGGGAAATTAAAACACTTTCAGTAGGGAGTGTTCATTTTTTAATGCCAAAAACAAGGCACGGCATTGCGCCCTCCGGCAAGTTTGAGCAAAATGCACTGCGTAATATTGCAATTGCAAGAGATGCACTGCCAAGCTTTGTATTTAACGAAAACATTGATTTTAGGTTTAATTTAGACAGCATTGAGCTTGATAATTTTAAGCAAAAATCAGACTATTGTTACACATATTTGCAAACAGACAAAATGCGCGATTACATTTTGGCAAATATTATTGGAGACTTGTTAATAGTGCATAAAATGAAAAAGCATTCTCAGCAAATACCAAAATGGCTTACAGATACATACAACAGTATGCTGTTACCTGAAAACTTTATGCAAGGGATGAAACGCTTTGTAGAGCTCTCGTGTGTTTCACACAGCCACTTATGCCGAAGTTTCGCAAGTGCTTACGGCTGTTCTCCCATGCAGTTTTTGCACACACAGCGCCTACTTATGGCGTGTGAACTGCTGCGCAGTACTGATGAAAAAATAAGCACAGTTGCACTTATGTGTGGTTTTGAAAACTTGTCGTTTTTTAATAGGCTCTTTTCAAGAACTTACGGTATAACACCTAAAGAATACAGGCGTTTAAACAGCGCTGTGTTTGGCTAAAACAGTGGTATAGCGCAATAAAGTTAAAAGAAATATCTATATCAAAATAGTATTAGTTTTTAATAAAAAAATTATAGAAATTTTATTTTTAAAGTAGTAATATATAACCAAAGGCACAAATACTTTATAGTGTTTAAACTAATAAAACTAAAAATGAGGTTATACTTATGCTTTATAATAATGACAAAACTTTAAAAAGAGAAATTGAGTTTACAAAAATCTACAAAGAGAGCTCAAAATTAAACAAACACTTAAAAGAGCAAAACTGCATGAAGCATCAGCTTAATAATATTTTTGCACCGCTTAAAAACGAGCAAAAAGATAGCTTTGTAGGGCACATACAGCCTGCAACAATAGGTGTTTTTTCATTGAGGGCAACAAGTTTTGTTGATGAAATGGGCTACTGTTTTGATGAAATTGCTTTTTTTGAGCAATTAAACAGTGCAAAAGAGGAAAATTTAATTACCGAGAGCGAATATGCAAATTTGCTTGATATAGCTGAGTTTTGGAAAAGCGAAAACAGCAATACTAAAATTAGAAGCAGCCTAACAAAAGAGCAGGCTCAAAGCCTTGCAAGCGATGATTACAAAGGTGATTCAGCGGCTGTATACCCACTTTACAGGCTTGCGGGTGTGCATTTGGACTTTGAAAAACTACTAAAATTTGGGCTTTGCGGCTTGCAAGACGAAATAGAAAAAAGCAAAATAAATGCAGTAAATGAAGATGAAAAAGACTTTTTAACCTCAATGCAGCAGCAAATAGGCGTTTTGAGAGAGGTTTGTAAAAGCTATGCAGATTACCTACAAGCTGTGGCTAATACAAGCAGCGAAGACAGAGCGCAAAAGCTAAGATTTATGTCAGAGAGCATGAGCAATTTAGCTGATAAAGCGCCAAAAAGCTTGTATGAGGCAATGCAGCTTGTATACCTTTACATGGCGGCGGCAGATGCACGTGAGCTTGGCAGAATTGACATCTACCTCGCACCTTTTTATAAAAAAGATGTGTTGAATAGCATAATCACAAGGCAAGAGGCAGTTGATATGGTTGTGGATTTGTTTGACATGGTTGAAAAAGAGTTACACAGAGATAGCCGTGTAATTATTGGTGGTGTTGGCAGGCAAAACGTTAAGTGGAGTGATGAATTTGCACTTGTTGTATTAGATGCACTTGCAAAAAGGCCAAAGGCGCCAAGCTCGGGTTGCAACTTCCACATTTTGCCACAGGTTAGCTTGCGTTGCTACACGGGTATGAATGAAAAAGTTTTCGATAGAGCGCTTGAAATTCTAGGCACAGGGCATAGTTTCCCACTGCTTTACAACGATGATGTCAATGTGTCTAACGTGATGCGTGCAATGGACGTAAAGCGCAAAACAGCGGAGCAGTACGCTTTTTACGGCTGTGGAGAATATGTACTTAGCGCCAAAAGTGTGGGCACACCTAACACATTGTTAAATGTTGCAAAACTTGTAGAGCTAACTTTAAACAGCGGTAAAGACCCTGTTACAAACAGGCAAATTGGCCCTAAAACGTTAAATTGTGCCGATATAAACAGCTTTGAAGTGCTTATGGGAGAGTTTGAAAAACAGCTTGACTACGCGTGTGAATTGAGCGCAAAGTTCCAAGAGCTTGTGTATGATGTGTGCGCAAAAGAGTGCGATTTTGCCCTTGCAAGCGCCCTTATGGACGACTGCATAAGCCGCAAAAAAGCACTGCTTGACGGCGGTGTACACCACCTTGGTTGCACAGTTGAAACGTACGGTAACATAACAGCAACAGACAGCCTTGTAGCACTTGAAAACGTGGTGTATAAAAATAAAACAGCAACATTAGAGCAAATTAAAAAAGCTGTTGAAAATAATTTTGTGGGCTACGAAGAGCTTAAAGCAGAGCTTGAAAAGGCGCCAAAATTTGGCAATGACGACGATGACGCAGACGTTTTGACTAGTGAAGTGCACGAGCTAATTTGCCAAGCTTTGCGCAAACAGAGAAATAGCACAAGGCTTGACAGCCACTTGGCAGTTGTAATTAACAACCGTTTAAACGTTGGCATGGGGCTTAACACAGGTGCAACGCCTGACGGTAGGCTTGCAAAAGAGTGCCTATCAAATGCTGTTGGCGCATATAACGGCAGAGATAAAAACGGTGTAACGGCATTAATGCGCAGCATGTCAAAGCTTGACAGCTCCATACATGCCGGTGGCAACCAAAACTTTAAATTCTCACCGGCACATTTTAAAGATAATGCAATTTCGGCGAAAATTTTGATAACAACTTTCTTTAAGCTGGGCGGACAGCAATGCAATATAAGCGTTGTAAACCAAAAGGACTTGCAAGATGCGCTTGTTAACCCGAGCGCACACGAAAACCTTGTTGTGAGAGTTGGCGGTTTTACAGCTCGTTTTATTGATTTAGACGAGGGAACACAGCGCGATATTATAGCCAGAACGGCATATTAACATTGGAGTAAAAAATGCAAACTTTGGTTTTAGACATACAGCGTGGCGCAATGCACGATGGGCCCGGCATAAGAACGGCAGTTTTTCTAAAAGGTTGCCCACTAAAATGCGCATGGTGCCACAACCCCGAATCGCAGAGCTTTATGGCAGAATTATCGTGCAATAAAAGCAAGTGCACAAGTTGCAACACGTGCAAAAATACAGCGGTAGATAAGGCACTAATTGCCGATTTTAACAAAAATACAAACAATAAATTTAGTGCTAAAATTGCATCTCTTGTGAAAATTTGCCCAAGTAGCGCATTAAATTATTTTGGCGAAAACTTGAGTGTGGATGAAGTGTTTGAAATTGTGCAAAAAGACACAATGTTTTATGATAATTCAGGCGGTGGTGTTACAATAAGCGGCGGCGAGCCGCTGTCGCACAAAGATTTTTGCTTAGAACTATTAAAAAAATGCAAAGAAGCTGAAATAGATACGTGCATTGAAACAAGCAGTTTTGCAAATATGGCGGCTGAAAATAAGCTTGAAGAATTGCTTTATTATACCGACATATTATTAGTTGATTATAAAGTTTCACAAGAAAATAGCCTTGAATTTTTAGGTGTAACTAATGAGAAAAACCACCCCATGCCATTTTTAAATTTATGCAAAAAACATAACAAAAGCGTTGTGCTCAGGTGCCCCATTATCCCCGATGTTAATGATAACGAGGAGCATTTTAAAAATATTATAAGTATAGTTAAAAATTACCCCAATATAATTAAAGCTGAAATATTGCCGTACCACGATTTTGGTGTGTGCAAGGCTGAAAACATAGGCAAAAGTATGCGAAAGTTTAAAGCCCCGACAGAAGAGCAGATGGAGAAATATTTAGCGTTTTTTAGAGCAAATGGGTGTGAAAATATAAATAACCCTTAAATCCGGTTTGGTTTATTACAAAGCCGCTTTAAGCTTGAAAAATTAGAGTAATTTCAGTATAATTGCATTAAAAGGAGTGCACAGAATGAGCAAAAAACACAATATTTTGTACATTGTAACAGACGAGATGCGAGCAGACTGCATAGGAGCTTGCAACAACAAACAAATTAAAACGCCTTTTTTAGACAAGCTTGCAAATGAGGCGATTGTTTATGACAACGCACAGTGCTGTTTTCCTGTGTGCACTCCGTCAAGATACACAATGATAACAGGGCTTTATACGCACCAGCACAGGTGTATAGACAACAGGGCAGGCATACCAAACGATTTAGCCACGTTGCCTAAGTTATTAAAGGAGCACGGTTATAAATCACAAGCAATAGGCAAGTTACACTGCAACCCACCAAAGCAAGATTTGGGTTTTGACACTGTATTACTGGCAGAGCAATGCGGCGAGGGCAGATATGAAGACGAGTACCATGACATGCTCTACAAAGAAAACTTGTACAATGAGGTTGATATAGTTGACCAGTGCCTTGAGTTTAGAGCTAATGCAACAGATGAGTATTATGCAAGTTTTGGAGTTTTAGAAAACAACTTGCCAAAAGATAAAGATTCTACCACGTGGATTGGAAAAACGGCACTTTGTGAAATGGATAAATGGGCAAACGAGCCTAACTTTATGATGGTAAGCTTTGTAAAACCACACCACCCATTTGATGCACCAAAAGAATGGTGCGATATGTACGATGAAAATGAAATTGAGATTTTACCGGGCTTTACGCAAACTTTACCTGCACACGACAGAGCCTGCAACAAAGGTTATTTTGACAATGAAACTTTAACAGAGCAATCGGTTAAGAAAATAACAGCAAATTATTATGCGTCAATAACACAAATTGACTACTGGGTGGGGCAGCTTGTAAAAAAACTAAAGCAAAAGAATATGTACAATGATACAATTATTGTTTTCACATCAGACCACGGGGAGTTTTTGGGCTTTCACCATATGATATTAAAATCTAATCACATGTATGAGCCGATAATGAGAGTACCGCTGATAGTAAAGCCGTCAGGTGCGCAGAGCCCACAAAAAAGAGTGGACATACCGTGTGGGCACACAAATTTATTTACAAGTTTGCTAAAATATTGCAACATAGAAAAACCGTACACTGCAATGGACAAGCCTCTGGACGAATTAAAAGACGGAGATTTTGCTTTTGCAATGGATTACAAAAACGGAAAACCTGTGTATTCTGTAAAAAGCAAGACAGAAAAATTAATTGTTTCGCAAGATGGCGGCATGTACTTTGACTTAGTGCAAGACCCTACAGAGATGAATAATTTATACAATAATGAGTGCGTAAAAGAAAAGCAAGCTACCATGCGAAGCGCTTTGTCAAACCATTTAATGTTTACAAGTGCAACAGTACCGTACTATAATAACGAAAAAACTTACACTGTAAATCAGGTTAAAGAAATTCAAGATAAAAAAGATTACTTTAGAAGCAAGATGAAGAATAATAAGTATTTGAAATAATTAAAAAATAAAATAAGCCCTGTGAATAACTTTGTTATTCACAGGGCTTAAGCGTGTCAAAAAAGGTATAGTGTTTTGTCATAATGACGAAAAGCAAAAGGTGTACTAAATTTTTTGCGAAAAAATTCGGGTTCTTAGGGTGGAGCACTAGGGTGTTTTCCGCAGAAAACGCAAACTTTTGCCTTAAAGAGCCTTTTTGAAGGTGAATTTGCCAATTTGTTGGCAAAGAGAAAACTTTTTGAGATAAAAAAATTCTTTACTACTGCCCTTTTGTGCAAATTTATTTGGTAGAAGGGCTTATTTTTATGTCGTGTTATAAATAGACTTTAACACCTGTAACAATATTACTCATCAAGTTTTAAAACAGCTGTAAATGCCTCACTAGGCACTTGTACCGTGCCTAGCTGTCTCATTTTTTTCTTGCCTTCTTTTTGCTTTTCAAGCAATTTTTTCTTACGCGTTATGTCGCCGCCATAGCATTTTGCCAAAACATCTTTGCGCATTGCTTTTATTGTCTCTCTTGCAATTACCTTGCCGCCTACTGCGGCTTGTATGGGCACTTCAAACATTTGGCGCGGTATGTGCTCTTTCAGCTTTTCAGCAAGGCGGCGCCCCTTTGCGTAGGCACTGTCTGCGTGCACTATCATGGACAGTGCGTCAACATTGTCTCCGTTAAGAAGTATATCAAGCTTTATTAGTTTAGACTCTCTAAAGCCTTTCATCTCGTAATCGTAGCTTGCATAGCCACGGCTACGGCTTTTAATTGCATCAAAAAAGTCGTACACAATTTCGCCCAGTGGTAATTCATAGTGCAAGTCAACGCGTGTTTTGTCAAGGTATTTCATGTCTTTCATAATGCCGCGCCTTGCTTGGCACAGCTCCATTAAGCTTCCGGTGTAATCCGCAGGTGTGTAGATGTGTGCATCCACATACGGCTCTTCCGCCTTTGTTATAAAGGCGGGGTCGGGGTAATTTGTCGGGTTTTCAATAAGTTTTACTGTGCCGTCCGTCATTGTTATACGGTACTCAACGCTAGGCGCTGTTGTTATTAAATCAAGGTCAAACTCCCTCTCAAGGCGCTCTATCATTATTTCAAGGTGCAAAAGCCCTAAAAAGCCGCATCTAAAACCAAAACCAAGCGCAATACTTGTCTCAGGCTCATAGCTTAAAGAGGCGTCGTTTAATTGCAGTTTTTCAAGCGCATCTTTAAGGTCAGGGTATTTTGCGCCGTCGGCAGGGTATATGCCGCAAAAAACCATTGGCACAACTTGGCGGTAACCCGAAAGTGCCTCTTTAGTTGGGTTTTCAACACCTGTAACAGTGTCACCCACGCGCGTGTTTTCAAGTGTTTTTATGCTTGCTGTAAAGTAGCCAACCTCGCCTGCTTTTAGCTCGTTGCACTCTGTTAGTGCTGTTGCACCCATGTGCCCAACCTCAACGGGTGTAAATTGTGCATCTGTTTGCATCAACTTAACTGTCTCACCAACGCGCAGTGTGCCCTCAAAAACGCGCAAATAAACAATAACACCCTTATAGGCGTCGTAAACTGCATCAAAAATAAGTGCTTTAAGTGGTGCGCTCTCGTCGCCTTGCGGTGGCGGTACGTCGCGCACAACTGCCTCTAAAACCTCTTTTATGCCAACACCGGTTTTTGCAGAAACACGCGGCGCATCCATACACGGCAAGCCTATAACTTCCTCCACCTCTGTGGCAACGCGCTCGGGTTCTGCACTTGGCAAGTCTATTTTATTTAAAATTGGCACAAGCTCTAGGTTGTGCTCTAGCGCAAGATACGTGTTTGCAAGTGTTTGAGCCTCAACACCTTGGCTGGCATCTATAACAAGAATGGCGCCCTCGCACGCAGCAAGGCTACGGCTAACCTCGTAGTTAAAGTCTACGTGGCCGGGTGTGTCTATTAAGTTAAAGGTGTATGTTTGCCCGTTTTCTGCTTTATAGTCAAGCGTTACGGCGCGTGCTTTTATTGTTATTCCGCGCTCGCGCTCAAGCTCCATGTTGTCAAGTAGCTGGTCTTCCATTCTGCGCTCGTCAACAGCCTGTGTGCTCTCTAAAAGCCTGTCGGCTAAAGTAGACTTGCCATGGTCTATATGCGCTATTATGCAAAAATTTCTGATATTCTCATTTGCCAAAGTTGTTGCCTCCGTAAAAGGTTTGTTTAAATTTGTTGTGGTTAATTGCGTTTTTTCGCTATTTTACAGCTCCAGTCAGCGGTGCTGTTGCTGCGGTTACAGTGCTACTTGGCGCTACAACGACAAAGTTTGTTATTGCGATGCCGTCTGCACTACCAATAAATAATGTGTGCGTACCCACGGCTAGTGTGCTTGTGTAAGCACCGCTTAAAGTTAAAACAGTGCTACCCTCGTGTGAGCTTGCGTAAGGTGTATCTTGCCCATTTAAATGAATAATTATCGGGAGACTGTTTGCAACAAGGCCGGAGCCTGCATACTTGCTATAATCAGCATCTGATGCAAAAACTGCACTTTGCCCTTGTGTAACCACTTGGTTTGCACCAATTATCATGTTATATGTTATTGTTGGAGTTGGTGTTGGTGTTGGTGTTGGTGTTGGTGTTGGTGTTGGTACTGAGCCCACAACATCAATATTAAAGTTAACAGTATTTCCGTAATATTCGTGAAAACCGTCATTGTTGAGGTCAACGCCGTTAATTGCAACATCTATAGTTACACTTTGTGCTGTGTTTGGTGCTGTAAATACTGTGCCGTTAAGGAGGCCCTCACCACTTAAAATTACAAAGCCCAAATTACCTTGTACGCCACCAACAACATCTTTTAAATCTACCGTAGCACCTGCGTTAATTTCAAGAGGTGTTACTATTTGCGGTATTTGGTCTATGCCTTGAATAACAAAATCTGCCGTAACACTGCTATCATAAATGCCGAGTGCTCCACTAGACGTTGCCTTTACAGTGTAACTCCCTGCAAAAGTAGGTGGTGTGCTTGTATATGTGCTGTCTTGTGCGCCTTGCTTTTTATACAAAAATGTTGGGTCTGCACCATTTTGTGCACCACTGTATGTAACCTGTGGATTTATCACAGTGCCATATGGCACGTTTGCTTGTGTTACGCTTTGCAAGGTGTTTGCAACAGGTGCTATAATGGTTCTAGTCACAAAGCCACTTGATATATCAGTTTTATTATCGCCGTTTGCTTGCTCGTTAAATATAGATAAATAAACATTGCCCACTAAACCGCTTGGCAAATTAAAGCTTGCTGTTCCGTCGGCGCCCATGCTTAAATCTTCAACCTTTGCATAGTGTGTAATGTTGCCAATCGAGTTTGTAATAATAACAGACACATACTCATTTACTCCTGTTGTTGCTCCTGTGTAATTAAAGCTTACGGTACTACCTATTACTGTGGGCTGACTTGGAACGCTAAAAGTATTTCTTGTGCTGTCTACAAGTGTAAGTTTCCACGCCTTGGGCTCTGCGCCTGTTAATGCTTGCAGTGTCTGGGTTTGGCTTGTTGTGTCAAACTGTGCTTTGCCGTTTACTGCGGCAGAGGTGAATAACACGTTTCTTGTGTCAAGGCTAAAAGCAGGGCGCATAGTATTTGTTTCCGTTAAATTTGTGTTGCCCCATATGCCTGTGCTATTGAAAATTGTATTAGCACTATAGGAATTGTCTGAAGTGCGCAGCCACCATCTACTTGCCCCATCAATTTTTGAGAGCTCTTCGCCTTCTATTAAAAAATATCTAAAGTCATTTTTTGAAAGTGGAAAGAATTTTTGGTCTTCAAGTCGAGGAGTTGCGCTAATGTGCATACTGTTTGCCGCTAGGTCTGTGTCAAGCACAAGGGCTTTCTCAAAGTCAGTTAAACCTAAAGTGCTATCATATAAGTTATACATGCTGGTTTTTAATGTGCTATCAGGGTAATAAGTGTCGGATGCGTTAAAAACAGAAGTGCCCACACCCTGTGCAGATAACATCATTTGACCCTCTAACGCTGTATAACTGCCGTCTCCATCAGTGTCTGCATTGCCAAGCATTAGCCACTCAACAGCTGCACCACCGTTTGTACCCATAACTATTCTGTCGCTATTTTCAGCGGCGATAAGGGGGTCTGCAATTTGTATGCCGTTCATACCCATAGCCATTGGCTGTGAGGTTGCAGAAGTATCTGCCGCTTGAACTGTAAAGTTTGTAATAGGCAAAACACCCACTGCCATGCTCAGTGTTAAAATGCCCGATAGTATTCTTTGTTTAAGTTTCAATTTTCTATACTCCTTTTATGATTATGTTATGTATTTTAATTTTTTATTATCAGTATACTATTATAATATAACCACAGCCGTATTGCAACAAAAACAGCAAAATTAATACGCTAAATGCTGTTTAGCACTTTAAAAGTGGTACACAATTGCAATTGCACATAAAATGTGATAAAATTAGCCTTAAATATGCTTTATCGTTATTAGGCATTGTGCCAAGCTAAACCGATGCAATCCGAACGGGTTCGAATTACATTGGTTTGCCTATAATGAATTGCAACTTATTTGGGGTTTTGTATGCTTTTTAATTCGCTTCAATATATAGTGTTTCTCCCACTTGTAATTTTGTGCTATTTTGCCTTGCCGCATAAATTCAGGTGGGTTTTACTCTTGTGCGCCAGCTACTATTTTTACATGAGTTGGAATGCAGATTTAATTATTTTAATTGCCACAACTACGCTGACAGCCTACATTGCAGCGCTTAAAATAAACAGTGCAAATACCGCAAAGCAAAAGAAATTTTGGCTTGTGCTAACTTGCACAATAAGCCTTGGGCTACTTTTTTTCTTTAAGTATTTCAACTTTTTTTCACACAGTATAACGCAGTTTTTGCGCAGTATAAGCTTGCCTGTAAGCGATTTTACACTTAATGTAATGCTGCCTGTGGGCATTAGCTTTTACACATTTCAAACGCTGTCTTACGTAATAGACGTGTACACGGGCAAGCTAAAACCCGAAAAACACCTTGGTATTTTTGCACTGTACGTAAGCTTTTTCCCACAACTTGTGGCAGGCCCAATTGAGCGCGCAACAAACCTTTTGCCGCAGTTTAAACAGGTGCACAAGCTTAATGCGGACAATGCCGCGTGGGGGCTTCGCATGATTTGCTACGGCTTGTTTAAAAAAATGTTTGTTGCCGATTTTATAGCGCCGTATGCAAACACAGTTTTTAACGACGCGCAAAACCACACGCCCATGTCAATGGCAGTTGCAACGCTGTTTTTTGCTGTGCAAATTTACTGTGATTTTTCGGGATATTCCGACATTGCACGCGGCAGTGCACGCATTTTGGGCTTTAAGCTTATGGTTAACTTTAACACACCGTATTTTTCAAAAACACTTAGAGAATTTTGGCAAAGGTGGCATATATCGCTTTCAAGCTTTTTGAGAGACTACGTTTATATACCGCTTGGCGGCAACAGAAAAACAAAAAAGCGTGCCATGATTAATTTGGTTTTAACCTTTTTAATAAGCGGTTTGTGGCATGGCGCGGCATGGACTTTTGTGCTGTGGGGCGGTGTGCATGGGCTTGGGCAAATTGTGGGTAACTTAACGCTAAAGCAACGGCAAAAATTGCGTGAGAGATTAAAAATAAAAGAAAACTCACGGATTTACGGTGTGTTTCAAACATTGTTTGTATTTGCATTTGTGTGCGTGGGCTGGGTGCTTTTTAGGGCAAATACCTTACAAGACGCACTATATATAATACTGCGCTTGCCGCTTGTAGTTGTAAACCCTGTACAAAATTTTATGGTAAGCATGAGCACACTGGGCATTACAACAGAGGCTTTTCTGCATATTTTAATTGCATTTGCGGTACTTATTATTTTCGACGCAGTGCTTTACACAAAAAAACAAGATGTATTTGAGCTGCTTGCAAAGCAAAAAGCACCTGTGCGCTACGCTGTAAGTTATTTGCTTGCAATTTGCGCTGTATACTCTTTTTTAACAGTGCCCGTGGGCGTTGTGGCAGAGTTTATTTATTTTCAATTTTAAAAAAGTTAGGAAAGTTGCGGTAATTTCAGTTTTTTTTGCATGTTGATGTCAGGCGCAAAACACATGTAAAATTATCTCACCGCATAGTGTTTTAAGCATGAAAAAATTTGTTGTTAAACTTATTATTTTTGCATTTGTCCTGGCGCTACCATTTTGGGCTTATTTTGCTTATAATCAACGCTTGCCGGATATTTATACAGCGTCTTTTATGGGTGTTACAAGCAAAAAACTTGAGCTTTTAAGCGAGATTGACGGCGAAAAAGTTGTGGTTACGGGTGGTAGCAACCTTATTTATGGGCTGTCTTGTGAAGAGGTGTCAAACGCTATTGGCAAGCCTGTTTTTAATATGGGTACAACGGCATATCTTGGCTTGCCATTTTTTATAAGTGAGCTAAAACCCCACCTAAACAGCGGTGACACCGTGGTTTTGTCGCTTGAATACTCTGTTTTGCGCGGCGAAATTGACTACAACACAGTTTTGATGGCGCTTGAAAGCCATGATAACGTGTGGCAGGGCTTTCCGCTGAGTTATGCGCCCGATGTTGCGCGCAGTTACCTGCAATATATTGACGACAAGCGCGTGGATTTAAGCACCTTGTACACAGATGCAAACAGTGGTGAGTATGTGAATATAGAGCAAAAAGACGAGGCATATTACAACGCAAATTTTAATGATTTTGGCGACAATACGACACTCCGCGAGGGGAATATACTTGAAAATTTGTACAATACACAAGACATTTGGCACCTTGATGAGAGCATTGTGAGTAGCGACGTTTTAAAAGAGCTTAACAGCTTTAAAAAGTGGGCAGACAGAAACGGCGTGGCTGTGTACATGACGTATGCAACGTTTAACCGCCTTGCACTGGGCGGCACGCAGAGCGATGAGACAGGCATGGACGGTGCACTTGAACTGGAGCAATATTTAACAGAAAACTGCGATATACCGTGGCTTGGCACTTTCACAGAGGGCATAATGCACGAGGATTATTTTTCAGACACAAACAACCACTTAAACAGCGAGGGCAAAAAACTGCGCACAGAGGATTTTATAAATGACTATATAAGCGTTGTTTTAAGCAATTGAGGTGATACTTTTTGAAAACACAGCGGCAGGTAGTGATATAAAACGGAAAGGCGCACGGGAAAATGAAATATATATCAATAAATGAAAACGATTTTTGGATAAACGAACACAAGCTGAACGAGGTGCAAAAAAATGACT
Organism: uncultured Bacteroides sp.; assembly: GCA_964371675.1. GTDB lineage: Bacteria > Bacillota > Clostridia > Oscillospirales > Ruminococcaceae > Ruthenibacterium. The sequence goes on along the minus strand of CAYJNL010000002.1, from coordinate 145,557 downwards.
CTGTTGAACTTTATATATACGATGACAAAAACGGCGAGAACCATTTTCACGGGATTGAAATATACATAGCCGACGTGATGAGAAAAAATATAGATGATAAGTATTTTGAAGAGGACTACGAAGATGAAAAAGAGCGTGAGGACTACATTAAATACTACAATAAGTTAAAAAACGGCGAGGTTTACTGCGTTATTGAAGGTGTTATTTACAAGGATTATGAGCCGAGTATTAAAGAATGCAACTCTTTTAAAACAAGCGGAAAAGGCGTTTTAAGCATAAAATCTCCACCACAAAAAGCCGCATACACTCGTGTTTATGTTAATGAAAAGGGCATAACCTCACGCGAGATTTTATTCAACTGCCTTGATAAACTATTTGAGATATTCGGTTTTGAAAAAACACAGTTTGCATTTTCATGGGAGAAAACAAGAGAGCAAACAATAAAAAATTCAAGCGTTGACGAGTATGGGGTTTATTATTAATCAAAAGAAAAGAGGAAAATATGATATACATAAAACCATCAATAGCGTTTTACTGGTTTAAAGTTTTTATTGAAGAGGAAAAGGCAGGCAGAGAAAATTGTGTAAACATATACTTTTATAAAGACAATGAGCCTGATGCGTTTTTTGGCATTGATCTTTGCACAGCAGATTATATGGAAAAATATGCAGATGAAAAATACTTGTGTGATAGCCAAATTGAAGAACTGCACAAATACTGTGAAAAGCTAAACAGCGGTGCACTTAATTATTTTGTTGCAGGGCTTGAATACCGCGACCAATACGCAGATATGAGTGATTTAAACAGTAGCGAACAGACAGTTTCTATGATGGAATCTGAAGAGAGCTCACCAAAATTTGCAACTGTTTTTGTTAAAGAGATGAACCTTTATAACCCAAAAGAGCTTTTGCGGTGTATAAAATTTTTGTGCAAAGAGCTGTTTTGCTATGATGGCGAGGTAGGTTTTACAAAGCAGTTTACAAGAGAATACGTTGAAAAAGAGTATAAATATGCAGTTGAGAACGGTTATTCAAAAAACGCAGTTTCGCTTGATTATTTAATTTACTCTATTGAAACGGAATAAACAGAAAAGGGAAAAATAATGGAAATCTTAATTTTAGTTGCACGTGTAGTAGCCATAATCGGTATAGCATTTTTGATGGGAATGCTTATATCTAAGGTGAAAATGCCGCCAATTTTGGGCTGGCTTTTAACAGGTATGATTCTCGGCCCGCACGCACTTAACTTTTTAAATGATGAGACGCTGAATTCACAATTGTACCACGGGTTTTCACAATTTTTAGAGTGTTCTCTGGGGCTTATGTTTGCGCGTGAACTTGTTATAAAAAAGATAAAAATGTACGGAAAACAAATTGTAACAATAACACTTTTCCAGTCTTTTGGCACATTTTTATTTGTGTCACTCTGTTTTGGTGTTGTGTTTTATTTCATGGATGTACCACTGTACATTGCACTGCTTTTCGGCGCAATTGCCATGGCAACAGCCCCTGCGCCGTCTATTTCAATTGTCACACAATTTAAAACAAAAGGACCAATGACAAATACACTATTGCCGCTTGCTATTTTAGACGATATTATTGCAATTGCAGTGTTTTTTACTGTTAATGCCTACGTTGAGTCTCTTGGCAACACACAGGGAGGCTCTGTGTTTGCGATAATTGGCTTTGGTGTAATACTGCCCATTTTACTAGGTGTTGCAATTGGTTTTGCAACATTGCCGCTCATTAAAAGAGTTGGCACAAAAAAAGGCTTTATTGTTGGCGGATTAACTGTTATGTGCATAGTATATATTGTTGGAATGGTTTTCGACAACTTTGTCTTCAGCACGCCAACAATAAACTACATGCTACTTGGTATGGGTGCTTTTGCCACTATTGCAAACTGCATACCGGAAGAAAAGATGGCGCTTTTGTCAAAAACATTTACGCCGATTGTAACTTTTGGCCTTTTAATTATGATTGTAAACCTTGGTGCGCCGCTTGACTACATGCTAATTATGGGTGCAGGTGTATTCACAGCAGTGTACATCATATCAAGAGCACTTGGTAAGTACTATGGCACTTTTTTTGGTGCTAAAATTTCAAAAGCTCCAAAGCAGGTGCAAAAATATCTTGGATTTGCTATATTGCCACACTCAGGTGTGTCGCTGTTTTTTACAAGTCTGGCAGTTGCCTCGCTTTCAAGTTTTGACACAGAGTCTGCTGTATTAATACAGGGCACAATAGCGGCAGCAGCAGTTATAAATGAAGTGATAGCCTTAATTTTGGCAAAAAAGGCATTTGAATGGGCTAAAGAAATAGATAAAAGTGAATAGAACTTTTGTTCAAGATACACACGTTTTGTGCAATAGCGAGAAACATTTGAATAATTTATTAAAATGTTGCAATACCTTACACAAACGCTTTATTTTATGCTATAATACACCAGCATTAATAAATAATGTGCAAGTGTATAGGCACTAACTTTGTTGCCTACAATTATTATGGTTGCTTATAAGGCAACTGCAGTGCATACAAACAAATTAACATACACCACACTTAGCCACGCACGTGGGGTTTACAAGTTTGGCACTGCTAATGTGGCAGAACGGAGAACGTTATGATAAAACAAGTAACAATAAACAATTTTAAGCAGGTTAAAAGCATTATGTCAACAGCCTCTTTGTGCGATGAGGACATTGATGTAGTTGACATGAAAGGAAGCATTGCAAACGCAAAGAGCATTTTAGGGCTAATGAGCCTTGATTACTCAAAGCCGGTTACAATTAAAAGCAAAAACGAGGCTGTTATTAAAGATGTTATAACAGGTATTGCAAAACATTAAGTGCAAAGTAAAGTAGCTATTTACAGCTATTGAAGTGCTTTATTTTCTGTTGTAATAACTGTGTGAATTTAAAAGTTAGAGGGCTTGATATCTGTTTTTAACAGATATCAAGCCCTCTAATTTTGCTTTATTTTTTAATTGTAGTGCGCTAAGTGTGTTTACAGTAAATGCAAAATGGATGCACTGTATAATGAGTTGTGCAGTAGTTTTAATTATTTTTAATTTAAGCACGCATCAAATATTTCACAACACAAAATAGTGTCTTTTGCGGGCATTATGGGGCTTTCAATTAAATTATTATTTATACACTTTACAACCTCATCAATCTGGTACATTAATCTGTCTTCTCTGTTTGAGGTAATTTTTTCAACTTCGTTGTTGTCTTTGTCAAAAAGCGTACACTCTTCAAACAAAATTAATGAAGAAAATTTAATATGCCCCTCTGTGCCGTAAATATAGCAAGTTGGGTCTGTTTGTGCCATTAAGGTGCTTTGTATGTTAACTAAGCAATCATCTAATTTAAATGAAATATTTGCGGTTTCATCTGCACCGGTAGGTGCATACGTTACCATTGAATGTAAATTGCTTATATTTGTGCCAAGAAAATACGTTATTCCCTCAATTGCATACACACCAATGTCATACATTGCGCCGCCACCAAGTGCTTTGTTGAATATACGGCTCTCCATGTCTTGCTTTGCGCGAAAACCAACAGATACATTTGATAGCAGCGGTGTGCCTATTTTGCCTGTATCCACCCACTCTTTTGCCTTAATTGCAGTGGGTATAAACCTTGTGCACATTGCTTCCATAACAAACAAGTTTTTCTCTTTTGCCTTGGTGAATATTTTAATTGCATCGGCTTTTGTTAAAACCATGCTTTTTTCACAAAGTATATGCTTGTTGTAATCTAAGCATAACATAATGTTTTCTGTGTGAAAATTATGTGTTGTTGCAACATAAATTACATCAATTGTACTGTCGCTAAGCATTTCTTCATAACTGTCGTAAAAGTTTTCTATATTATTTCTCTGTGCAAATTCGCTTGCCCTTTGCATGCTTTTGCTTGCGACTGCAACAATTTTTGCATTCGCAATTTTTTTTGCGGAATTACAAAATTTTTCCGCTATATAACCTGCGCCGAGTATTCCAAAATTAATTGTCCTCATTTAATATACCTCGTTTAATCTTTCATAATAGCAATATTATTTTATCATACTAGTGTGCTTAATTGCAATGGTTATTAATTGTAGTGTTATACAAAATGTTTAAACATGCTGTTAATTTACAAAAAGTTATGTAGCTAATGGCGATTAATTAACCTGAAAAGGCTTGTGTAAAGCCGTTTTTTGCTGTTGGAAAATTAATACCGTGAGCCCTAATTTTTGTGTTATCTATTAATATATTTTGCATGTTACCCTCAAAAGGCTCAATAATGCCCTCGCTGTACCCCATAACTTGTGCTGCGTGTTTATAGAATTCAATAATAGGCACATCGTTTTCACTGCCATAATTGTACACACCACCCGGCAGTTCAGCGCAATATGGCAAATTTTCCACAATATTCTTAATGTAAGTTACGCTACGCATTTGGTTAGTATTTACTTTAAGTGGTGTATTTGTCTCAGCTGCCTCTTTTAATAAAAGAGGCAGAGCTTTGTGCTGAAATAATGGGGAAGAGGGAGTGTCGTACATCCATGTAAGGCGCAAGCTTACAGTGCTGGGTAAAATTTCTTGAACAAGCTTTTCTGCCGCCAGTTTTTGCTTTGCGTATAAGTTTTGTGGGTCTACGGCAATACTCTCATTAAGAGCGAATCTCTCGGTGTTGCCACTGTAAATTTGGTCAGAGCTACAATTAATAAATTTTGCACCTATTTTTTTGCAAGCTTTTGCTATATAATACGGCGAAAGCCTGTTTACCTTATCAGATAATTCAGGGTTTTGCTCAGCAACGTCTATTTTGGAAATTGCGGCGCTATGCAGTACAATATCAGGGTGGAAATCCACAATAAAATTATCCACTTTCACGCTATCTGTTATGTCGAAATCATTTCGTGTAGCGGCAAAAACCTTGTAGTTTGTCTTTAAAAATTCAGCAGCACGCAAGCCCACAAAACCGTTTGTACCGGTTATTAAAATTTTTTGCATTGTATTCTCCTTTTTTACTTAGCCAAGCCGATGTATTCCGAACCCCTATTACATTGAATTAGCTAACATTTTAGAAATAGGGAGCCCTGAAATCACTGTTGATTTTAAGGCTCCCTTTAATTTTATTTTATATTTTTATTGTGCTTTAAATACCTTAATTGCTGGAATTAACAATATTACGCCAATCAAGGTCGCCCCTGTCTAGGCCGTGGATAAGCACCTCAGCAGTTGCTATGTTAGTTGCAACTGGTATGCTGTGCACATCGCAAAGCCTCAGCAAGTTCATCTCGTTTGGCTCATGTGGCTTTGCGTTTATGGGGTCACGGAAAAACAAAAGCAAGTCAATTTCATTGCAAGCGATGCAAGCCGCAATTTGCTGGCCACCGCCATGTGTGCCGGACATTAACCGCTGAATTGAAAGCCCTGTAGCTTCTGCAACCAGTTTGCCTGTTGTGCCCGTTGCAATTAAAGAGTGCTGTGCCAAAATGCGGCAATATGCAATGCAAAATTGCACCATAAGTTCTTTTTTTGAGTCGTGAGCGATTAACGCAATATTCATAAATTTTTACCTTTCCTTTCGCAAGTGCTGCAACTGATGAAAATAACTCTAATATCCTACACAAGTTATTTCTAATTTATTTTTGGCGATGCTACGCGTATGCCAATTTATATTAGCTAGCACTAATATAAATAATATTTGCATTCGAACTTGCTTTGTGTGTGCCGTGTGACTTATATTTTAAGCTTTAGCCAAATTATTAAACAAATATAGTTAAAGCTGAAATTTCGAAATAAAATAAAATTTTGAGCTATTTGTAAATCAAAGGTGCATTTATACCGCAAATTCTTGCCGCAACAGATTTGAAAACAGAAAATTCCTTGCTGTTATCGTCGGGCAAATTGCCAATGCCTGCCGCCTCTATTTTGCTACTTAAAGGCGCTACGCCTATAAGCTGAACACAGGTTGTGTCTATACATTCATCTAAATCTCTTATACCACAGTTGTTTAAGTTTTGCGGTACCTTGTTAATAAAAAGTTTTGTGGTAATATGTGGGTGAGAAAATAAAATATCACCCAGTGCCGCATTTGCATTTAGCGCTACAATATCTGGCGTTGTAACAATAAAGGCACCGTTTGACACAATACAAGCAGACTTGAATGGTACACCAAAACCGCTTTCAACATCAATTAAAATTACGCTGTAACTGCCTTTTACTTGCTCTATTATGTCAACTAAAAGTTGTGGCTTTACAATACCGCCACACCGCTGAGTACATAAAACGTGCAAGTTGCTATTATAAGGGCTTTGCATAATTGCTTTCGAGGCATCGCAACGTGCTTCAAAAACATCGCCTAGGTCATAAACAACACTTTCATGCACACCGCAAGGGTAGTCTAAACTGCGCGAGCCCGTGTTTAGCTCTATTGCTAAAACTTTAAGGCCTCTTTGTGCAAGTGCAAGCCCGAGTAAAGAGCAAACAACACTTTTGCCTGTGCCGCCCTTAGCACCGGTAAGCATTAAAACATATGCGTTGTTAGTGCGCATATTATTCTCCCTTTTTATATTGTGTAATTGTGAAACAAAAATCCATGCTAATTATTATTAATTATTTATGGCGAAAATGGTTTGTTTTTAATAAAAAGCTTACACAATTTGTTATATTATACCATAAAATAAACATGTATACAACTTGTGAAATTAAAACAAAATTAAACACAAAATTTGTGTACATGTTACATTATTGAATTTTTTGATTTTTTTTGAGCATTTAAAATAAGCAGCGTTTACGCAAGTAAAAGCAAACAATTTTTGATTAGTTTTTTGCTCTACAAGTAGAAAAAATAAAACACTCCGTAGCAAAGCCAATGTGCCCCAATATGTTTGAATTTGAGCGGCAATTAAAATAGAAATGTAAATTTTAATGCCGCCATTGTGCGTGAATTTGCTGAAAATTAAATAGTAAACCTATTTGTAGACACTGACTAACTAATCTCAACAAGAGGCATTAATGCCCTTAATTATAGTTTTTGCAACGTCTTCAATGCCAACTTGTACGCCGACGGCGCCAATATTAAATGCAACTTTGGGCATACCGTAAACAACACAAGTCTCCTCATTTTGTCCTATTGTATATGCACCATGTTTGCGCATTTCAAGCAAGCCCTGTGCACCGTCACTGCCCATGCCTGTTAAAATTACACCTATAACTTTGCGCTTTACCACCTGTGCAACAGAGTAGAAAAATGCGTCTACCGATGGCCTGTGACCACTTACTTTCTCGCCGTATTTGCAAGAAAAATAATACTTTCCACCGCGATATTCAACACGTGTTTGCAATTCTGCGGGCGCAATGTAAGCATGGCCGCGCTTTATCTCCATACCGTTCTCTGCCTCATAAACCTCAAGTTCACATGTGCGGTTAAGCGAGTCTGCATACATTTTAGTAAAGCCTGCCGGCATGTGCTGAACTACTATTATGGGTGGCATATCTTTTGGTAACATGTTTAAAACTGTTGTAGTTGCCTCAGTGCCACCGGCAGAGGCGCCTATTGCAACAAATAGGTTGTCAAGGTCTACCCCTTGCTTTATTTGTGGCAACATATTGCCAAACGGTGTGTGTTTAAATGGCTTTTGGTTATCTTGTTGTTTTTGCATAGCAACATCATCTGTGGGCACACTTGCGGCTGCAGTGCGCTGCCTTACATTAGCAAAGGATGCCACTACAATTTTTTCTGATAAATTTTTTATAAAATTAGCGTTTTTTTCAACACCATCGGGTTTTTTAACAAAGTCTATTGCGCCGGCGCTCAATGCCTCAAAAATGCGTATGTTTAAAGAGGATACCAGTATTACCGGTATGGGGTGTGTGGGTAAAAAATTTTTAACAAAGTCTATGCCGTTCATGCCCGGCATTTCAACATCTATTGTTACAACGTCGGGTTTAAGTGTTAAAATTTTGCTCTTTGCATCCATTGCGTCAATTGCCGTGCCAATAATTTCTATTTTATCTTTATAGGCAGAGAGCCCTTTTGTTATAAACGTACGTGCAAGTGCAGAATCGTCCACAACAAGCACCTTTACAATTTTAGGCAAAAAACCACCCCTTTAAATCACCTTTTTTTCTTATACACAGCAGATGCAACGGTATCAAACAAATCGCCGTTGCGCAGTGGCTCCGAGTGGCTTGTGAAGAGATAACCGCCGGGGTTAAGTGCATTGTGAAAGCGCTCAACAAGTGCATTTCTAGTTGCTTGTTGAAAGTAAATCATAACATTTCTACAATAAATAACGTCAAATTTCTTTTTAAAAGTAATATTATCCATGAGGTTAAAAGATTTAAAAATTATGTTTGCGCGCAGTTCGGGTCTAACGGTGTAAAGCTCAGAGCCTTTAGTGTGGTTAAAATATTTATTAACCCACTCTTTTGGCATGTCGGCGGGTAGTTGATACTCACCTTTTTTTGCCTTGTACAATGCTTGCTGTGAAATATCAGTTGCAAGTACGCGCGCGTCCCATTTCCCGGGCAATTTGTCAAAATGCTCTTTTAATATTATAGATAATGTATATGGCTCTTCACCGCTGGAACAACCTGCACTCCAAATACTTAGGGTTTTGTCGGCGGCGTGTTTTTTTTCAAGCTCGGGGCAAATTATATTTTCCAAATAAGTAAAGTGCTCTTTTTCACGCATAAAAAACGTGTAGTTTGTTGTTAGTTTGTTTAATATAATTTGCAGTAGCTTATCGTCACCGCTTTGGAGAGATTTGTCTATAAATTCCCCAAAATTCGAAAAGCCCATTGACTTTATAGTATAGGAAAGCCTACTTGATATAAGCTGTTTTTTATTTGATAAATCTATGCCATATGTATTAAGCACAAAGTCTGACAGTCTTTTAAACTCGTTTTCTGAAATTGTGATACCTGTATACTCTTCCGCTCCCAATTGCGTGGCTCCCCTCTTTACTAATTAAATTAGCTTCTTTGCAGTAATTGCACTGCATCAAATTCAATCATAGTTTTGCCATCTGCAAGGCTACACATGCCACATGCAAGCTCTTGTTGTTTGCCTGCTGCCAAAGGTTGCATTGAATTTAACTTAACATCAATCATTTTTTCTACACCGTCTACAATTATACCAATAAGTGTCTCATCAATATTTAGTATAATTACACAGCTGCCCTCAGGTTTTTCTTGCCCAAGGTATGTTCTTACATCTATAATTGGCAATATTTGCCCACGCAAGTTTATTATACCCGAAATATAGTTTGGCACAAGGGGCACTTCGCGTATGGAATATGTTGTTATAATTTCAACAACGTGCTCTGCCTTAACGCCGAACAATAAACCACCTGAGGAAAAGAGTAAATATTTTTCAAAATCTACAACTATTTCTGCTAAATTGTCGTTTTCTTCATCATAACGTGCAAATAAATCTTCTTTTGCCATTTATGTCTCCGTTCCGCCGCTTAAACGGCATTTACTATTATAGTATTATATAGTGTAGCACTATATGTTAAACTATTTATTTTTTGTTGAATAAATGTTTGTTGCATCTAATATTAAGCTTATATTGCCGTCGCCCAAAATAGTACAACCTGCAATGCCACTGCCCATTATATTGAATGTTTTTAGGTAAGAAGGTAGAGGTTTTACAACAACTTGTTGCTCGCCTATTAGCTCGTCTACAAATAGGCAATAAGATGTATCACCCGTGTCAAGCCATACAAGAATACCGTCGCTTATCTCGGTGCAACCATCCTCAATATTGTAGTAATCTTTCATGCGCACAATTGGGTAAAATGTTCCGAGGCAACGGTACATCTCTCCGCCCGAGGCATCTTTTACAACATCGTCGCTTGTGATTTTGTAGCTTTGACGTATGGAGTGGATGGGTATTGTAAACACACAGCCACCAACAGATACAGCCATGCCGTCCATAATAGCCATTGTTAGAGGAATTTTAAGCACAGTGCTCATGCCCTTGCCTTTTTCGCTCTTAATTGTAATGTTACCGCCAACGCTCTCAACATTTTGCTTAACAACGTCCATGCCAACACCACGGCCCGAGAACTCTGTAACTTGTGCGTTTGTTGAAAAACCGGGCTCAAGCAAGAAACTGAGAATTTCTTTTTCAGAGTAGTCAACACCCTCAGAGGCAATGCCTTGGCGTATAGCTTTGCTCAAAACAGCATCGCAGTCTACGCCCTTGCCGTCGTCTTTAATCTCTATTATAACTTCGCTACCTGTGTGTGTTGCACTTAGTATTATCTCACCTGCGGGGCTCTTGCCTGCATCAATGCGGTCTTGCGCTGTTTTTTCAATGCCGTGGTCCATGCTGTTACGCACAATGTGCATTATGGGGTCACCAATAGTGTCAACAATTGTCTTATCAACCTCTGTGTCCTCGCCAACAAGTGTAAGTTTAACTTGTTTGTTAAGCTTTTTGCACATGTCGCGCACAATGCGGTTCATCTTTTGGAATGTGCCCGAAACAGGTATCATTCTAAGCGACATCGATACATCTTGCAACTCGTCTGTAAGCTTTCTCAACTGGCGTGCACTCTTTGTAAAGGCATCAAGCCTTACATTTTTCAGCTCCGGTGAAGAGGTTACCATGCTCTCTGTGATAACAATTTCGCCCACAACTGCCGATAGCTGGTCAAGTTTGCTGAGGTTAACGCTTATTAAGCTCTCTTTTATGTGTGCCGGAGCCTCTGCTTTTTGCGGTGCGGGTTTCTTTTCGGGTGGTTTTGCAACAGCTTTTTCAGGCTCTTTTTGTGGCTCGGGCTGTGCTGTATCCTGCACTGCCGCAGTTGTTTCTTGCACAATGCCGTCTTGCTTTTCATAGCTGCCAACGCTCGGTATGCCTGAAACAACAGACACACAAGCATCGCGCAATTGTGCTGTTTTAAAGCATATTAAAAAGCCGTTTTTAATAAGCTCGTCCGAAACATCGGCGCTTGAGGTATCGGCGGGTACTGTGCAAAAATCTGACGGGTCGCAAATTTCGCTAACAGAGGTTACCACCATGCCGGCGCGTAAATTTTCCATGCCGCAACCTGCGTCAAAGTGGGCAAGAATACCAAACGGAAACTCGGAACTCCCTAAAACTACGCCGCTGTTTTCGTCTGCAACAGGGGCACTTGGGGCATCGTTTTTCTGCGCACTTTTGGCGCTAGCGTTGCCACCTGTTTCAATTTCAGAGATAAAGCTATTAACTTTTTCAAGTAAAGTGTCGATATTCTCTGTAAGAGGTCTTGAGTTTTCTATGTTGTCTATTTCTTCGCGGAAAAAGTCGATTGTTTTAAAAAGCAAATCAAAAAGCTCCGGGCGCATAGACTCGGGGATAATGTCAATAGACTTTTCGCGGACAATAGCAAACATGTCTTCTGCACGGTGGGCAATTTTCATTAGCGAATTAAACTCCATCATGGCAGAAGCACCTTTGACAGTGTGCATTATGCGGAAAATGGAATTAACATCTTCTTCTGTGAATGTGTCAGCTTGCTCTGCACTGAGAACAATGCTGTCAAGTTGTTCCAATAATGTGTTAGTCTCGTAGAGGAAAGCACCTAAAATGCTGTCGTTACCTGTACTCATAAATTGTACCCTTTCTTGAAAAAAATACTCTATATAAAATATATATCGACCGTTTTTTGTGAATATTAAGTACGCGGAAGATTTTATTGGAAAAGGTGATAAATAAAATGGCAAATTTAATGGGCATAACTAACCCGGCGCCGGCGTATGAATCGTCAAACAATAACGGTAGAACACCACAGCAACCTGTAAAAACCAACGATACTACGATTAATAATATAGTAGATCCGTCGAAAGTTGTACGCTCTGACGCGCGCAGTGAACAAAAGACGGCAGATGAAATGCAAAACCTTGCGCTAAAATATAACAGTAATTTTCAAAGTTTTTTAGAACAACTTACAAGAAGCCCTGACCTTGCAAAAGAACTTGAAAAAATGATAACGGTAATGCGCAATGTTGTATCCACCCCGGGCATGGAAAAAGGTGTTACAAGTGAGCTTGAACAGTTTTTAAAATTTATGCAGATGGACGAGAAGACATTCCGCGAGTTTTTTGTTACACAAATGAAGACGGGAAACAGGTTTCAAGGCCCGCTTTTTGACATGTTGCGCACAATGATGAATAACTCACCAAGCGATACCGTGAGCAGAAATATATTAAATTTTGTGAAAAAATTTACAGATTATTCGTCCACACCGCACATACAAAATAATTTAACGCGCATACTCTCGCAAATGGCAGATTATATACCGGCAAGTTGGAGCGAAAAGTTAAACGAATTTGCAGCGCAAATGAAAGCAGGCTTTGAGACGGGAGACAGAGCAGGAACGCTCAACTTAATGAAGAGCGAGATGTTGCCTTATCTTTCAAATTATGTTGATAGAACGAACGATATGGGCCCCTCACGAACACTGCTCAGCATGTTTATGTTAAATATGGCAAGGTATGAAAATGGCGCCGAAAATGCTCTTACAGCGGCATTTAGGCAGCTTAGCGGTTACAGCCCTTCACTTGCAGAGCTAAGCCAATTTGACGATGAGGCTTTGCTTAAGCTTTTCAATTCCACAAATTTTGCAAAAGCAGTTGAACAAGACGTACACTCAGCACGCTTTGCACATATTGCCTCGCAGGCAATGTACGGCAGATATGGCACTGAAATGCGTGAGGTTTTTAACGAAATAACGCGAGCAATGCTACTTAATGAGAGTGTTTACATGACATTGCGCCACAACGTTATACCACTTGATTGGAATGGCAATATGATGTATAGTGAGATGTGGGTGGACCCTGACGCAAACAACAAAGACGGTAGAGGTAGACGAAAGAGAAGTGACGATGAGACAGTTCGCTTTTTGTTTAAGCTTGACATACAGGCGCTTGGCTACGTGGAAATAACACTAGCGGCAAACAAGGAAAACGTTGCGCTTGACGTTATGGGGCCGCAGAGCATAGCGGAAAACAGCGAGATAATAAGTGAAGATATAGCGAGCATTTTAGCAGAATATGGCTTTAATAAACAGGGTGTTAATGTGAAAAAAATAAAAGAGCCGCTTGCAATTACAAAGGTTTTCCCCGATATATTCAAAGGAGGTAGCAACGTAAATGTCAAAATCTAACAACACGCCTAATACGGCAGTACGCAATAAAAGGGCGGTTGCGCTATCTTATGATGAATCACACGGCGCACCGGTAATTGTTGCCTCGGGCATGGGGCACCTTGCTGAAAAAATAGTTGAGGTTGCAGGAGAAAACGGCGTGCCTGTTTACGAGGATAACTCGCTTGCAACGGTGCTGTCACAAATGGAGCTTGGTAAGGAAATACCGGAGGAGTTATACAACGCAATTGTTGAAATTTATATATATTTCTTGAATTTTGACCCAAAGGACCCCGAAAAATATAGGAGAGAGAGAGAACAGCGAAGACAAGGCGATGAAGAGATAAATGAAAATATAATAGATGAAGGGGACATGGAATAATGGCACACAAGTATACAATATACGACGAAAATGGGGCAGTAGTCTGCCAGAGCTTTTCAGATGACCCACCAACAAGCCCTGTATGGCGCATGATAATAATACAGAAAGATTTAGATAAGCTTGGTGATTCAGAGTTTTTGAAAGTTGGCGTGCAGGGAGAAAAAGAGCCTGTAGATGCCAAAATAATACAAAAAGACGGCAATGTAGTAAGTATAAAAGGTGTGCGAGTGCGCGAAAACTTGCGTATTCCCGTTAGTTTTTCCACTTACATTTACCCTGTGTCTCACAACTGGATAGGTAGAGCTAAAATTATTAGCAACGACTTAAGCTGTGGTGGCTTTGCGTTTTTTAGCGACCGTGAGCTTGAGATGGATGAAATAGTAGAGGCAGTTGTGCCTATAACATCTAAACCACTAATTTTGCGCCTAAAAGTGCTGCGCACAAGAATGCTGGATGACAACAGGAAAATGTATGCGGCTGAATTTCACGAGATGCTACATGAGGAAGAGATGCTTGTGCGTGAGACAGTGTTTAAATTGCAACTTAGGTATACACCTGATTAAGCAATTTATGCAAAAGCACATATTTACCTAATATTTCAGCTGTTACTATAGCCAAGCCAATGTAATCCGGGTTCGGATTACATTGGCTTGGCTAACTGTGTAGCTGGTTTTTGTAATTTTTGTTATAATTTTTACATGCACAGGTATGAGTTAAAAGCTGAAATATTTTTATGCGTACAAAACAGCTTGCGTTTGCTCGCCTTAATAGAATTGAAATAATTGCCACTTTAAAAAACAAAAAAATATGATAATATAATAAAGTAAATCGTAAATTTGGTTTACTTTATTATTTTTACTCATTATTTATGAACAAATTGTTAATTTTTTGTAAATAATTAAAAAAATATTATTGCTCTAAAATAAATTTTATATTACAAAAGTGTGCACTGGCAAGGCTCTACAAGGTCACTTATTTAATATTACATTAATTTTACATAAATTATTGTAATATTTTCTTTTAAAATGGTGGAATTTATGAAATTTTAGTGATATAATAAAAAAAAGCAAAAAAAGTAAACACATATAAGTAGTAATTATACGCGCGCATTTGTATTGCACAGTGTTTTTAACCAAAAAACCGGTTTATTTGACACGACAAACATATCGCAAAAATGCGAAGAGAAAGGTAGGTTTTTTACAAGATGGATGTTTTGACAGGCAACTCTATGTACATGATGCAAAAATCTCTTGACTACTTGTGGCAAAACCAAACTTGCATTTTAGACAACATTGCAAACGTGGAGACACCTAACTACAAAGCCAAGTACGCAACGTTTGAGGATTCGCTTAACAGGGCTATACTTACAAGCGGAAATAATAACAGTGATAGCCTTGCGACAAATGCGCGCAGAGCAATAGACGGTGCAGATATTGAAATAAACGTTGCAGAATACGAGAGCACACGTGCTGACGACAACGGCGTTAACATAACAGAGCAAAATGTTGAGCTTTCAAGAAATGCGTACCAAATGCAGTTTGTTATGGACACTATATCACAAGATTACAACATTTTGAGATCAGCAATTAAGGGATAACGAGGCTGAGCAAAAGCATATTTTTTAAAAACGGTTTTACATTGCAAAGCCGTTTTAACGAGAATAAACGGAGGGCAAAATGGCTTTTTTAAATTCAATGAGCATAGTTGGCTCGGGGCTTACAGCACAGCAACAGCGCCTTGATGTAATATCCGAGAACATAACTAACATGACAACAACAAGAACAGAGGACGGCGGCGCATACAGAAGAAAAGTTACTGTGCTTGAGGCAGAGGAGAATAACTCTTTCTCGTCTATATTAAATAACAGAATGAATTACAGCACAACGCAAACAGAGGGCGGTGTAAGAGTGGCAGAGGTGTTTGAAGACGAGTCTGACTTTAAACTTGTGTATGACCCAACGCACCCGGATGCGAACGAGCAAGGCTATGTTGAGATGCCTAATATTGACTTGATTAAAGAAACCTCGGATGCAATGGCGGCAAGCCAAGCGTTCTCTGCAAATGCAACAGCATTTAATGTACTTAAAACAGTTACTCAATCGGCACTTCAAATTGGCAAATAATTATAGCTAGGCTAAAATTAACTATATAGGGAGAATTATCATGGAATTTGCACCGATAAATAATATCAGCACTTTACAAAACATGTTTTCGCTTGACGGCGCAAACGGTGAGACACAAGAAAATAAAGAGAGCAATTTATTTGCGGACATATTTGCCTCTGCAATAGATAACGTAATTGAGACAGATGCAAAGCAAAACGACTTGCAATATAGGCTTGCTACGGGGCAACTGGACAACCCTGCGGAGCTTACAATAGCTACAACAGAGGCGGCTGTTTCTGTTGAAATGCTAGTTCAGCTAAGAAACAGGGCTGTTGATGCGTATACTGAAATTATGCGTATAGGAATATAGTTTAAAAATATTAAAATTCAGTAGCTTTATCATTTGCGGAAGAAAAATTGCCGTAAATGCGTTTTATAGTTGAATTAATTTAAAATTCACACAAGACGGTGTCTGTTAAAATTTTGTTTATCAAGGCGTCACAATGAGTAATAATGTTGTATTGTGATTTACGATAACGAAGTTAAACAAAATTTTATAAACCGAATTATATGGATTTTAAATTGGTTTAACTATACATAAACGGCTGCTTCGGAGGGAAAACAGTGCAAGAACAGCTTAAAGGCTTTGGCGGAGCATTAAAAAAAGGTTGGCAAAATACATCAAGTCTTGTTAAAAAACTGCTTGTTGCAGGGCTTGCAATTGGTGTAATTGTGGCAATTGTTGTTGTTATACTTAACGTAACAGCTCCATACTCAACTTTGTTCACAGGGTTAACGTCTGCGGACATGACACAAGTAGTTACATACTTATCCGATAACGGAGTTGTAGATTACAGAATAGAGGGTACAGATACCGTGCTTGTTAAAAGCAATCAGGTTGCCCAATTGAAAGCCGATTTATTGATGCAAGGATATCCTGCATCAGGTTTCGGCTATTCAACGTATCTCGACAATGTTGGTGCGCTTACAACAGAATCTGAGCGTGAAACGCTGAAATTGTACGGCTTGCAAGATGAAATGGAAGCTGTAATTCGTTGTTTTGATTTTGTTACGGATGCACAGGTAATTATATCACCGGGTGAGGACAATACATATGTGCTTGACAGCGGTAATATTGTTGAGGCAAGTGCCTCGGTAATGGTAACTATGGCAGGCGGCCAAATGCTTACAGACCAGCAAGTTAGTGCAATAAGTAACCTTGTAAGCCGTGCTGTGCAAGGGCTTGCAATTGACAACATAAGTATTACAGACACAAAAGGTAACCACTACGCGGCAACAGGCTCGGGTACATCTGCCAGTGCGCAAGATGCAGGCAGTGCAAAGCTTGATTTAGAGCGTGAAGTTAACAATAAGATAAGAAGCAACATATTATTTGTTTTAGAGCCTCTTTTTGGCAACGACAACATACGAATAAGTGTAAACAGTGTAGTAGATGTTGAGCGCAGTGTGACAGAGAGTGTAAATTACACACTTGAAGACTGGGCAATTGACGGTAGCACAGGCGGAGAAAACATAATAGGTAGCAAAGTTTATGACCAGCAAATAGTAAAAGACAATGGCGACGAAGAAAACGGTGGCGTTGTTGGAACTACAACCAACAGCGACATTAATACATACGTGGAAAACGAGGCGGCAGGAGATGCAAACCTTGAACAGCTTGGAAACTACGGTGAGGAAAATTTCCTTGTTGACACAGAGAACGTGCAAACAGAGTACCTTGGTGGAACTGTAACAGACCTAATGGTATCTATAACGCTAAACAGCAACGCAACAGGTGGCATGAACGAGACAGAGCTTTATAACCTTGTAGGGCGTGCAGCAGGTATAGATGCCGCAATTCAGCAAGAAAAAATTAATATTATGATAGCACCTTTCTATGCAGATATAGATGATAACATTGACTCACCGCTACCGAATGTTTCACAACTTCCGGATTGGGCAATTTATCCTCTAATAGGACTTGGCGCATTCATATTGTTAATGATAATACTAATTATAATTATAAGTAGTGCTCGCCGTAAAAAGCGCCGCAAGCAAGAGGCAGAGGAAAAAGCGGTTCTTGCAGAGCAAATGGCAATTGCAGCGGCAAACGGTGTACCGGTTGAGAGAGTTTTAGACGAAGACAAAGTTGTAGACATTATGGATATACGCTCGGACAAGAGTGTAGAGCTTAGAAAGACAGTGCGTGAATTTGCACAACAAAACCCCGAAATTGCAGCGCAAATGGTTAAAAACTGGTTGAAGGAAGGGGAGGAAGCGTAATGGCTGAAAAAGCACCTAAAAGCGCAGATAAAAAAGCTGCCAAAGCGGCAAAGAATGCGGCAAAAAATGCACCTGAAGAAAACGTAAATTCAACCCCTGAACCGGTGGAGCAAAAAGTTGCCCCGAAAGCGCCACTTGAATCAGAGATGATTAACCTTACTAAAAAGCAAAAAGCGGCGGCTGTTATAGTTTCTCTTGGTACTGAAAAAGCATCTACACTATATCAGCACCTCGGCGCAGACGACCTTGAAAATTTGACAATTGAAGTGGCAAAGCTTGGGTTTATAGACTCGGCTACAACAGAGGGTGTTTTAAACGAGTTTTACCAAATGTGCCTTACAAACAAGGCTGTTACAGAGGGCGGCTATGACTACGCGAGGAGTGTTCTTGAAAACGCATTTGGCCCACAGGCGGCAGAGAGCTTGCTTGAAAAAGTAACAAATGCACTCATGAGCAAGGAGTTTGACTTCCTTGGCAAAGTTGATGAAAAGTCGCTTTTCAGTGCACTTCAACACGAGAGGCCGCAGACAATAGCGCTTATACTCTCATATGCGGCGTCGGGCAAGGCGGCAAGCATTGTGGAACAGCTTGACGCACAAAAACAAGTTAGAGTTATTGAGGCTATTGCCAATATGGAGAGTGCATCTCCTGCGGCAATTAAGATTATAGAATCAGAACTTTCAAAGAATTTCAGCACAATTGTGCGCACGGGCGAAGTGGACCTTGGTGGTGTGGATTACGTTGCAGAGATTATGAACAACCTAGACAGGGCGAGCGAAAAAAGTATTTTCGACCATCTTGGAAAATCGAACGAGACACTTGCAGAAGAGATTCGCAAGAGAATGTTCACATTCGAAGACATTGTTACTATGGACGACCGCTCCGTACAGCGTTTTGTGCGCGATTGCGACCCGAAAGACCTCGTGCTTGCGCTTAAAGGTGCCGGCAGTGAAGTTGCAAACAAAATATTTGCAAACATGTCTACACGTATGGCACAAAGCATCAAGGACGACCTCGAAGTTACAACAAATGTGCGTATGCGTGACGCGGAAGAAGCTCAACAACGTGTTGTTGGCATAATAAGAAGCCTTGAAGAGCGCAACGAACTAATAATCCTCAAGGGAGGAAAGGACGATATAATTGCCTAATATATTTAAAAACATTTTAGGTGCGGTTGCGGATGAATACGTTTTTCAAAATGTTGATACAATTGACGTAGGTGAGTTGCCTGAAGATGAGGGCACAGAGCAAGGCGATGAAGAAAACGATATTTTGTATGACGAAGACGGTGAAGTTATGCTGGATGAGGACGGTGAGCCCCTAAGAGAGGTAAACCGCCTTGAGCACAGCGAAACGCCGCTAGCAGTGAGCTACGCAACCATACAGGCAGATGAAATTATAGCAGATGCGCGCAAAAGGGCAGAGGCTATTGTTTCGGAGGCGGCAACAGGTGCGAAATTAATTAAATTTAGCGCAGAAAACGAAATAAAGCAAGCAAGAGAACAAGCTTTTGAGCAGGGTTACACAGAAGGTGTTGAAAAAGCCAGACTTGAAATGGGTGTTAAGCTTGAAATGCAAGTAAAAGAGTTTTTAGAAAATGCTGTTTTGGAAAAAGACACATTTATTGAAAAAACTCAAATAGAAATGTGTGAGCTTGCACTTGCTGTGGCTGAAAAAGTTATACAAATAAGCTTGCAGAGCAGTAAAGAAGTTATTGCAAGAATGATACAAGTTGCAACAGAAAAATTGAAAAGGCGCGAGTGGGTGCGTATATATATAAGTGAGATTGATGCACACGGCATTGTAGAGAGTGCACCTGAGCTTACAGCGGCACTTGCCGGAATTAGCGATAATGTTAAAATTATACCACTAAAAGACGGTGAGAGCGGTACGTGCATAATAGAGATGCCCGATGAAATTATTGATGCGGGCGTTTCCACACAAATGACAAATATAAGAGCTACTATTAACCACGTTTAAAGCTTGATGAGAAAAGGGGGTGTCTACAATGTTACAGAGCATGCTAAAAAACTTAAAAGATGCGCAGACAATTAGCTACATAGGCAAAATTGAAAACCTTGTGGGCATGTCCATAGAGGCATCGGGCGGCAGAGGTGCAAAGGGCGATATTTGCCAAATTTTTAACCGCCAAACAGGCGAAGAGGTAATGGCAGAGGTTGTGGGCTTTAAAAACGACAAGATGCTCTTAATGCCGTACACCGGCATGGAGGGCATACAGGCAGGCAACTTTGTGCGCAACACTAACAGACGGCTAAGCCTTAAAATGGGCTCATTTCTAAAGGGTAGAGTTATAAATGCACTGGGAGAGCCTATTGACGGCAAAGGCGATTTTGAGGGCGGTGTGCCTTTTTGCGTAGAGCAAAATAATTACATCAACCCTATGTCGCGCCCACCAATACGCGAGCGTATGGAGTTTGGCGTTAAGGCAATTGACGGGATGCTCACAATTGGCAAGGGGCAACGTATTGGCATTTTTGCAGGCTCCGGTGTTGGTAAAAGTACACTTATGGGCATGATTGCAAAAAACGTTAAGGCGGACATAAACGTAATTGCACTTGTGGGCGAGCGTGGCCGTGAGGTTATGGAATTTATTGAAAAAGACCTTGGCCCCGAGGGTATGGCGCGCAGTGTGCTTGTTGTTGCAACGTCAGACCAGCCTGCTATGCTTAGAAAGCAGTGCCCCAGTGTTGCAACAGGTATTGCAGAGTATTTTAAAGACCAAGGGCTTGACGTTTTGCTCATGATGGACTCCTTAACGCGTTTTGCCATGGCACAAAGGGAGATAGGGCTTTCAGTTGGAGAGCCGCCCGTTGCAAGGGGCTACACACCAAGCATTTATTCAGAGCTGCCAAAACTCCTTGAGCGCTCGGGTAATTTTGAGCGCGGTAGTATAACCGGTGTTTACACCGTACTTGTAGAGGGCGATGACACTAATGAGCCCATATCTGACACCGTTAGGGGTATTTTAGACGGACATATAATTTTGTCAAGAAAACTAGCGGCGGCAAACCACTTTCCGGCAATAGACGTGAGCGCAAGCATATCACGTTTAATGATAGATGTTGTGCCCGATGAGCACTCAAAAACAGCAGCGCAAATACGCGATATATTAAGCATATACGACAAAAACGCAGACCTTGTAACAATTGGTGCATATAAGTACGGCACAAACCCACAGCTTGACTATGCACTTAGCAAACTGGACGGCATTAATAATTTTTTAAAACAGGGAATTAATGAGAGCTTTACGTATGAAAAAGACCTTGAAACGATGAAACGTCTTATACAGTAAGGAATGATGGCATATGAAAAAATTCAAATTCAGCCTTGAAACAGTGCTTGACTACACGGCGCAAATGCTCGACAATAAAAAAAATGAGTATGCGGCATCTTTGCAACTTGTAAATATGCAGCAAAAAAAGCTAAATGATACTGTTGAAAACTACAAACAGCACAACAGCGATTTTAGAAAAGCGGAGATTGAGGGCATTACAATTGCCGAGGCTATGAGCTATGAAACAGGGCTTAGGGTTTTGGAAACGCGAATTAACACGCAGAAAAAGCAGCTAAGAGAGTATGAAAAACAAGCGGAAGACAAGCGCCTAGAGCTTGTTGAGAGCAAAAAAGAGACAATGAAGCTTGAAAAACTAAAAGAGAAAAAGCTGGAAGATTACCAAAAACAAGAGCTAAAAGCACAGGAACAGCTTATAGATGAGCTTGTCAATTTAAAGAGTGTACAACAAAAGAATGAAACGCGTGATAGCGAAATTTAAAGCGGTATAATCCGCATTTGCGGTTTATATACATTTAGACATAAAACTATTCAAAAAGCGGTAGTTTTGTGGTATAATTAATTGTATGAATAAAGGAGGTGAGAAAAGATGGACGCGACACAAACAATGTTACAAATGATACTTAAGTCAGCAGAAAATTTTGCTCAAAACAGCCTAAACTCAACAATGTCTAATTACGAGTACACAGAAGACAATGCTTTTAAAGACATGCTCAATGAAAAGAGCGAGAGTGCACAGCAATACGACACGCAAAACAAAGGGCAAAGCACTGACAAAGTAGACTCAAAAGATGATGCAAAGCTTGACACAAGCAAACCGACAACTGACAAGTCGGACAGCGAGCAAGGCGAAGAAGAGTATGATGCAGTAATTCAGCTTGCATTAAACGGCGCAGACGGCATGATTTATAATTTGACGTCAACGGGCTTTACAGTGGCAGATGTTGAGGCAAGCACAACAAACATGGCTGTATTGCAAGAAGTGGCAGTGCAAGGTGCGGTTTCACAAAATGTACCGGCGCAAGCGGGCGATGTTTTGCAAAACAACATGCAGGGCGAGCAAAACGCACAGCAAACTGATGCGAGCGCAAACACACAGCAGGCAGACATAGTGCAAACAGCGCAAAGCACACAGGGTGAGCAAAACGCGCAGAGTGGACAAGGCGAGCAAAACGCTAACACAAATACAGATACTTTAACAACGCAAAACACAGCTGACAAACAAACAGAAGTTGACGGTGCAGAGCAAGGCGTAAATACACAAAATGCAGTGTTTGACAAGACAGAACATATGCCTGTAAAAGTTGGGCAAACAGCAACACAGCCACAAACACAAGCACAACAACCAAGCGCTGCACTTGCCGAGACAATTATAACTGCACAGGCAAACGGGCAAGACCAAGTTACAATAAAGCTTACACCTGAAAACTTGGGCAATCTTGTTATAGACATTCAGCGCTCTCCAACAGGTGCACTTAGCATTATTATGAAACCTGACACGGAAATTGCCGCAAAACTACTTAGCGAGCACGCAAACAGCCTTGGCAACTTGCTTGGCAATAATAGCAGCGAGGTTAAAATTATTGTAGAGCAACCGCAAGAAGCTGATAGAATGTGGCAACAAGCTGACCAAGATGCAAACAAAAACGGCAACAACCAAAACTCACAGCAGAGCAAAAAGCAAGAAGAGTCGGAAGACTTTATGAATAAGCTCCGCTTAGGGCTTTTCACAATTCAAAGTGAAACAGCATAATTTTAGAAAGGAGATAGTAACATGAGCAACGTATTTATGCCCACCTCACTTGATTCATGGGCAAGCACAAATACATACAACACAAATTCAGGCACATCGGGGCTAGACAGCTCTTTTTGGGATTATATTATAGATAATAACATTGATGTTAATGCACAGGGAGAGTCATCAGACCTTGAGTTTGAAGATTACCTAAATTTGATGGTTATGCAGCTTCAAAGCCAATCAATTGACTCTACAATGGATTCAGCAGAAATGCTAAACCAGCTTGTACAAATGTCAAGTGTGCAAATGATGAGCTCGCTTACAGATAGTGTAAATGCAATGACACAGGCAAGCACATTGACTTATGCAGCATCACTTGTTGGCAAAACAGTTACAGTTGGTGCATACGATAACGATGGCAACATGCAAGAAATAGTTGGCGAAGTATCGGGCACAGGCACATATCAAGACACACCTGTTATATTTGTTAACGGCGAGATGTACGCATTAAGCGACATTATGGCAGTTGGAGTTTTACCTGCAATACCTGAGACAGAAACACCTGATAGCGGTGATTCCTCACAAGGTGATACAAGCGGCAGTACAGGCGATGGCACACAAGGTGAAACAACAATTTAACAATTATATTAGGGGGCAATTGTGATGGTAGACATTACAACTCAAGCTATTTTTAACAAAGCTTTGTCTGTAAACAGCCCCAATGCGAGCACACAGCTTAATAATTTAAACAGTGCAAGCACAAAGCAAGGAACACAAACTTTTGGCGATATTTTGCAAAAAGAGCTTGGTGTAGCGAGGGATAGCGAAAAAATAGCTTTTTCAAAACACGCAATGGCAAGGGCAGAAGAACGAGGCATTTACGTTGACGAGAACTTGCTAACACGCCTTACAAACTCTGTGCAAAAAGCAGAGGCAAAGGGTGCAACAAACATATTAGCACTCGACGCAGGACAGGCGTTTATCATCAATGTGCCAAACAACAAGGTTATAACAACAATGTCGGGCACAGAAATGAAAGACAACATTTTTACAAACATCGACGGCGCAGTAATTTTATAATGTATAAGCGGGACCGTATGGGCGCTTTAAAGCATGTGTGAATGATATGCTTTCAAGTTTAAAATTACATTGAAAAATGTGGTGTTTGATGTTAAAAATTAAAAACATCAAGGAGAAAATATTATGGCTTTAACAGGAGCAATGAGCGCAGGTATAGCAGGGCTTAAAAGCCACATGTCTGCACTAAATGTTACAGGTAATAACGTTGCTAACGTTAATACTTACGGCTACAAAGCAGGCCGTGTTACTTTCGCAGAGAGCGTTTACAGCACAGAGGCTTCGGCATCTGACGGCACAGCGCAAATTGGTGGCACAAACCCAAAGCAAACAGGTTACGGTTGTAGCATTGGCACAGTTGACCTTGACATGGCTACAAAAGGCCTAGAGTCAACAGGTAGGTCACTTGACCTTATGATTCAAGGCGACGGCTTTTTCATGGTTGGCGACAAAAACGGTGTTGCGGCAGACTCTCTTGAATCGCTTGATTTTTCAAGAGTTGGCAACTTGAAGTTTGACCAAGACGGCTATTTGACAGACGGTTTTGGTAACATTGTTTACGGTTTTGTTACAGCAAACACAGTAGATGCAACAACAACACCGCCAACTTTTGGAGCAGCAGCAGGT
Source organism: uncultured Bacteroides sp. (assembly GCA_964371675.1). Lineage (GTDB taxonomy): Bacteria > Bacillota > Clostridia > Oscillospirales > Ruminococcaceae > Ruthenibacterium. The sequence goes on along the minus strand of CAYJNL010000002.1, from coordinate 120,905 downwards.
ACTGCGGGCGAGGCTGTTAGCACAAGCCTTGTGCCAATTCGCTTACCACTAGCAGATGCCACAACAGGCGCTGCTATTTACCCCGGTGTTGACGGCACAGCAGGTACAAACGTAGCCTCAACAACAGCAAATCTTAAAGCAATTGAAGTTGAGAGCGTAGCTATTGACAAAAACGGTAGAATTACAGCAGTTAACCGCGCAACAGAAGAGCCTGTTTTAATAGGTTATGTAGGGCTTGGTTTTGTTGTTAACCCTGCGGCACTTACACACACAGAGGGACCTTACTACAAAGCACTTGGCGGCACAGGCGATGTTACTGTTGCAGTACCGGGCGGTTCTTTGACAGGCGGTTTAAACAACGGCAAAGCGGTAGGCACAAACCTTGGGCTTACAGGCACAACATTAATGCCGGGCTTTTTGGAGCAATCAGGCACAGACCTTACAACAGAGTTTGCAAACATGATAACATATCAACGTGGATATCAAGCAAACACACGTATAATTTCTGTAACAGACAGTATGCTGGAAGAGCTTGTAAACATTAAGCGATAAATAATTAATTAACTTGAGTTATGTGGGCACTGCCGTTTTGGGCATGTGCAAAAAGCGGTAGTGTTCACTATTTAAAAGTTTAAACATCAGCTGTTATAAACAGCATGAACGGGAGTATGGTTTATGATAACGCTTACAAAAATGAACGGCGAAGAATTTTTAATTAACCACGAACAAATTGAGTGCATAGAGCTCATACCAAACAGCAAAGTGGTAATGATGAACCACAGCTACTACCTAGTGCGCAACAAACCTGAAGAGATTATTAGAAAAATAGCAGATTACAACGCAAAAGTTCTTGATATTAGAAGAGAAATTACAATTAAAGATGCAAGGTAAGTATTTTTAATTAATTAAAACAGCAAAGACAAAAATAAAAAAGAAATTTAATTTATTGGGATTACACTCTCGCAAAAGGGGTTTATATAATGAACATAATTTATCTTATTGGTATTTTAATGGCAGTTGTCTTTACACTGTTTGGTATTATGGTTGACATGACAGCCGGGTTTGCTTTCTTGCCCGAAAGGATTGTTAACTTCTTTGACGCCTCCAGTGTTTTGATAGTTATTGGCGGTACATTTTCAGTTGTTGTAGCATGTTATCCAAAGACAATTAAGGCTTTTATAAAGCACTTTGGTATAATGCTAAAATCTAACAGCTATGATCCTAATGAATATGTAAATAAATTGATAGATTTAGCATCAATTGCGCGTAAAAACGGCTTGCTTGCACTTGAGGAAAAAGCTAAAGCCGAAACTGACCCGTTTTTTAAACAGGCAATTACGCTTATAGTTGACGCAAACGACCCTGCACGTGTGCGCACCGTTTTGGAAAACGACATGGAGCAAACGGCAGAGAGGCATCAAGTTGTTATTGGCATGTACGAGAAAGGCTCGGCAACAGCGCCTGCACTCGGCATGGTTGGTACACTTATAGGCCTTATAAACATGCTTAAAAACCTTGATGGCGGCGACATGTCAACGCTTGGTCCGAGCATGTCAACGGCTATGATTACAACGCTTTATGGCTCACTTTTAGCTCACGTTTTCTTCACGCCTATTGCAACAAACCTAAGGGCTAGAGATGAAGAGGAATATTTGTGCAAACAAATTGTAATAGAGGGCATAATGGCTATTCAAGCAGGTGAAAACCCGAAATTCTTGCATGAGTTCTTGCTTGTGTTTATGAACCAAAAACTACGTGGACAAGGCAAAGACGGCAAAGGTAAAGGCAAAGGCGGCGGCGGAGATGCCGGCGGAGAGGGTTAAAATTAGCTAATACATAATGCAAAATGCAAAATTAATTATTAAAATGCAGATGTTAAGTGAAAATAATTTACAGCAAACCTGCAAGGAGAACATTAATGAAGAAAAATAAAGGCGGTGGCGGTGGCGGCGGCGCAAACTGGATGGACACCTACGGCGATATGGTTACGCTACTCATGTGTTTTTTCATCTTGCTTTACTCAATGTCATCGGTAGACCAAGAAAAATATGCGGCTTTGGCAGAGTCTTTTAACCCTGATGCAAGAGACGATGTTACAGAATTACCTGAAAACCCCGGCCCTGCAACAGACACTGTTGCAGAAAGCACCCCGGAGCAAGCCGAAAAAGATATGGAACAACTTTACGAGGACCTAGTGGATTTCTTTATAGAAGAAAACATGGGCAGTAATGTTAGCATAAGTAAAGGTAGCGGATATGTTTTCATATCTTTCCATGATGCACTGTTTTTTGCGGGAAATAGCTACACAATAAGCGATGAGGGTATGGATATTCTCGATAGGGTGTCGGAGTCCATAGGAGCGGTTAGCAACAGTGTTAACGTTATTGAGGTTTTGGGGCACACGGCACGTGCTGACTCAGAGCAAGCAAACATAGTTAGTACCGACAGGTTCCTTGCATCAAACAGGGCAACTGCCGTTACAATATATTTACAGCAACTCGGGTTTATTGACCCCTCAAGGCTTGTTAGCATAGGCTACGGCGAGTGGCGCCCAATGGGTGATAACTCAATTAGCGAGGAGCAAGCGGCAAACAGGCGCGTGGAGCTTGTTATAAGCGGCATTACAGACGAAAATGCAAATGCCGATGACATTGACAGCTACTACAACATGCTTGAAGAGGCAACTCCTGCTGACGACGTTGACTTGTCAGCGCCTAGCGAGGGCGAAAGTGCCGAAGAGAGCACAGCAGAAGAAGATACTGCCGCGAGCGAAACAGAGAGCGAAGATGCACCTGCAAGCGAAGAGCCTGAGGAAAACAGTGCACAGGAAAATGATACACAAGGCGCACAAGTTGAGGGTGCAGACGGCAATGACGAGACGGAAAATGCACCGCCGGTTGATGCAACAGACGATGCGGCGGAGTAATAAAAGGGGTAACACACAACATTAATTTTGATTGTGAGGCATAAAAGCGGACAAATGCAAAAATTGAATGAGATTATAATATATGTAAAAGGAGAGGTGATGTGTAGTGGCAGAAGTATTATCCCAAAGCCAAATAGATGCGCTATTAAACGCCGCGAATAAAAAAGAAGAACCTGCACCACCGCCATCACCCATTCCCGAAGAGGCAGCGGCGGCAGCGCCAACACTTGCGGAGCTAAAAGCAAATGCACAAGAGCAAAAGTACAGAAAGTATGACTTTTACAGCCCAAGAAAGTTTACAAAAGACAGGCTGAGAATTATAAGCAGTGTTTTTGAAAACTACGCAAGACTTGTAAACTCCAGAATAAACGGTGTACTGCACACCTCTTGTGAAATAACGGTAGAAACTGTTGAAGAACAGCGCTATTATGAGTTTTCAAATGCTATAAGTGAAAACGATGTTCTCTCACTAATAGAGACAACTGCGGAAAACTCTAAAGAGCCGGACGACTCACCCGTTATATTCCACTATTCAACGCCACTTATGCTCAGCATGATGGATAGGCTAATGGGTGGGCTTGGAGACGAAGACCCATCAGTTAAAGCGGGGTATATTTTTACAGACCTTGAGTTAAAGCTGTATGAAAGCCTTGCACAAACGTTTACCTCGGCTTTAGCAACAAGTTGGGAAAACTATATTAATATAGACTTCGTTTTCCAAAAAGCAGAGACAAACCCAACACTTGTGCAACTTATTGGTCTTGATGAAACAATTGTTATTGTAGGTCTTGACATAAAGTTTGAAAACTGTACAGGGCACGTAAACATAGTTTTGCCAGGCATGATGCTTACAAACATATTTACATTTATAGCGGCAAACAATAAGTCAAATAAAGGCAGTACAACAGACAATGCAGACGAAATTATGGATATGATTAAGGCGTCAGACCTTGAAATTATTGCAGAACTTTCTCGCACACGTATACAGCTTTCAGACCTTAATACGCTTCATGTGGGAGACGTTATAGATTTAAGCCACCCAACGGATGCACCCGTTAACTTATATATAGGAAACAAAACATGGTTTAGCGGAAAGCTGGGTACACAAAACAAGAGCATAGCAGTTAAAATTTTTGAAACACACCACAATTATAGTGAGGAAAGCGAGGAGGGATAAAAGCATATGGAGTATAGAGTATATGACCCTATTGAGTTAGACGCAATCGGCGAAGTAATGAATATAAGCTTGGGCTCGTCTGCAACAGCAGTCTCCAATATGCTTAATCACCGTATAGACATAACAACTCCAACGGTAACAGCAATGCCGGGCCACGAATTTGAAGTGGGCGAATTAAACCCATCGGTAGCTGTTGAGATTAAGTATGTATCAGGGCTAGAGGGCAGCAACATTATGATGCTCAAAAAAGGAGATGTCAAGGTTATTGTTGACATCTTAATGGGCAGTGAAATGGACGACGACGAGTTTGAGCTAAATGACTTTAGCTTAAGCGCAGTATGTGAGGTTATGAACCAAATGATGGGCGCGGCAAGTACTGCACTGTCAGACTTTTTGAGCAGACCCGTTAACATTTCAACACCTACACCATTTCTTATGACAGAGCCTGATTTATTTAAAAAAGATTATATTGAAAAATTATCGGGTACAATTGTTGTTGTAAAATTCACACTTAGCATTGAGGGCAAACTTGAGAGTGAGTTTGTAAACATTATACCTACAGAGCTTGTAGACGAATTGTTAAAGAGCTTTGGCTTTGAAGTTAACAAAAAGTTCCAAACAGAAGACGGCGAAATAGTTATGGGTAACACAGAGAGCGAGCCAAAACAAGTTGAAGCTGCACCACAAGAACAGCCTGCACCTGTTGAGGCTCCACCGCCACCACCGCCTGCACCTACACCGCCGCAAGAGCAAGCACCACCACCCACACCACAGCCTGCAATGAGCGATGCACCACCACAAGCACCGCCGCCGCCACAACAGCCACAGCAACAGGCGTATGCAGAAGTGCAAGGGCAGCCGCAACCGCAGATGATGCCGGGGCAACAACCATACGGCGAGATGCCAGTGCAAGGAATGTATGGTATGCCACCTCAAATGTACGGTATGCCGCCACAAATGTATGGTATGCCACCACAGGGGCAGTACATGTATCAGCCTGACCCAAAAGTTATAGATGCACAGCAAGTTGACTTGCCTGCACTAAGCCAAAATGATATGTTATCTCAAGAGCAGGCACAAAACCTTGATTTAATCTTGAGCGTGCCGCTTGAAGTATCTGTTGAGATTGGCAGAACAAGAAGAAAAGTTGAGGAGATTTTAACATACTCCAAAGGCTCTCTTGTAGTGCTTGACAAACTTGCGGGAGACCAAGTTGACCTTTACGTTAACGGGCTTTGCATAGCAAGGGGCGACGTAGTTGTTATAAACGACAACTTCGGTGTTAGAATTACAGAGGTATTAAAGCAAAATCAGATTATGGAAATTGCAAACGGCAAAAAATAATCTGATAGCTTTTACATAATTATAAAATATAAAAATAAACAATATAAGAAAAGGATGAAACACTAATGAGTAAAATTTTGATAGTTGACGACGCTGCTTTCATGAGAAAAGTTATACACGACACACTTGAGAAAAATGGCTACACAGATTTGCACGAGGGTACAAACGGGCAAGAGGCAGTAGACAAATACTTTGAGCTTAAACCTGACCTTGTTTTGCTTGATATTACAATGCCTGTTATGGACGGACTTGAGGCATTAAAAATTATCAGAGGCAAAGACACAAGCGCTAACGTAGTTATGTGTAGTGCAATGGGCCAAGAGGCAATGGTAGTTGAGGCTGTTCAAGCAGGTATTAAAGACTTTGTTGTTAAACCTTTTAAAGAAGACAGACTTATGAAAACTGTTAACTCTATACTAGGCAACCCGTAATTATATGTGGGATAGTATACTTAGCCTTATAAGCTCGCTTATTATAATAATAGCGGTTTTATTTGCGGCTTATGCTTTTACAAAATTTTTGGCAGGGCGGCTTTATGCAGGGCAAAACACATACAGAACAAGAAGAATGAAGGTTTTAGAGCAAATTACAACAGGAAAAGACCAAAAGCTCATGCTTGTTCAAATGGGTGAACAACTCTATTTTCTGGGAGTAACCTCGGGTAGTATAACCTGCATAGAGCGCGTTTCAAAAGAGCAAGCAAGCGAGTGGAACGATGAAGATAAGCAAAAACAGGCGCAGCAGTCTGAAATGAATTTCAGTGATACACTGCGAAAGGTCGCCCAACAATTTAACAGCAAAGGGAGGCCGTAGCTTGTGGATGCGCTTATAAATGTTAATGGCGAAAACGTTGAGGCATTACAGATTTTGTTTGTAACAACATTCATAACACTGTTGCCATCAGTTATTATAATGATGACGTCTTTCGCACGCTACATCATTTCGTTTTCTTTTTTAAGAACGGCAATGGGCTTGCAGCAAAACCCACCAAATATGGTTTTAATGGGTATAGCGCTATTTTTAACGCTTTTTACAATGGCTCCCGTTATTGAAACAATAAGCGAGGAGGCATACGAGCCCTATACACAGGGCACAATGGGACAAGATGAATTTCTTGAAGTGGCACAAGTGCCGCTAAAAGAATTTATGCTAAGGCAAACGGAGCAAAGCTCTCTGGAGATGTTCTGTGAGCTGTCAGATACTCCTGTGCCTGAGACAACACAAGAGGCAATTGACTTGCCATTAACAACGGTTGTACCGTCATTTATGGCAAGTGAGCTTAAACGTGCTTTTGAAATTGGTTTTTACCTTTATATACCGTTTTTGCTAATTGACGTAATTGTGGCATCTACACTAATGTCTATGGGTATGATTATGTTACCGCCGGCCATGATATCAATGCCGTTTAAATTGCTGTTGTTTATATCACTTGACGGTTGGCAACTCTTGTTTTCAACACTTATACAGGGCTTTAATTAGAGCGCGTAGCGGAAAGGAATAGTCGTTAATATGCATGTATCCGAAGTACTGCTAGAGGCGCTCGGTGTAGCTTTAAGAATAGCGGGTCCACTTTTAATTCTCAGTATGATTGTGGGTATTATAGTTGCTATTTTCCAAGCCGTAACGCAAATTCACGAGCAATCGCTGGGTTTTATATTAAAGCTTATTGTTGTAATTGGTGCACTCACCATAGGTGGCAGTTGGATGATGGAAAACTTACTTGTTTTCTGTCGCTATCTGTTTACTCTTATGTAAGGGTGTGCACAGATGGATTTTACACAGCTATATTTATTTGAACTTATTTTCATGCGAATGACAGGCTTTGTGGAGTTTAGCCCGCTTTTTAGCAGAACAAATGTACCTATTTCATATAGGTCGGGTTTTTCACTTGTGCTTACGCTCTTTGTGTATGGCGCAATTCCGCAAACGCTGCCGCCTGAGCCCACAAGCATAATACAGTTTACCGTTATTATGATGCTTGAGCTTTTTGTAGGCCTTACAATGGGGCTTGTCATGCGCATATTCTTCTCTGTTGTTGGGCTTGGTGGCGAAATTATAGATACGCATATGGGTTTTACCATGGCGCAGATGTACGACCCCAGTAGCCAGACAAATATGTCTGTTTCGGCACAGCTTTTAAACATACTTTTCATACTTGTGTTTTTTGCAGAAAATGGGCATTACACGCTTATACGTTTAATGCTTACCTCAAACGCTATATTACCACTTGGGAGCGCAAACTTTGGCACAGATATTTCAGAGCATGTGGCAATGGTATTTTTTCTATGTATATCGCTTGGCGTAAAAATAGCATTGCCAATAATGGCGGCAGGTATTTTGGGCATAGTTGGTATGGGCATATTAATGAAAGCAATACCGCAAATCAATGCGTTTGTAATAAACCTTGAGTTAAAAGTTATTTTGGGCTTTATAATGTTAATATCATTCCTTGTGCCTATGAATGAATATGTGCTGGAAGTAGAGATTTTAATGCTTGAACACATGGAGAATGTACTTCATATACTTGCACGCTAAGTAAAAAGGGAGGTGTGGCCCGGTGGCAGACCCCAGTAAAACCGAAAAGGCCACTGCCAAACGGCGCAGAGACGAGCGAAAAAAGGGCAATATCTTCATGAGTTCAGATGCTGTTTCAATAGCAGTGCTTGTTACAGGTGTGGCAATACTTTATGCAACGGGTGGCGCAATAGCAACAAATGTTTATGAATTTTTTGTTTACAGCTTTTCGCTAACGGCAACAGTAGGTACAAATAACGAGCTTCAAAATTTAAGCGAGTTCTTTTCACGATTTTTATACACATTTGCAATTTCCGCAGGCCCACTATTTTTAATTTGCGTGGTTGTGGCAATAGCGGCAACGTTTTTTCAAACAAGAATGCTTGTAACTTTCGATGTAATAAAGCCGAAATTCAGCAAGATTAACCCAATAGAGGGGTTTAAAAAGTTATTTTCATCAAAGGCAGTAGTAGACGCACTAAAAGGTTTACTTAAAATAGGAATACTGCTATATCTCATTTTTAGCTATCTATTTGACGAGATGAGCATGTTCGACAGATTTTTCTTTACAGATGTAAGAAGCTCAGTTGACCACATAGTAAGTATGGTTTTTGGGCTTATTGTACAAATTTCAATAGCATATATAGTACTTGCGGGGTTTGACGTTATTTACCAAAAATGGCACTATGAAAACAGCATAAAAATGTCAAAGCAAGAGGTAAAAGACGAGTTTAAACAACTAGAGGGCGACCCCAAAATTAAAAGCAAAATAAAGCAAACACAGCGCAGAATGGCAATGTCACGCATGATGCAGCAAGTGCCAAAGGCAGACGTTATAATTAAAAACCCAACGCACTATGCCGTAGCGCTTAGATATAAAGCAAATAAGGACAACGCACCCGTAATACTTGCAATGGGTATGGACGAAGTGGCGCAGCGTATTTTGCGTGTAGGCGCAGAAAACAATGTGGAAATTGTTGAAAATAGGCCTCTTGCTAGGGCACTTTATGCAACAGGAGAGCTTTTCAAAGAAATACCACCCGATTTATACAACGCGGTTGCGGAAGTTTTAGTATATATTTACAAGCTGAAAGGTAAGTTAAAAAAATAATTTTCAGCATTAACCAAAGGTAGGAAAACAGCTTATATGAAACGATTATTAGACAATTCAATATCGCTGATTGTAGTTGTAATAGTACTATTTCTTGTACTGCCACTACCTACGTTCATGCTTGATATTTTACTTGTTATAAACATATCACTGTCAATTATGATATTGATGATAACAATGACAATATCAAAAACACTTGAATTCTCGATATTCCCGTCTTTGCTACTAATAACTACACTGTTCCGCTTAGGGCTAAATGTATCATCAACACGTTTGATTTTGGGCAACGGTGGCAACGCGGGTGAAGTTATTAGGGCTTTTGGTAACCTTATAACACAGGGCAACATTGTAATTGGTGTTATAATATTCTTAATTATAGTTCTTGTGCAATTTATTGTTATCACAAAAGGTGCAGAGCGTGTTTCGGAAGTTGCCGCAAGGTTTACACTTGATGCTATGCCAGGTAAACAAATGGCTATTGACGCAGACCTTAGCAGTGGGCTTATTGGCGAGCAAGAGGCAAAGCAAAGGCGTGAAGTTATACAAAAAGAGGCGGACTTTTTTGGCGCTATGGACGGTGCCACGAAGATTGTTAAGGGCGATGCCGTTATGTCAATAGTTATAACGGTTATCAACTTTGTTGCAGGTATCATTATAGGTATGGTGCAAGGCGGCGCTGATATAAACCAAGTTTTCAGCATTTATTCAATAGCTACTATCGGTGACGGTCTTGTTTCACAAATTCCATCACTAATGATTTCAACGGCAACAGGCATGATAGTTACACGCAGTGTTTCAGATGATAGCCTAAATACAGACGTATTATCGCAATTTAAAGGGCAGCCGCGCGCAATTTTTGCAACGGGCATAATACTTGTTTTACTTGGCATTGTGCCGGGCACACCAACACTACCTCTTTTAATTGTTGGCAGTGCACTAAGTGCGGCGGGCTATTACAGCTTGCAACGCCTAGATACAATGAAACAACAAGAGCTTGCACTCGAAAGGCAAAAACAAGCACCTGAAGAGGAACAAACTCCGGCAGAGACAGATTACTTTAGAGATATAAACAACGTGTATTCGCTATTAAATGTAGAGCCTGTTGAAATGGAATTCGGTTACAGCTTAATACCGCTTGTAGATGAATCAAGTGGTGGTAAGCTCATAAATAGAATTGTAATTTTCCGCAGACAATACGCACAAGAAATGGGCTTTGTTGTGCCGTCAATCCGTTTGCACGACGGTGCGTCGCTTGGCACAAACCAATATATAATTAAAGTAAGGGGCGAGGAGGTTGCAAGAGGTGAAATTCTTGTAGACTACTATCTCGCACTTGAACCGTCAACAGCCACAGGGCATATTGACGGCATTGAGACAATTGAGCCGGCATACGGCATACCTGCAAGATGGATATTGCCTGAAAACAAAGAGCTTGCGGAAATTTACGGCTACACCGTAATAACACCGCTTACTGTAATGCTAACACACCTTACAGAGACAATAAAACAGCACGCATACGAACTACTTGGAAGAACAGAGACAATGCAGCTTGTGGAAAATTTAAAACAGTCAATGCCCGAGCTTGTTGAAGATGCAATACCAAACGTAGTAAACTATGCAACACTTGAAAAGATACTTCGCAACCTCTTAAAAGAGGACATTCCTATAAAAGACCTTGCTGTAATACTAGAGTCAATACTTGACACAAGCGCAACCACACGTGACACTGACATGATGACAGAAAACGTGCGCACAGCACTTAGCAGAACAATTACACGTAAATTCTGTGAGAACGGACAGTTGCGTGTTGTTACACTTGACGCAGGCGTTGAAAAGAGCATTCTCGGCGCACTTGCAAAGAACGACCAGGGTATTTACCTTGCACTTAGCCCCGAGATTATGCAGCAAATTGTGGGGCAACTTGGAGACTTGCGCAAGAAATTTATTGACTTATCACAAACACCTATTATCCTCACAAGCCAAGTTATACGCGTGTATTTAAGCAGGCTTATAGCAGGTTTTTACCCCGATGTGCGTGTGCTTTCTTTCAGTGAGATTACAAGCAATGTGCAAATACAGGCACTTGGCAACATAACGCTGGATGCACCACCTGCGCAGATGGCGCCAAAAGCAGGGGAATCGGCTTAAAAATACTTTAAACAATTTAAAGTGCCTTGTTTTGGTAAAGGCACACATTGAAGCTTAAAAGCACCAATTAAGGTAACTTTCATAGAGAGGAGCGCATTGCAATTGAGTGAACAAACTGCGACAAAGCAAATAGAAAAAATTGATGCAAACACTGAAATAGATGCGCTTGACAATGAGCAGCTTCTTTTGCTGTACAAAAAAACAGGTGATGTTGAGCTAAAGTGGAAACTTGTAATGCGCTATACAGACTTTATAAAACGCATAGCCACACAAACATGTGGGCTTTACAACGGTTTTGCACAGTTAGACGACGTAATTCACGAGGGTGTAATTGTTTTGCTTAGCGCTGTCGACAGGTTTGACCCAAGCAAAGAGGTAAAGTTTGAGACATATATCTCAAAGAGGCTACGCGGAATGATTGTTGACTTAGCACGTAAAAACGACTGGTTACCGCGCCATTTGCGCCAACGTGTAGTTAAAATGAACAAGGCTATAGAAGTGCTATCTATAAAACTTGGGCGTATGCCGGATTCAAACGAAATAGCACAGCATCTCGGCATATCAAAACAGCAGTATAATGAAATGTTTGATGATATGGCAGTGACAAACTTAATGTCACTTGAGGTTTTACTTGACACATACGGCAATGCCTCGGGCAAAATTGTTGCATCTACCGATTCAAAAGACATTCCCGAAGAAATATATGAAGAAAAAGATTTATTCCAAAATTTACACAAAGGTATTTCACATCTGCGTGAAAACGAGCGTATAGTGTTATCACTTTACTACGAAAAAGAGCTTACAATGAAAGAAATTGCCCATGTAATGGGAGTTAGCGCACCGCGTGTTTCACAAATACACAGCAGAGCAGTTAGAGATTTGCGAAATTATATGGAAAATGAGTACGAAGAATTTAAACAATAGAACTTTTACAAAACATTTTACTTTTATTTTTTGTGATTTTATAGTATAATGTTAATAAGGTGTAATTATATATTGGCAGATTGGAGATAAATCATGACAAAGGGATTTTACAACTTAACCTCGGGTGTATTGTCACAAACACGTAGGCTTGATGTTATTGGCAATAACATGACAAATGTTACAACACCGGGCTTTAAAGCCGAAACATATACAGACATACCTTTTGAAGATGTTATGCTTAACAGGGTGGGCAATAGCGACAAGAGCAACTCGACAGAGATAGGAACACAAACATACATACTTGCACCTGACCAGCTGTACATAGATTTAAGTGAGGTTAGCTTTGATATAACAAATCTAAACCTTGATTTTGCACTTATAGGCGAGGGTTACTTTGGTATTCAAACAGAGAGTGGCACAGAGTATACACGCAACGGCAGTTTTGTACTAGACACTGAGGGTTACCTCTACTTGCCGGAGCACGGTAGGGTGCTTGGCTCAGGTGGACAGCCCATAAGGCTAAATACAGACCAAATAACGGCAGATACAGAGGGGCGCCTTTTTGATGCAAATACAAACGCACTAATAGGGCAAATTGCAACATATACTTTTGCAAACGAAGAACAACTTGTTAAAAACCCAAGTGGGCTTTTTGGAACAGGTGGGCAAGCGGCGGCACAGGGCGATGCTAATTTTATGTGGAAAGCAGTTGAGAACTCAAACGTGGACTTAGCAGGTGAAATGTCAAGGATGTTGACAGCACAGCGCACACTTCAAAGCCAAACACAAGTGCTTAAAATATACGACCAACTAATTACAAAGGCAACAACAGAAATTGGCAGAATGGCTTAGTAATATACAACACAAAGAAGGTGTAAATTATGATTCAAGGCTTTTACGCGGCATCTGTTGCCGCACAGCAACAAATGAACCGCTTGACAATACACGGTAATAACATTGCAAACATAAATACATACGGATTTAAAGCAGAGAGCCCTGCCTTTGGGCAACTAATGTATGGCATGATGACAGGTGTTGACGAAAACGACGTGCCAAGAGGTACAGGCGCATACGTTGCATCAACAGCAACAGACTACTCAACAGGTGGCCTTTCAAATACAGGAAGAAGCCTTGACTATGCTATTTTTGGCCAAGAGGGATACTTTTGTTTGCGTGACTTAGAGTCGGGTGAAATATCATACACAAGAGACGGCTCTTTCACAATGTCAAGCTACCAAACAGGAAACGGCGAAACTTTCTATCTTTCAGATGGCATGGGTAGGCAAGTGCTTGATGCTAACAGGCAACCTATTGAAGTAACGGACGATAGCGAAAAACTACCCGTAGGTGTTTTCAACATACCTATAAAAGACGGTATGCTCCATGTAGATAACGGGCGTTTTCTTGTAGACCCTGTTAAAAACGGTGCTGTAACTGTAATGGAAGACGTGCAAGTAGAGCAAGGCTTTTTAGAAGACTCTAACGCAGACCTTGCAAATGAGATGGCACGTGTAATCGAAACGCAGCGCGCCTATGGCTACGCATTAACTATGGTAAAAACAGCAGACGAGATTGAAACAACAATTAATAGCCTAAGAGGTTAAAATATTAAAAATAGCGCACAATAAAATATAAAGGTGATTAGTTTGAAAAAATTTGAAGAGTTAAACGGTCTTGAAATTGATGCCCTAAGAGAAATAGGAAGTATAGGAACAGGTAATGCGGCAACGTCACTATCGGGTATGCTTGGTAGAGAAGTGCGCATTACAGTGCCGCAAGTTCATATTTTAGAGTACAACGAGGCAATTGAGTGGATAGGCGGGCCCGAGGCTATAACAGCCGGTGCACTTGTTATGATGTCAGGAGAGATAAACGGCGTTGTATTGTCTGTACAACAAGTGGAGTTTGTAAACTTAATTTTATCAAACATGCTGAACAAAACAGTTGAAAACTATGAAGAGCTTGACGAGCTTGATTCTTCTGCGCTTGTTGAGGTAAGCAACATCATGATATCAACATTTATAAATTCGCTGTCGTCATTTGCAGCTATAAACATAGGGCTTAGTGTGCCAGCGTTTACAGTAGATATGCAGGGTGCAATACTTGCAGTACCAATGGCAGAATTTGGCGGGCAGAGCGACTATATTATGACTATAAGCTCAGAGTTCATATGTGACAACAAAGAAATACCGTGTAAAATCTTACTATCACCGGACATACAATCACTAAACTTTCTACTAAAAAAGATAGGTGTTCTTGATGAGTGAAAAATTAATTGTGGGAATTGCGGACATGAAGATGGCGCAAAATTCGGGCACAATAATAACGTATGCACTTGGCTCTTGTGTGGGAATAAGCCTTTACGAGCCAATGAAAAAAATATGTGCACTTGTACATATACTATTACCGCTTAATATGGAAATGAGCAGAAATGTTCCTTTTAAATATGCAAATACAGGTATAGCAGAGGCTCTTAAAATGATGGAGCGCAGGGGCGCTGCACGTGCACTGATAAAGGCAAAGATTGCAGGCGGTGCATGTATGTTTGAGACCATGAACAAAGGTGGTGGCTCTAGCATGAATGTCGGGCAAAGAAACATTGAAAGCGTGCGCATGTGCCTAAGAAAAGAGGGCATAATGTTGCAAGCTGAAAATGTAGGCGGAACAAAAGCAAGAACAATGTCGGTAGATGTGGCAACGGGTACTGTAAGCCTAAAAAGCTACGGGCTACCTGACATAACACTATAAAAAACATAACAATATTATATAATTGGGAGTGACGAATTGTGAGTGAGAAAAAAGTCAATGTTTTAGAATCCGGTACAAATGAAATAGAGATAATGCGTTTCACAATAGACGGTAATATGTATGGTATTAACGTTTATAAAGTAAGCGAAATTATGCTTACAGAACCTGTACGCAGTATGCCTCATTCACATTTTGCGGTAGAGGGCATTTTTAAACCGCGCGATAAAGTTATAACTGTTATAGACTTGCCGTCTTACATAAATTCTCAAAAAACACCAAACCAAGAGAAAGATTTGTTTATAGTTACAAACTTTAACAAAATGAGCATAGCTTTTAGAGTGCACACAGTTGAGGGGATAAGCCGCATTTCATGGGCGGACATACAGCACCCGGACACAACACTTAACAGTAACGAGACCTCTATAGTTACATGCCTTACAGAAGTTGCAGGCGAAATAGTAAGCATTCTTGACTTTGAAAAAATAATTACAGATATTGCACCGGAAACAGGTATACAGGAAAAAGAGATTGACGAGCTAGGCACAAGACGTGAGAATTCAACACCTATTTGGCTTGCTGAAGACTCACAGCTTTTGGCGCAGCTTATAAATTCTTCGCTTACAAAGGCGCGTTTTACAAACCTAAGAATGTTTGCTAACGGTGCAGATTTGTGGAATGCAATTAACAAAATACCTGAGGGCAAACTTGATGATAACGTAAAACTTATAATTACAGATATAGAAATGCCACAGATGGATGGCCACCATTTGACAAAACTTGTAAAAAGCAGTGCAAAATTTGGGCATATTCCGGTTATAATTTTTTCAAGCTTAATAAGCGACCAAATGTGGGTTAGGGGAGAAGAAGTTGGAGCAGACGGGCAGTTGAGCAAGCCTGAGATAGGTAAACTTGTTGGAATAATTGATAGACTCCTCATTTAAGAAACTAAAAAATAAAGCACATACAATAAAAAATTTGGCACGGAAAGAGAGTGGGAATATGAGCAGTAAGTATATTGTAAGGCTGCCAATTAAAGATGCGGACAGCAAAATAATAGGTTATGATGTTCAATATCATGGGGAGAACAATGCCTTTGGCTCAGATGAGGGTGCGTCTTCACCAAGCGATTTTATTGCAGCTGATACAATTTATAACGTGTTGACGCAAAATTCAGACAAACACTTTAAGGGTACACTTAATTTTATGACATTTACCTCAGCATTGCTAATTAAAAAAACACCGCTATTATTTGATGTAAACGATTTGGTAATTCAAATAAATGACAGTGTTTTGATACATCCGCTTGCTATGCACATGGTAAAGCAATACTCAAAAAGTGGCTACAAAATAGCTGTAAATGATTTTGAGTTTACACAGCGTTACATAGCACTAATGAATGATATTGACTTTATTTGTGTTGATGTAAAAAGCTCAAGCGAAGAGACAATAAACCATATTTTGGAGACTGCAAAGAGCATAAATAAAAAGTGTATTGCGTGCGAAATTGACACAAAAGCACTTTATGATTCGGTTATAAACAAAGGATTTTATGCTTTTAAAGGCACATTTGTGGCAAAACATATTAAGACAAAAACACATAGTAGCGACTATTTAGAGACAAACTTCTTTAGGCTCATGGTTGCCGTTACAAAAGAAACACCTGATATTGAAGAGATTGAGCAAATAATATCTGTTGATGCAACGCTTACATACGGTATACTAAGAATGGTTAACTCTGTGCACTTTGCACTGCGTAAAAGGGTAACAAATGTGCGCCAAGCCATTGTTACAATAGGCCTTAACGAAATGAAACAGTGGGTTTACTTGCTTAGCGCAACAAACGGCGATACAGATGGCGCAGACGCGGCTACACAAGAGCTTTTAAAACTATCGTTTATGCGTGCAAGTTTTTGCAGCAGGCTTGTTGACTATGTTAAAACAGTACAAATTAAACGAGCAGACGCATATTTAATGGGTATGCTTTCAACACTTGATTATCTGATAGACATGCCTCTTGTTGAAATTTTAGACGAAATACCTATTGCAGAGGAGCTAAAAGAGGCGCTTCTTGGGCAAAAAGGTGAGTGCGGCAAAATTTATGAGCTTGTTCTATGCTATGAGCAAGCAAGCTGGCAAAGAATTGACGAGCTTGCAGAGGAACTTTCCATACCATCGGAAATGCTTACAAACATGTATTTCTTATGCGTAGATGAATCTACACGTATATGGACAGACATTACAAGCCCAATGCAAGAGCCTACGCTTACAGTATAAATAGTATACTAATATCGAGAAAACAATGCAAAACTTTGGCTGATTTTAACCATAACTGCGTAATTGTCAATGGGAATAGCTTTAAAATATTCCTCACTTTTCTGCTTTGTTATGTATAAAATTAGCCTTTTTTGTATAGTTAAACAAATATAAAATTTGCGTATGACAGTGGCTTTAAATTTTGTTTATTAGGGTAACATAATAAGTAATACTGACGTATTGCTATTTGGCACAAGCGATAATAAGCGGAGTTTTAGTAGCTAAATTGCATGAGTTTTGGAATGGTTTAATTATATAATAAATAGTTAATTTTAAAATGGGGGAAAAATAACATTTTAAAGACAAAGCTTATAAATATTTTCTACATTGCATATATAGCACTTTTTTCAATAGTTACTTTTAACACAATATTTGTTAATTTTTATTTCGATTACAAGTGGTATTTTGTGTTACCAATAGCTTTATTATATGTGTGCCTATTTTTGGGCATATATAAACTATTGTGTAAAAGCAAAAAAATAATTGAAAGCAAAACGAAACTTTTGCTTGGTGTTTTTTTTGCAATTTTAGTACTAACACAAATTATTGTATATTATTTTGCCGCAGGTTACCCTACGGTAGACTTTGAAAAAGTGTTTACAGGTGCATACAATTATGCCATAACAGGGGAGATACTAGACCCTTATCTTGATTATTTTTACAAATTTCCAAATAACATGCCAATTACAATAATTTTACAGTTTATTTTCCGTTTTTTTAATAGGCTTGGGGTTACAAACTTTTTTATTGTAGGTGCAGTTTTTAATGGAATTTGTATTGAATTAACGTATCTATTTGTGTTTTTACTAGTTAAAGAGCTCGCAGGTAAAACAAATGCGTTTATGGCAATAATTATAATGTATTTTTGTATGCCGCTGCAAACGTACATATCTGTGTTTTACACAGATACAACAACCATGATGTACCCGGTTGCGGCTATTTACTTTGCTGTGTTGTTAATGAAACAAAAAAGTGAACAGAAAAACGATAAAATTAAGTATACAATTTTAATAATATTGCTAGGCTTGTTTGTTGCGGTGGGCACAATTATAAAAAATTCTGTTGCACTTGCTCTCATAGCTGTTTTAATAGTGCTAGTTTTAAACATGCAGTTTAAAAAAGCAATTGCATGCCTTGCAAGTTTTGCATTGTTTTTTGTAATAATAAGCTCAATGTTTAGCGCCTTCATGTATGAGAATATTCTTGATGAATCAATAGCCGAGGATATGTCTACACCATTTATTGCGTGGATAGCAATGGGGTTGCAAGGTGACGGTGCACACAGTGCTGATGACAACCACTATATTTGGTCATTCGAGACAGCAGAGGAAAAAACAAATGCGGCAAATGAGCTGCTTTTAGAGCGCATGGAAGAGCATGGTTTTGTTGGTTATCTGGAATTTCTTAATAAAAAGGCAGTGCGCAGTTTTGGTAGTGGTAATTTTAACGCACAAAATATAGTTGCAAACACACTTATGAAAGAAAATTTTGCAGTAGATATACTATTCCCAGAGGGTGAATATTTTGTAATATACGACACAATAGCGCAAGGATTTCATGTTTTTATAATGTTGTGCCTTGTAATGGGGGCGTTTTTTTCAATGCGAAAAAAATTTTACAAGTTTTTAATGCCACAAGTTGCAACTTTTGGGCTGTTACTGTTTTTGTTAATCTGGGAGGCAGGCACGAGGTATTTACTAAACTACTACCCAATTATGATAATTAGCGGTGCAGTTTGTGTATTGCATTTTATTAGTGCTAAGCCGAAACAAAGTGCACTTATTGATAACAATCACGTTTAACTTATTAGGTGAATTAAATATTGCAAAAAAACAGTACTCGTAAAGAATAAGAGGCTGTGACGAAATAGAATAAAATCATATTTTGAGCAAAAAAGTAGGGGCAGCCCTATGTGGTTGCCGGAGCTCGCAGGTAATTTCTGCGTTTTACGGCACTGCATAGGGTTGCTCTTATAAAATTTTGTCACAGTCCATTTAATTATAGCTAAGCTGAATAATTTCGAAAAGTCATACTATAAAACACCGCTCGAGCACTGAACAAAAGAATGCAGTGCTCGAGCGGTTAATATTTTGTTTTGGAGTACAGCACATATAATTTTCTATTTTGCCATTGAATTTTTTAAAAAAATGAAACTTGATTACTCCTAGGCAAGTTGCCAAGTGCCTTAATTTCAATAAGCAAATCAATTACAGTGTCGGACACTCCGCATTTAAACTGAATTTCCTCTGCGGATAAATATTGCTGGCCGTTAATTGTGGCATCTTCAAGTGCCTGTGCCGCAGTATCCCCCACGCCTTTAAGTGCCATAAACGGTAAGCGGATTTTTCCATCCTCCACCACGTATTTTTTTGCACGGCTCTTGCCAATCTCTATAGGTAAAAAGCTAAAACCACGTGCAAGCATTTCGTTCACTATTTGTAGCGATGACAAAAGGCTTTCATCTTTTGCCTTTTTCTCCTCTTTTAAGCGCTGTGCAATTATTTTCATGTTGCTCTTTGCAACTCTTGTGCCACCTAAGGCTGCGTCGTAGTCAATGTCGTCTCCATGCACAGTAAAGTACGTTGCATAAAACTCAAGTGGTTTGTAAACCTTAAACCACATTAGCCTTATTGCCGCAATTAAATACGCTACAGCGTGTGCTTTTGGGAACATGTACTTTATTTTTTTGCAGCTCTCCAAATACCAGTCCTCCACACCGTGCTCTTTTAAAATGGGCTCTAAATTATCGGGGAAGCCCAGTTTTGCAACAAGCCCTTTGCGTGTAAATTCCATAACTTTAAAAGCATGCTTTGGCGCAACACCCTTGTGCATTAGCTCCGTCATAATGCTATCACGTGTTGCAATAACCTCGCTTATTGTGCATGTGTTGTTTTTTATAAGGTCTTGCGCGTTGCCATTCCAAACGTCTGTGCCGTGTGAAAGCCCCGAAATTTGTATGAGGTCGCTGAAATTTTTCGGCTGTGCCTCTATTAGCATGTTGCGCACAAAGTTTGTGCCAAGTTCAGGGATGCCAAATGTGCCTGTCTTGCTGTCAATATCCTCGGGTTTTACACCTAGCGCCTCTGTGGACACAAGCAGTGATATAACCCTCTCGTCATTCATTGGCACGCTGTCAACTTTTACGCCCGTCATGTCCTCAATATGCTTGTACATAGTGGGCACAAAGTGCCCTAGTTCATCTAGTTTAAGTATGGTTTCGTGCAGATATTTAAACTCAAAATGTGTTGTTATCATGCCTTTTTCTTTGTCATCTGCCGGATGCTGAATAGGGCAAAAGTCGTACACTTCATATCCGCCGGGCACAACTACCATGCCGCCCGGATGTTGCCCTGTGGATTTTTTTACCCCCACACAGCCCTGCACAAGCCTGTTTTCCTCTGCTTTATTAACAAGCATACTGCGCTCTTCAAGGTATTTTTTAACGTATCCATACGCTGTTTTGTCTTGCAAGCCCGTTATTGTGCCGGCTTTAAAAACGTGGTCGCGCCCAAACAAATCCTCGGTGTATCTATGTATGCGCCCTTGCACTTCTCCCGAGAAATTAAGGTCAATATCAGGCTCTTTATCGCCGTCGAAGCCGAGGAAGGTCTCAAAAGGTATGTCGTGCCCATCCATTGCAAGCTCAGTGCCACACATAGGGCATTTTCTGTTTGGTAAGTCAAAGCCGTCGGCTATGCTACCGTCTTCGTAAAATTCGCTCCACAGGCACTCTGGGCAGCAGTAGTGCGGTGGCAAGCTGTTAACCTCCGATATGCCCGAAAAGTGCGCCACAGCAGACGAGCCAACAGAGCCCCTTGAGCCAACAAGGTAGCCGTATTCTTCGCTTTTCATAACAAGTTTTTGCGCTATAACATACAAAACAGCAAATCCATGTTTAATTATACTATCTAGTTCACGGTTAAGCCTGTCCTCTACAAGCTTTGGAAGTGGGTCTCCATAGCGTTTTTTTGCGTTGCGCATTGTGTCTTCACGCAGTGTCACGTCGGCGCCCTCAATTGTTGGTGAGTACAAACCACGCGGTATTGGCCTTATGTCATTTTCAATTATGTCGGCAATTTTGCATGGGTTTTCCACAACAATTTCGTGCGCTTTTTCGGGTGATAAATACTTAAATTCGTTTAGCATTTCCTTTGTGTTTCTAAAGTAGAGCGGTGCTTGGTTGTCGGCATCGCTGAATCCCATGCCGGCCTGTAAAACAGCGCGGTAAACGCTGTCTTTTTCTTCTTGAAAATGCACATCGCCGCTTGCTATGGCAGGTTTGTCCAGCTCGTCTGCAATTTCTAAAACAGTCTTGTTAAACTTTTGTATCTTTGTCTTGCTGTCAACTATACCCTCGCGCACCATGTACTCATTATTGCCCACAGGCTGTACTTCAAGGTAGTCGTAATACTCGGCAATTGTTAGAAGCTCCTCTTTTGAGCGCCCCTCAACTATTGCACGATAAAGCTCTCCTGCTTCACACGCAGAGCCAACAATTAGCCCGTGCCTGTGCTTATTTAGCAAACTGCGCGGCACTCTGGGTACTTTTAAATAGTAATCTATATGTGCAGACGATATTATTTTAAACAAATTTTTCATACCTGCTTGATTTTTTACAAGCAAAATGATGTGAAAATTTTTCTTTGATAATGCGCGAGAATTGCCAAGAGATGTGTTTATATCCTCCACATTTTCTATACCTTTTTGGTGCAGTTCTTCAAGCAATTTTATATAAATTTGCGCAAGAGCATATGCGTCATCTTGTGCCCTATGCGCGTTAAATGCAGGTATGTTAAGTTTTTTTGCAATTGTCCCAAGCTTATAATTTCTAAGCCCTAAAAGCAGTGCTTGTGCCAGTGGTAATGTGTCTAAATAGCTGTTATTAAAAGTTGTTTTACTTCTTTTTGCGCTTTCTTTAACAAAGCGCATGTCAAAGCCGTGCGCATTGTGAGCAATAAGCATACAGCCCTTTGTAAACTCAAAAAACGCTTTCAGTGCATGTTTTTCATCAGGAGCATCTTGCACCATTTCATCTGTAATGCCGGTTATCTGTGTTATTTTTTCCGGTATATTTCTGTGTGGGTTCACAAATGTGCTGAATTTTTCCGTCACTTCGCCGTCTTGTATCATCACTGCGCCTATTTCGGTTATTCTGTCATTTACAGGGGAAAGCCCCGTTGTTTCAAGGTCGAACACCACCACAGGTTCATTAATGCTACCTTTTTGTGCTCCGTGCAAAGCAGGTACCATATCATCAACAAAATACGCTTCAACGCCATAAATTACTTTAAAATCCTTGTCTTTTTTGCGTATATTATCCGACATTCCCATTGCCTCGGGGAAGGCTTGCACAACGCCGTGGTCCGTTATGGCAATTGCCTTGTGCCCCATGTCGTATGCTGTTTGTATAATTTTTTTTGTGTCCGTAAGGGCATCCATGTTGCTCTGCTTTGTGTGTAAATGAAGCTCCACACGCTTTAGCTCTGCGTCATCAGTGCGCTTTTTGTGAAAAACCTGCATAATATCCTCGGGATAAACAACATAGTCACGTTCGTACTTGTCATATACAAAATTTCCACGCACAACAATTGTCATACCGGGCTTTATGTCGTCCAGCTTGCCGCTCTGCGCATTACCGTCAAGTATAATTTTCAGGTTCACACTGCCTTTGTAGTCAGTTATGGCAATGGTGTAAATTTTCTTGTATCCGTCTCTGCAATCGGTAAAAAAAACATCGCCCCACATAACGTTGTTGCCTTTTGTGTCTGTGATGTCAAACAGCGAGGTAACATCTTTTTCTTTTGGGGTAAACATGTGCCCCCACAAAAGTTTAGACGGTATTTCGTCAAAATTAGTGCCCTTGAAGTTGATTATAGGGCCTTCGCTTTTTGGTTTAATAACTTTTTTAGGTGCTTTTGCCTTTAGGTATTTTTCAACATCAGCAAACGACATCTCCTCGTTGCAAACAAGTTTAACTTGCATGGCACTGCCTGTCCTGTCAAAAATTGCTTGTTGAAGCCTCTCGTCAAAACATATATGAGAAAGAATAGTGAGCCCGTTTTTGACATTTATTGTCAAGCAGCCCACTTCGTTTTCACTCATATTTATATCTATTTCTGCGTTGCTCAAAAAGCCGTTTACAGGCATGCCATCTTCTTTTAATTGCTCAATTATGCTTAGAACAGCTTCTTCGTTTAAACTATTTATTGGGAAACTTCCTATTAGTCTTATTGAAAAATTAGGGAATTCATCTGCAAGCATCTCAGATATTTTGTGCTCAACTTCACCCGGTAAGGGGGTCTCGCAATTATAAAATATAAATGCTTTGTTTTGCGCTCTTTTTAGTTCAAGTTTTTCCACCGTTGTATTTTGTATATAGTTTGCAACTTCTGCGTTTTTAACCAAAAACGGCCAAACTTGTAACATATTGCGTTTTGACATTCTATTTAGCCCCCTGTTATTTGTATATACAAAGCTTATGCACTACGCTGTTTTGCCACTTGTGCAGGTTTTTTAAACAATGCCTTAATATTGTTATAATTGCCAAAAACAACTATAATGTCGTTTGTTAAAAGGTAGTCCTCACCATCTAGTATGCTCAATGTTTTACCCTCGCGCTTAATTAAAATAAGCTGTATTTTATACTTTTCTTTAAGCTCTGAGTCCTTTAACAGCACGCCTTCAAATTGTAATGGCAATTTTGTCAAATTAATCTCACACATGGCGTTTTCACCAAACATATCAAGCAAAACAATTGCGTTAGAGCCATCTCCAAACATAATGCGGTTGCCTATTGCCTCAATTCGTGCATCAAAAAAACAGCGAATAGCACGTGAGCGGATAAGCACTGTAATTAACCCAACAGACAAAAATGTAATAAGTATTGACTGCCACATATTTGCAACCTCGGAATTGCTTAGTGAGAAAAATATGTTTACTATGCTTGACATTATTATTACAGTAAACAAATAACCGAAGATTACCGTTAGTTTTGCAAGTTTTCTGCGAACAGGGAAAGTTGTAATTGCCTCGCTCTCCTGTGTGGTAAAACCACAGTTTGTAAGCATAGATATAACCTGAAAGTTTGCCTTGTCATAAGTTAAGCCTGTTAGGCGAAAGAGCACAGTAAATATCTCGATAATAAGAAGATAAATTAGTATGAATAAAAAGAATAACAATAGAGCGTATGTAATTGTCATAAATAATATCAACCTCGCTAAAACTAAAAAGTTTATAAAATTAAAAAAATGTTAAAATTTTACACTTCAACAAGCCTAAAACAGCTTTTATGTTTGATAAAGCAGCTTTGACTTAACCCTGCCAGGCATTAATAAGCTAACAACCATTTTGTTAATACTATTATATCAAAGTATGGAGTTATATTCAATATCATTTACTAGATAGAATAGCTACAAGTGGTCATATGAATAATTTAGCTATTTTAAAATCTATAGCGGTATAAAAGTTCATATTCCCCAAAAGGGCATTTTGTTTTTCTTGCTTGCAAAGTGAAAAATTGTTAATATTTGCTTATTTCAACTTGTGTATACACTAACTACTGCTTTTTATAGGTTTATATACAATTTTTTTGTAAAAAGTGATCGTAAAAAGGCGAGAAATAAAGTATAATCAATATATATATTGTAAAAAGGGTTTAAAACAAGTTCTGCTAAATATTTTATATTTGAGGTGGTAATTTGAAAAGGTATGTTGCGTTTTTTGCATTGCTTGCATTTTTTGCGTTTTTAGTATTGGTAAGACCCATGTTTGTTACCCCTGCTGAAACAGTAGAGCCGGCGGCTTTGCCAATTGCTACAAAAGAAACTGTACAAGAATCGGCACAAGAACCTGTTGAAGAAACAGAACCCCAAGTGCTAACAGCTAAATTTTCATCAAGTGGAGATAACCTTATACACAACGGGATTTATTTGCAAGCCCACGCAAGAGCAAATTATAGTGGCTATGATTTTTCTTATGCCTATGACAATGTGAGAGATTATTTTAGTAAATTTGACATAAACCTAATTAACCAAGAAACACTTGTTAATGACGAATTGCCGCCATCTAATTACCCTATGTTTTCAACTCCCGGCGAGATGGGCCATGAATTGTACGATACAGGCTTTACAGTTTTCAGCCTTGCAAATAACCACACATACGATAAAGGCGCAGCGGGTCTTAGTGCAACAATGAATTTTTGGCAACAGATGCCAAATGATGTGTTTACTTGTGGCATATATGATAATGATACCGACTACACAGACATAGCCCTGCAAGAAGTAAATGGAATAAAGATTGCCTATTTATCTTATACTGAGATGACAAATGGTATTCCACACCCGGAAAATGCGCTGTACCATGTTGTATTAACAAGTGAAACAGAAATAATACAAAGCCAAATAGAGCTTGCGAAAAGCATTGCAGACATAGTTGTTGTAAGTGTGCATTGGGGCACAGAGTACAGCCGTGTTGAAAATGACATGCAAAAAACATTGGCACAAGATATGGCAAACTGGGGTGCAGATTTGATTGTTGGTACACATCCACACGTTGTGCAAAATGCGCAGTGGCTGACAGCAAACGACGGCAGAGAAGTTTTTGTAGCATATTCTTTAGGCAACTTTATAAGTGCGCAAGATAAGGCAGAAACCATGGTTGGCGTTGTTTTGGAATGTGAATTTACAAAGCAAATAACCGCAGATGAAATAGTTACAAGTGCTGTTATAAACCCAAAACTAACACCTGTTATAACGCATTATGACAGAAATTATGCAAATATACGTGTTTATATGTATGAGGATTATACAGCAGAACTTGCACAAACACATGGTATAAATGCTTGGGCGCCTATATTTAGCATAGAATATATAGAAGAATTGCTCAAAACAACAATTAGCGATGAGTTTTTGGCTGAATTATAGTTAAAGCCAAGAATCGAATTAATTTGCACACTAAAAAATAGGCTATGACAAAGCGGAATAAAATTTGTAAAATTACTGAATTTAATTCTATTTGTCATAGCCTATTTATGTTTATCTTTTGTTTTTAACTCACTTTTTCTTGCGCTTATCGTATTGTGGTTTTTTCTTTCTCTTTTTCACAGAAAAACCAAAGTCTCCTATTTTTTTGCCAAGCGCAAAGTACTCTCCGTGTGCATATGCACAAAGCCCTGCTTTTGCAAGCTTTAGCTTACCTGCATCGCTTATAAGCTCGCTGTTTACATAAACTGCTGTGATGTCAGCTAAAAACATGTCATGTGTGCCAAGCTCTATTATGTCTGTTACTTTACAAGCAAGGCTTACAGGGCTCTCGTCTATTATTGGGCAGTTGTAGTCTTCAATTTCTACGGGGGTTAGCTTTGCAGTCTCAAACTTGTTTTCGTCTTTACCGCTTTTTACACCGCAATAGTCAATTGAACGCACTATTTTACTTGTTGGTAAGTTTATTACAAACTCACGGGTTTTTGTTATAATGTCATAACTGTAACGCTCTTTTCTTACCGAAATATACGTTTTTGGTGGTGCAGAGTTAATTATTCCTGTCCACGCAATTGTTAGTACATTTGGTTTTTCCATGTCTCCACAGCTTACAAGCACAGGTGGTACAGGTGCTAGTAATGTACTGCCTTTCCATTTTGTTTTATCCATAGTTTTTCACCTTTCATTGTGTGTGTTATCTTCTTTGCTAAATTTGATTTTAGGTTTATTATTAGACGTTTTTATCTAGATAATTTCAACTATTGTCGACATATCTATCAAAACAAAGCTAAAATTTACCGCTTCTACCCGAGAAACCGCCGCCACTGTGGCTACGTGAGCCACCACCGCCACCACCGGAAGAGCTTGAATGTATGCGTACTCTAGAAGTTGTGGTATGTGTGTAAACGTCGTTTTTAACATCAAGCCTAACTCCGCCGTTTGGCACATACTCGTGTGCGGCTCTCTTTTTATCAATGTTTGAGAGCTTGCCTTTGTGGTGGTTTACAACAAACAATGCTATTATTATACCTACACCTGATGATATTAAAACACCAAACATATCTGGCATCCATGGGTATTTTAAGTTAAAATCTGTGCCCTCGTAATACTTCTCAAAACCGAGGTACCAGTCATCAAACGAAAACTCGAACAAAAAATCATTCTCAATATCTATCATTGTGTCATTGTCAAAAACAGAGTGCGTTTTAGGGCCGTATATTATGTATGCAAAATCTCTTTCATACATGCTAAGCATTAGCAAAACGCCCTCTTTGTCCTCGCCGTAGCCAAGGTCGTAATCTTCATAAAATTGCGTTGCAGCGTAGTAAATATCTGAGGTGTTGTACCACTGCGTATAGTCGTAAACTGTTACAACGTAAACATTTACACCGTGTTCTTGCGTTATGTTTTGTGCTTTTAAGTTAAGTGCATCAATTTCTTCTTGTGTTAAAATTTCGGCTGCGTCAAGCACATAAGTTGGCTGTGTGCTTGACGTTTGCTCTTGTGTTGCAAAAGCCGTAATGTTCATAGCTGTGCACAAAAACAACAATATTGCACAAATTGTGGCGTATATTCTTTTATTCACATGCAATTCCTCCTTTACGCAAACATTGGTGCCAAGAAATACAGTGGCACTGCTATTGCCGCCACTATGCCTGCAAATAAGCCCCAATATCTTTTTTTGTCACAAGGAAGCTCGCCTACAAATTTGCCTGTTTGCCCATTCATTGCAAATATGTAGTTTTTGCCTCGATACCTTGTGCTAAGCATCCACACAGGTGCAAGTGCGTAGTGTACATTGCCTCTGTATAGCTGTATATTTCTGCTTGTCTCTGTGCAAAGTGTGTAACCTTGTACGCTGTTTCTTAATATATTTACAGATGTTTGCACTGCTCTTTCGTCTGCACGTGGAGAGCATGTTTGTACATCAACGTCAAATTTATCGGCAAAAAAGCCCGGCATATATGCTGTGGAAAACGGCTTTAAGTCCTCATACATAAACGGCTCAATGGACTCCATGTATTTATCCGGCATTTTGCTTGAGGCATCGACAGGTATGTCGCTAAAAGTAATATTGCCTGCACGCTCCACGTTATAATGCCTTGTTGTTGTTATCCTGTAATCGCCCGAGGTAACTGATTTAGCATCTGATGCTTTATATGTTAAATGTGCACCCACATCGCCGTCGAAAAGCCAAAACGGCACGTAAACACCCTTTATTTCCTCTATATGGTTTTCTTGTGCAAAAAATTTAGGCAACAAAAATTTACCCTTACAAAAGTTTGCAAGTGCTGCTTTTGCATCTTCTCTGCTTACTTTAAACGGGATGATATAGTCCGGCTTTAGTGCGCCTGCAAATTGCCCGGGCACTACTGTGGGGTTGCCACAATATATACAACTTGTTGCCGCTGTTGTCTCGTCACATATAATCTGCGCACCGCAAGATTCACAGTTGTACTCACGCATGTGGGCAGCGTCTGCGCCCCAATCTGTGCTTAGGTTGTTTGTGCGCCATAGGCTGTTTGGGTCTTGTGCCTGTGCTTGCCTTTGTGCAGTTGCAGTTGCTGCCGCTGCACCTACACCTGCCACACCTACTGCCGCACTGCTGTTTGTGCCAAAGTTGCTGTTTGTATAACCATTATCAGCTTGCCTATCGGTGCCAGGTGCCATGCCTGTGTTTTTAGCATTTTGTGGTGTGTTTTGCACAGGTTGCTGTTCATTTTGCCTTTTTTGTTCTTGCTTTTGAAAAGCATCTGCCGCTTTTTCTTGCTTTTGTGCCATTTGTGATTCTATTTGCGAGACTTCGTATGAATTACCGCAATAGTCACACTGGAGCTTACCACTTTTGCTGTCAAAATACAGTGGTGCTGTACAAGCAGGGCACTGATAATTTGTTGTTTGTGTTGGCATTTTGTATACCTCCTGTAATGTTCCGAAGTACCGCTATAAAATAAACTACAAATAACCTGTAAAAGATTTAAAGTTTACTTATATAATACCACAATACTGCCTTTTTTTCAAATTAGTTTTTATAGTAAAACAAAAAGCTCACGGCAAATTACAAATTTGCCGTGAGCTCTCACAATTTAATATTTTCGACTAAACCAGAACACTAAGGCAGTGCACACATTGTCTAGTCAATAATAACAACTTCTTCAATAACAGGCATAACAACAGGCTTGTTCCATGTTTCTTTGCCGTGTGTTTCCACTGTGGCAATTTTGTCAAGTACGTCAAAGCCCTCTGTCATTTGCCCAAATGCCGCATATCTGCCGTTTAGTTTGTCCGCATCTTTATGCACAACAAAAAATTGTGTGCCTGCGGTGTCAAAATCATCGTCGCGCGCCATGGATATAGCACCGCGAATATGCGGTATTGTGTTATTAACGCCGTTTTCTTTAAATTCGCCCTTTATGTGGAAATCGCTGTCTGTCATTATGTCGTTATCGGGCGAGCCGCCTTGTATAACATAATCTTTAACAATTCTGCAAAAGCAAAGCCCATTATAAAAACCGCTTTTTGCAACTTTTACAAAGCTCTGTACAGTTATTGGGGCAATTTCGGGGTACAGCTCAAAAGCCATATCCCCGAAATCTTTAGTTTTAATTATACACTTCATGATAAATTAGTGAGGCAACATTTGTGCATCTTTGAAGAATAGTGCAGCAGATGCGTTCATGTGGTAGCCCTCAACATAATCTTTCATCATGATTGAGTTTGAGCGGTAGTATAGTGGCAATACAACATAGTCGTTAGATGCAATGCTGTCAGCCTCTAGGATGATGTCAATTGCAGCTGCAGGGTCTGTCTCTGATTTAACTTGAGCTACAAGTGCATCGTAATCAGGGTTTGAGTAGCCTGTGTCGTTGTAAGAGCCGTCTGTGATAAGAAGGTCAAGGAATGATACAGGGTGCAAGTAGTCTGCGCTCCAGCCCATTGCGCCGATATCAAAGTTACCTGCTTGAACGTCCTCATAGTATGTTGCCCACTCGCTTGATACTATTTCAACTTCAACGCCAAGGTTTTCTTCCATCATAGCTGCCATAGCTTCAACAACAAGTTTAACTGTGTTGTCTGTGTAGTATGAAAGCTCAACTGTTGGGAAGCCTTCGCCACCCGGATAGCCAGCCTCTGCAAGTGCAGCTTGTGCAGCCTCTACATCTGCTGTGCCTGTGATACCAAAGTCCTCACGGCCTTCTGTAATGTCTACACCGTCAACTAGGTAACCCGGTGACAAGTAGCTTGGTGCAGGTGTTGCAGCTGTTTGGATAACGTTGTCAATTATAGATTGACGGTCAATAGCAAGGCTAAATGCTTTTCTTACTAGTGGGTCGTTATATGGCTCTTTTAATGTGTTGAACAAGTAGTAAGTTGTGCCATAGCTTGGGTATGTTTGTACGCCTGCATCTTCAGCTACAAGGCGTGCGTAGTCTGTTGGAGGGATTGAAACAATACCGTCAACCTCGCCTGTCTCGTATGCTGTTAGAGCTGTTGCTGTGTCTAGGATGTAACGTAGCTCAATTTTTTCCATTGTTACGTTTTCAGCGTTCCAGTAATTTTCGTTTTTCTCTAGAATTACGTTCTCGCTCATGCCCATGCTTGTTACTTTGAACGGGCCATTTGAGATGTATGTTGCTGCGTCTGTGCTCCAAGCGTCGCCATTTGCCTCAATTGTTGCTTGTTGTACAGGCATGTAAACCCACATGCTTAGAATGTCAATGTAAAAAGATGTAGGTTGTGTTATTGTAATTTCAAGAGTTGTGTCGTCAATTGCTTTAACGCCAACTTCTTCTGCTGTTGCTGTTCCATCATAAAAGCTTTGAGCATTTACAATGTAGTCTGTAACCATGTTTGCATATTGTGCTGTTGTTGCAGGTGTTGCAACGCGCAAAATACTGTAAACAAAGTCGTTTGCTGTTAGCGGTGAGCCATCGCTCCACATTAGGCCGTCACGTAGGTTAAATGTGTAAACTGTGCCGTCTTCGCTAATTTCCCAGCTCTCTGCCATGCCGCCTACAAGGCTGCCTGTCTCGTCGTATGTTACAAGGCCTTCAAAGCTGTTAAATAGAACATACTTTGCAAATGAGTTGCTTGTAACGCCTGGGTCAAGACCATCTGGCAAGTTAGACAGTGCAAATACCATCTCTTGCACAGCATCTTCTGCTACAACTTCTTCTGTCTCTTCTGGTGCAGTCTCCTCAGACGATGCAACATCTTCGATATTTGTCGGTGCTTCTTGTGTACAGCTTGCAAGCAATGTCAAAGACATCATAAGTGCAAGTAACACTAGTAGAATTCTTTTTGTCATCTTTCTTCCTCTTTCTTAAAATAAAAATTTATATTAACAAGCATTTTGCTTGGTAATAACTTAGTACAAATGGCAAGCCACAAAGTGCCCGCTTGACACCTCTTTCATCTGGGGTGCTTTTTGTTTGCAAATTTCCTTTGCGAATTCACAGCGTGTGTTAAAACGGCAACCCTCGGGTGGTTTAACGGGGCTTGGTATGTCTCCACTAAGGCCTGCGTTTTCTTTTTCTCTTGCTTTTTTGGGGTCTGCTATCGGCACACATGCAAGTAAGCCTTTTGTATATGGGTGCAGTGGGTTTTTGTAAATCTCCTCTGCCTCGCATGTCTCCACAAGTTTGCCAAGGTACATAACGCCCACATCGTCCGACACGTAGCGCACCATGGACAAATCATGTGCTATAAACAAATATGATAGACCTTGCTCGTTTTGGTACTCACGCAATAGGTTTACAACTTGCGCTTGTATTGACACGTCAAGTGCTGAGATGGGCTCATCGCAAATAACTATTTGCGGTTGCAAAACAAGTGCACGCGCAATGCCTATTCTTTGGCGCTGTCCGCCCGAAAATTCGTGTGCATAGCGCCTTGCGTGCTCTTTTGAAAGCCCAACAAGCTCCAGCATTGGGTATACAAGCTCGTCTGCCATCTTTTTGTTTTTCACAATGCCGTGCGCCACAAGTGGCTCTGCTATTATGTCTCTAACAGTCATACGCGCGTTTAGCGAGGCATAAGGGTCTTGGAATATCATCTGCATTTGCCTGCGGTATGGCTTTAGTTCTTTTTGCGACATATTTGTTATGTCTGTGCCGTTCATAACAATTTTACCGCTGTCTGGGTCATAAATTCTTATTATAGTGCGCGCACAGCTGCTTTTTCCGCAACCGCTCTCGCCAACAAGCCCAAGTGTTTTGCCTTTTTTTAATGTAAAGCTCACATCGTCAACGGCGTGCACATAGCTGTTTTTGCCCACTTTAAAGTGTTTTGTTAAATTTTCAACAGTGAGTACGTTTTGATTATCCATTTATACTTGTTTCTCCTATTTCACAAAAGGGTTATTCTCTTTTGGTGCGCCGTCTGTTAAAAGCCAGCACATACTGCGGTGGCTTTCGCTAACTTTAACGTATGGCGGCATTTCGCTTGCACAAATGTTGCGCGCATACGCACAGCGCGGTGCAAACGGGCAGCCCTTTGGTGGGCTTAGCATGTCAGGCGGAGAGCCCGGTATGCTAAGCAATTTTTTGTTTTTATCTTGGTCTATCTGTGGTAGCGATGCCATTAACCCAAGCGTATATGGGTGCTTTGGTGTTTCAAAAATCTCATCCACCGTAGCCTCTTCCATAACAAGCCCGCCGTACATTACAACAACCCTGTGACATAGCTCTGCCACAACGCCTAAATCGTGTGTTATAAATATAATGCTTGTGCCAAACTCGTCTTGAAGCGAGCGAAGCTGTTTTAAAATTTGGTCTTGAATTGTAACATCAAGCGCCGTTGTGGGCTCGTCTGCTATAAGAAGTTTTGGGCTGTTTGCAAGTGCCATTGCTATCATAACCCTCTGGCGCATACCGCCCGAAAACTGGTGCGGATACTCTTTGTATCTCTTTTTAGGCTCAGGTATTCTTATCTTTGTAAAAATGTCAATAACACGATCTTCAATCTCTGTGTTTGTCATTGACGGGTTGTGTATTCTTATAATTTCAAAAACTTGCTTACCCACAGTTATAAGTGGGTTTAAAGACGACATGGGGTCTTGAAAAATCATGGCAATATCTTTGCCGCGAATTTCACGCATCTCTTTTTTGCCCATGTTCAAAAGGTCCTTATCGCCAAAATGTATACTGCCTTGTTTAACCTTAGCCGTATCCGCAAGCAATTTTAAAATAGACATAGACGTAACACTCTTACCACTGCCGCTCTCTCCAACAATGCCGAGTATCTCGCCCTGGTTTACGCCGAAACTAACACCTCTAACTGCCTGTACTTCACCGTTGCTTGTGAAAAAAGACACTTTTAAATCGTCTACATTTAAGACAAAAGACATTATATTATTCTCCAATCTATGCTGTGTGCGGTTAAAACCGCTGTAATATGCCGTGCGTGTTTGCAGAGCACATATGAAATTATCAGTTGTAAATTACTGCAAATTTATTTTTTAAGTTTTGGGTCAAGCGCGTCACGCAAGCCGTCGCCCACAAAGTTGAATGCAAACATTATTATACAAATTACAAGCGCAGGTATGAAAAGTGCGTGTGGGCTTGTGCGCAATGCGGCTGTGGCATCGTTACACATTGTGCCAAGGCTGGCAAGCGGCGGCTGTAAGCCTATGCCAAGATAACCAAGGAAAGCCTCCATAAATATAGCCGAGGGTATAAGCATTGTAACTGTTACAAGAATTGCGCCCATTGCGTTTGGTATTAAGTGCTGCAATAAAATTGTTTTTGTGGAGGAGCCAAGTGTTTTTGCCACCATTACAAATTCTTGCTGTTTTAAACTCAGCACCTGCCCACGCACAACCCTTGCCATGTTTACCCAGTAAACACTGCCAAGCGCTACAATAATGCTTTGCAAGCCACTGCCCAAAATAACCATAACAAGAATTACGTAAAGTGTTAGTGGTATTGTGCTTATAATGTCGACTATACGCATCATAACAAGGTCTACCTTGCCACCAAAATAGCCCGATATACCACCGTAAATTATGCCTATAACAAGGTTAACAAGTGCGGCAATAAAAGCTACTGCAAGAGATACGCGCGAGCCGTACATGAGCCTTGTGGCAATGTCGCGCCCGAGGGCATCTGTTCCTAATATGTTGCTTGTGTTAAAAACAGTTTTCTTTGCGTAAATGTCGCCACTCTCTTCATCTACCATAAGGTAGGGGTTTGTGCCATAGTACAGCGCAACCTCTGTGCCGTTGTGGTCAAAAATAGTCATTTTTTTGTCCGGCTCTTCTCTAACGCGTGAGAGTGTTGTGCCAAGTGTGCCGTCCGGGTTTACTGTTATTACTTTAAGTGTTTGTGTTACATAAAGCAGTTCATCGCCGCCGGGGGAGATAAAAGTGCTTAAAACAGGTGGGATATTGCTCATTTCAAGGCGCTGCTCGTCGTAGCGGTACGGTGTAAAGTAGGGCCCGAAAAGCGCAAACAATACTAATATTGTAACTATAACAAGCCCTACAATTGCAGTTGGTTTTGTTCTAAACCTAAACCAAACATCTTGAGCAAATGTGCGGCTTTTTGCAGAGATTTTCTCACGCTCGGCATCGCTGTGGCTAAGCATGTCCCATGCGTTATTATCGTGTAAAACTGTCTTTGTGTTATCCATAAAAGCTCCATATATTCAAAGTAATATAACCTGTGATTATTTTATTTACTAGTCTGTCATTTTAATACGCGGGTCAATTAAGCAGTAGAAAATATCCACCACAAGCACCATTGCAAGCAAGAAAGTAGCATAAAATAGCGTTACACCCATTATTGTTGTGTAGTCACGTTCTGCCACGCTGTTTACAAAGTGTACGCCAAGCCCGGGTATTGCAAAAATTTTCTCAACAACAAAGCTACCTGTCAAAAGGTTTGCAATTGTAGGCCCAAGCACTGTTATAACAGGGATAAGCGCGTTGCGCAGTGCGTGTTTTACTATAACATTATACTCTGTTAAGCCTTTTGCGCGCGCTGTTCTTATATAGTCTTGCCCCATTACCTCTAAAAGGCTACTGCGTGTTAGCCTTGCCATGTAACTAACGGAGTAACCGCCAAGCGCCACCACAGGCAAAATATAGCTTGCAGCAGTATCAAGCCCAAAAGTTGGCAACCAGTTAAGTTTGTACGAGAACACGTAAACCAGCAGTGATGCTATAATAAACGACGGTATTGTAACGCCTATTGTTGCAATTGTCATTATGCCCATGTCTTGCCACTTGCCCGATTTTTGCGCAGCCAAAATGCCCATGGGCAGCGCTGCCGCAAGAACAAACAAAATTGTAACGCCGCCAAGCTTTGCAGACACAGGAAAGCCGCTCTCAATAAAATCGTTAACAGATTGCCCCGTGTATTTGAACGACGGACCAAGGTCTCCCCTTACTGCATCGAAAATGTAGGCAAAGAACTGCTCATAAAGCGGTGCATCAAGGTTGTATTTTTCGTTTAAGGCTTGCTCAACCTCGGGTGGCACCTCGCGCTCACGCGTGAACGGGCCGCCCGGTATAGAGTGCATGATTGTAAACGTTATAAGTGCAATCATGAACATTGCAAGAACCATCATTAATAATCTTTTTGCTATAAACTTGTACATATAAATAAGCCCCAATTATTTGTTTTAATTTTTTATGTTACTATAAATAAAGCCTGCTGAATAACTCGTTATTAAGTGCAAATGCTACACATTTGATACAAAACACACCTTTTAAGCATATTCCATAGGTTAACATTAATGCCATCTGCTGAAATTTTGCCTATGCGTAAAAAGTAATTGCAAGGTCTATTAAAAAACAAAAAACATGCAATTATACTATAGTAATACAGCATTTAATGGCTTTGATAAGCCGCCTTTAACATATTCAGCATACATTAATTAAAAACACAAAGACAATGCTTGCCTTTTAGGCAAAATCTAACACATCTTTGTGCCTGTTTATGACGCTATACAACTTCGATTATAACATAATGTGACTAAAAAATCAACATTTTGTTACAATTGCTTGCACTGACAGTTGAATTTCGGGCATAAAAAACACCCTCTAGCTTAAGCTAAAGGGCGGTTTTGGTGTCGAGCTTCTCGACTGAGTTGCTTATGCAAAACGCAAACCCAAATTTCGGGCATAAAAAAAACCCTCTAGCTTAAGCTAAAGGGCGGTTTTGGTGTCGAGCTTCTCGACTGGCGGAGATGGTAGGATTCGAACCCACGAGCCTTTGACAGCTAACGGTTTTCAAGACCGCCTCCTTCAACCACTCGGACACATCTCCATATGTGTATCATTAAGTTACCGACATATTATATCACGCAAAATACAAGAAGTCAATATTAAATTTTGCAAATTGCTATAAAATCTAAAATGAAAAATAAAATGCTAAATTTAGCCAAGCCGATGTAAGCCGAAACCGGCTTGGCTAGCATCAATAACACCGTGTGCTCACACATAAATTCAAATACAATTGTTTATTTTTTTACTTATCGCAATATAAAAACGCTCATTTTTATACATTTCGCCCTTTTTGCCTGTGTGTAAAAGAAAACACTTTCAAAATTATGCAATATTTGATATAATAATATGCGTGTATCTATATTAAAAGTTATTACACCTCAAATAAAATATAAACGGCATAATCGGCGCACTTATAACATATACAGTGCGGCACGTGTGTTATCACCACAAATTTGCACAAACACACCTTTATTACGTTACAAAAGGACTTTTTATATGAAAAAATATTTTGCTTTAATTTTATCATTTGTAATTTGCATAGCGCTTGCCACATCAAGTTTTGCGCAGGGCTATGCCTTGCCGGAGGGGCACACTGTTACAGCCACAAGTGTGTACTTTTTTAATGTAGACACCGGCGACGTTGTCTTAGACGTAAACAGCACACAGGAGCGAGATATTGCAAGCCTTACAAAAATGATGACTTGTCTATTGCTTATAGAAAATGTACAAGACCTTGACGGCACAATAATTACAGCACCATCTGAGGCATACGTTTACCCTGTAACGGGCTCAAGTTCATCAACTGCGGATATCTACCCAAATGAAGAGGTTTCCGCACTCACACTGCTTTACGCAATGCTATTGCCAAGCGGCAATGAGGCGGCACAAATTGTGGCGCATTATCTTGGTAACGGAGACCCTGCCAATTTTTATACTATGATGAACGCAAGAGCACAGGAGCTTGGCTGTGTAAACACAAACTTTACAAATGCACACGGGCTAGAGGGGCTAGAGGCAGGCAACTACTCCAGTGCGAAAGACCTAGCACTTATTGCACAGGCATGTTGGCAATATGATATTTTTAGAGAAGTTGCAGGTACAGAGAGTTATGGTATGCCTGTTTCAAATATTCATACATATGTTGAAAACTCTGAAATACCTGATGTTTCATACACTATTTATAACACGAATAATATGATTCGCGATACGTCCGCTGTTTACAGAGATTACATTAAAGGTATTAAAACAGGCAGTACATATAACGCAGGGCGCACGCTTGCAACTGCCGCTGTAAACGACAGAGGAGAAACATACATAGGTGTTGTTTTAGGTGCACCTTATGAGGCGGCGCCTGATGGCAACGCATATTCTTTTCACGATACAGCGTATATTTACGACTGGATTTTTGAGAATTTTTCTGTGCAAAACCCAATTAACAAGAATGCACCAATAACAGAAATAGATGTGGAATTGTCAAGCGAAATTGACTCTATGCAGCTTTTACCGGCGCGAGATTTTAACATTGTACTGCCTATTGAGGGGCAAGACTATGCCAATGGGCGCGACGACATTATAGAGCAAATACAAAAAGATGCACTTGCAGCACAGCAGGCGGCGCAAGCGGCGCAAGAAGAGGCTGGCACCGCAAATGATGAAGAGAGCGAAGAGCAAGAAAGCACAACTATTTTGCCCGACACACTGATGTATGAGTTCAATGTGCCTGATTTTGTAGAGGCGCCAATAGCAAAAGGTGATATTGTGGGCACAATGACAGTTAAAATGAACGGCGAAGTGCTTGATGAAGTAGAGCTTGTTGCCTCACAAGACGTGAGCCGCAATTTTGTATTATTTATAGTAGACTGGGTAAGTGGCTTTTTTGACAGCCTTTACTTTAGAATAGTAATAGGTTTAACACTGCTTTACATACTTGTTTTAGTAGTAATAGTAAAATTAATGCAAACAAAATATGTTGGCAAATTAACACCGAAACAACTGGCAAAGAAGAAAAAGCGTGAGGAAAAACGCAGACAGAGAAAACTAAAACGCGGCAAAATCAAGGATACGGCAGAAGTTGACGACACAAAGCTAAACACAGAAGAATTTTCAGAAGATGAATGGGACAGCGTGAGACTGGAAAACACAAAAGGTGAGGACTGGACAAACTTTGTTGAGGTAGACAGAATACCACCAAATGCACGCAAAGGTTTCTTTAATAGCAAGCAAGATTCAAAACAGAATAAAAATAATAAAAGCGACAAATAATAATATTGCATTTGTGCTATTAGTATGTTATAATAACCATTGCACTACAAGTTAACAAGCCTAAATGGGCTGTTATATATTATGACCCAAACGCAGTGTTTGGCGTATTCTCTCTTGAGCGTATGTTTAACATTTCTATAAATAATCTCAAAATTATATGTGGATTATTTATAACTTAATTTTATGGCGGTGCTATGCACTTGCCGGTTTATATTAGCTTTGAGTCTAATATAAATTACCTACACTTCGTTTGCGGCAAATTTAAAAAAGAGAGGTTTAACCATGCAAGACAAAAACACAGTTATCGAGACAAGCAGAGTACACGAGAAAGACACAGGCTCACCTGAGGTTCAAGTATCACTACTAACAGCACGTATCAACCACCTAACAGAGCACATGAAAGCTAACAAACACGACTATCACAGCCAAAGAGGCCTTTTGAAAATGGTTGGTCGTCGCCGTAACTTGCTTGCATATTTGCACAAAAAAGACATTAACCGTTACCGTGCACTTATTGCAAAACTAGGTCTACGTAAATAATAATTTATAAAGGCAAACGGTCTTGGCCGTTTGCCTTGCTGTATTTTACGCGTTAAAATTATTTTTAGCGTAGCAACGCGAATATTACTTTTTATATATCCACCACCCGTTTTTGTTAGCAATGAATGGAGCGTTTTTTGTAGCATAAAAAAACAAAAAAACGTTGCATTTATTGCTAAAACTCGGCAGGTGTTATATATTGGTAGTCAATTAATTATAAAGTTGTAATATAGTTTCGGCTGAAATTTTTATCGCATTTTTTAAACTTAATTGACTATAAACAGGTAAGCTTTTTGAAAACCGCATGAAAGCAACACCTGTGTGCACTTTAAGAAATTAAACAAAATGCGGTTTAGGATTGGAGAATATATAATATGGCAGAATTCACATCACCAAAAGAAACATTTAACAACTTTAAAGTTTTTGAAACAACACTGGCAGGGCGCCCATTTGTAGTGGAAACAGGCAAAATGTGTGCGCTATCAAGCGGCAGTTGCCTTGTGCGCTACGGCGACACTGTTGTGCTTTGTAACGTAACAATGAGCGAAAAACCACGTGAGGGCATAGATTTTTTCCCACTAAGCGTTGATTTTGAAGAGAAAATTTACTCAGTAGGTCGCATCCCGGGTAGCTTTATGCGCAGAGAGGGACGCCCCGGCGAAAAATCTGTTTTAACAAGCCGCGTTGTGGACAGGCCTATTCGCCCACTTTTCCCAAAAGACATGCGCAACGACGTTAGCGTTGTAATGACAGTTATGAGCGTTGACCAAGATTGCAGCCCTGAAATTGCAGGTATGATTGGCACATCAATTGCACTTTCAATATCGCAAATTCCGTGGAATGGTCCTATTGGCGGTGTTTTTGTAGGGCTTGTTAACAACGAAATTGTTATTAACCCAACAGAAGAAGAGCGCAAAGTTTCAGACTTGCAACTAACTGTTGCCGCAAGCAAAACTAAAATTGTTATGATAGAGGCAGGCGCAAACGAAGTTGACGAACAAACAATGCTTAAAGCTATCAAAGCAGGCGATGCAGAGATACAAAAAATATTGACATTTACAGATGAAATTGTGGCTGCAATTGGTAAAGAAAAAGTGGCGTTTGAGAGTATGGAGCTTGACCACGATTTATACGAAGCTGTAAAATCACAATACCTTGACGATTTTAAAGCGGCTATGGATACAGACGACAAAACAGTTCGCGATGCAAGACTTTCACCAATACGTGAGAAATTGACAGCACAGTATGAAGAATCACACGGTGTAGGCATTGTAGAAGAGCTAATGTACAAAATGCAAAAATACGTTGTACGCCGCTGGCTTTTAGACGATGGCAAACGTGTTGACGGACGCGGTATTAACGAAATTCGCCCACTTGCAAGCGAAGTTGGCTTGTTGCCACGCGTACACGGTAGTGGCATGTTTACACGTGGTCAAACACAAGTTTTAACAACGTGTACACTTGGCACATTGCGCGACGCTCAAATTATTGATGACATAAGCACAGAGACAGAAAAAGCATATATGCACCACTACAATTTCCCACCATACTCTGTTGGTGAGGCACGCGCACCGCGCAGCCCCGGCAGACGTGAAATTGGGCACGGCGCGCTTGCAGAGCGCTCGCTAATTCCTGTGCTACCAAGCCAGTCAGAGTTCCCATACGCAATGCGCCTTGTATCTGAAATTTTATCATCAAACGGCTCAACAAGCCAGGCATCTATTTGCGGTAGTACACTTGCACTTATGGACGCAGGTGTGCCAATTAAAGCGGCAGTTGCAGGTATTAGCTGTGGCCTTATCACAGAGGGCGACCGCTGGATGACTATGCTTGACATTCAAGGTGTTGAAGACTTCCATGGCGACATGGACTTTAAAGTGGGCGGTACTTTGGCAGGTATTACAGCAATTCAAATGGATATGAAAGTTGACGGCTTGACATATGCAATAATCGAAGAGGCTTTCGATAAGTGCAAAAAAGGCCGTGAGTTTATTCTAAATGAAATTATGCTACCTGTTATCAGCACACCGAGAAGCGATGTTAGCGAATATGCACCTAAAATGGATTCGCTAAAAATCGACGTTGAGAAAATTCGTGACGTTATTGGCAAAGGTGGCAAGGTTATTCAAGAAATTTGTGCTAACTTCAATGTTAAAATTGATATTGAAGAGGACGGCAGTGTTTATATCTCGTCTCAAGACAGAGCAAATATTGATGCCGCAAAAGCTATTATTAAAACAATTGTGGACGACCCCGAGGTTGGCGCAATTTACAAAGGTAAAGTTACACGCCTAATGGCATTTGGCGCATTTGTTGAGATTGCACCGGGCAAAGAGGGGCTTGTACACGTATCTAAACTTGACACAAAACGTGTTGAGCGCGTAGAGGATATTGTAGCTGTTGGCGACGAATTGCTTGTAAAAGTAACAGAGATTGACCAACAAGGCAGAATTAACCTATCGAGAAAAGACGCACTGGCTGACATTGCGGCAAAACAAGGTTAATATAGATAAAGCGATAAAATTCGTAAAAAACATAAATGTTTGGGAGCACAGCTGTGCTTCCAAACATTTTTAGAATTATGGTATTTAATTAACAGGAGATGTTGACAAACAAAGACTTTGCAAAAACTAGAGCAAAATTTTTGTGAAATATGACGGAAATTTTGCCGACGCTTTTTGTGAAGGCGACTTTGTCAACGCCTCCTAAACAGGAGGTACAAATGCGCCACTATATTAATCCACTTGATTTATCACTCGCAGAGCTTGATGATATTTTAAAACTGGGTCAAGATATATCCCAAAATATAAGTAAGTACAGTGAAATTTGCAAAGGCAAAATTTTGGCAACACTGTTTTTTGAGCCAAGCACAAGAACGCGTCTTTCGTTTGAATCTGCCATGCTCAGAATGGGCGGTACTGTGCTTGGGTTTAGTAGTGCAGACTCTTCAAGCGCTGCAAAGGGCGAGAGTGTTGCAGACACAATACGCATGATAAGCTCCTATGCAGACGTGTGCGCCATGCGCCACCCAAGCGAGGGCGCACCCAAGCGTGCAGGGCTTTTTTCTACAATACCTGTAATAAATGCAGGCGACGGCAGCCACCAGCACCCCACACAAACACTTACCGATTTAATGACGGTGCTTGGGAGAAAAAAGAGGCTTAGCAATTTAAAAATAGGTTTTTGCGGAGACTTAAAATACGGGCGCACAGTGCACTCGCTAATGGCGGCGCTTTCACGTTATGAGGGCAACACATTTGAGCTTATAAGCCCTGAAAACTTGCGTGTGCCACAAAGATATGTTGAAAATGCGCGCAATTTAGGAGTAGAGTGCCACGAACACACAAACCTTGACGATATTATACCAAGCTTAGACATATTGTATATGACACGAATTCAAAAAGAGCGTTTTGTAGACGAAAATAAATTTGACAAACTGAAAGACTGCTATATTTTAGATGCAAAAAAAATGAGCCATGCAAAAAAAGACATGGCAGTTTTACATCCATTGCCACGCGTTAACGAAATAACATTAGATGTAGATAATGACGATAGAGCAGCGTATTTTGAGCAAGCACAAAACGGAGTTTACGTGCGCATGGCACTAATGATAACACTACTGGGTTTTGCGCCAAGTGGTAAACTATGTGAGAAAGCGTGTGGAGACGAAAACACAATAAGCGGTGAGCACTGTGCAAACAGGCGGTGCATAACAAACGCAGAAAATGACACAAAGCCGCTGTATGCTAAAAGCGAAAATAACGTGTATAAGTGCATTTATTGCGAAAGTGATATGATTTAGAAAAAGCATAGCTATTCATCATAATGACGAATAGCAAAAGTTTTACTAAATTTTCTACAAAAAATTTCGGGGTCTTGGGGCAGCGCCCTAAGGTGTTTTCCGCAGAAAACGCAATCTTTTGCCTTAAAAGCGCTTTTTGAAGGTGAATTTGCCAATTTGCCTGCAAAGAGGAAACTTTTTGAGATAGAAAAAGTTTCTTTGTTACTGCCATTTGTGCAATTTTATTTAGTATAGGACTTTTTTGACAGTCTTAATTGGCGCCTCCAAAAGAGGCGCCCATTCATTTTAATAACAAATTGTACAAGCCTATTTAACAGACAGCATAAAGATAAGCCTACTTAATACGCTATAAAGCGCATTAAGTAGGCTTTAATTACCAAAGTTGCAAAATTTCCTTATACATGTCAACGTATTTTTTTGCACTTGCACCCCAGCTGTAATCACACTGCATGGCGTGAGCAACAAGTTTGTCCCAATTTTTCTTATCTTTATATAGCTCGTTTGCCCTTGTGCAAGCACCTAGCATGTCACCGGCATTGTAGCTTTTAAATGTAAAGCCGTTGCCGTCTAAGCTTCCGCAGTCAAACACTGTGTCTTTTAAACCGCCAGTCTCGCGCACAATGGGTATTGTGCCATAGCGCAGTGCCACCATTTGTGACAGCCCACAAGGTTCTGATTTGCTGGGCATTAAGAACATGTCTGCACCGGCATAAAACACGCGTGCCACGGCAGGCACAAAACCAATATATGTGCCAACTCTGCCGGGGTGTTTTGCTTGAAGCTCTGTGAAAAACGCCTCATATGAGCTATCTCCGGAGCCTAGTATAGCAAGCTGCATACCGTTTGCAATGATTTCCTCGGCAACTGTGCGCACAAGGTCAATACCTTTGTGGTCAACAAGGCGTGTTACCATTGCTATAATAGGCGAGCCGTCGTCGTTTAGATTAAACATTTTAATAATCTCTTTTTTACAAGCCGGTTTGCCTTTTTTAAACGTTTTAAAGTTAAAAGTTTTAGCAATTGCCTTATCTGTCTCGGGGTTATAGCTCTTAACGTCAATACCGTTAATTATGCCGCAAAGTTTGTACTGCTTTTCACGTAAAATTGTGTCTAGCTCATGCGCAAACCATGGGTCAAGTATCTCTTTTGCATATTGAGGCGACACTGTAGTAACTTTGTCGGCTGTCTCAATTGCACCTTTCATAAAGTTAACATCCTCGTCGTACTCTACAATATGCGCATCGTTTTTGCCTATTGACAAAATTTCTTCAAGCAGTTCAGTACCATAGTGACCTTGGTACTGTATATTGTGTATAGTAAACACTGTTTTAATGCTTGCAAACTCTTGCAAATGGCGATAAAACATATTTAAGTATACATTTACAAGCGCTGTCTGCCAGTCGTTTGTGTGGATTATTTCTGCCTTAAAGTCTATGTAGAAAAGCATCTCCAAAATTGCGCGTGAAAAAAATGCGTATCTCTCGGCATCATCATAAAAACCGTATAGCCCTTTGCGCTTAAAATAATACTCATTATCTAGGAAATAATAAATAACACCGTCGTGGTTTAAGCTGAATACTCCACAATACTGGTTTCTCCAACCAACGGGTACGGTAAAATTGCACAAGTATTTTAATTTGTCTTTATACTCTGCTTTCATATCGCTGTAAAGCGGTAGTACACACCTAAGGGCAACTTTTCTGTTTTTTATAGCTTTTGGCAAGCTCCCTGCAACATCAGCAAGCCCACCCGATGCAAAAAACGGCGATGCCTCAGAGGCGC
The DNA here is from genome assembly GCA_964371675.1 of uncultured Bacteroides sp. Lineage (GTDB taxonomy): Bacteria > Bacillota > Clostridia > Oscillospirales > Ruminococcaceae > Ruthenibacterium. Next base: position 76,105 of record CAYJNL010000002.1, on the reverse strand, counting down.
AAAATAAAACGTTCATATGTTATTTAACTCCTTATTTAAGTAATACACCCTTTATACAATTTTGTTTTTATCAACAAAAACAGGGAATTTTTCGTCTCCACAAAGCATTTTGCCTTCTGTTATTTTTACATTTTTGTCCGTTACAACGTAAGACAGCTTTGCGTCTTTTTCAACGTCTGTGCCCTGCATTAATACGCAGTTTTTAACAACGGCGCCTTTGCTTACTGTAACACCTCTGAAAAGCACACTGTTTTCAACAGTGCCCTCAATTAAGCAGCCGTCTGCAATTATGCAGTTTTTAGCATTGCTATCCATTGTAAAGCGCACAGGTGCCTCGTCACGCACTTTTGTGTAAACAGGGCGCTCCTCGGGGAAAAGCTTTGTCAAATTCTCGGGGCTAAGCAATTTCATGTTCTCTTCAAAATAGCTGTCCATGCTGTTAATTCTGGCTTTGTAACCGCTGTATTCATAGCCCTGTACTTTTAAAAGAGACAGTGCAGGTGCAATTAAATCGCGCTCAAAAGATGTTAAATTGCGCACCATGGCGTTGCGCACCATCATTATAAGCTCTTCTCTGCCCATTACAATAACGTTCATGCTAACGTTTTGCTCGCCGCTCTTATAGTCGTTAAAACGTATCTCTGTAATTCTGCCGTTTTCGTCTATTTTAAATGTTTGGTTGTCCTTTTTCAAGTTTTCATCAATAACTGTTTTGTCGTAAACAATAGTTACATCAGCGCCGCTTGTTGTATGCGTGCTTAGCAAATCAGAAAAATCAATATTACTTGTAATGTTACAGTCGCTAATAATAACGTATTTATCTTTTTGGCCTTCAAGATAGCCTAAAATGTCGTTGATAGCCTCAATTCTTCCGTGGTACACTTTGCTTGTAAACCTTGAAAAAGGCGGAACAATTGTTAAACCGCCTCTTTTTCTTGCAAGGTCCCACTCACGCCCGTTACCAAGGTGGTCCATTAGCGAGAAATAGTTGTTTTTAACAAGCACAGCAACAGTTTCGATGCCTGCGTTTACCATGCCCGACAAGCTAAAGTCAATCATCCTGTATCTGCCTGCAAAAGGCACGCTTGCCATTGTGCGCTTTTGCACAAGGTCAGGCACTAAAGAGTCGTATGTATTGGCAAATATAATTCCCAAAGCGTTAGCGCTCACATTTAGCATCTAATTTCACCGTCCTTAACATTTTCTTCTACCATTGCCTTTGGTGCAACTTGTGCGTTTTCGCCTATTTCTACGTCTGCACCAACAACCGCGACGCCCCATTTTGTTATGTCGTCTACTTCCTCGGGTTTTGCGCCCACTTTTGCACCTTTTTTGATAATGCCATTCTCCGCAACTATTGAGTAATCCACAGTAGCGCCGTCTTCAACAACAGTGCCCGGCATTAGAATACTGCTCTCTATAACAGCGTTTTCGCCAACTTTTACGCCTGCAAAAAGTATGCTGTTTAGCACTTTTCCTTTAACTGTGCAACCCTCTGTAACCATGCTATTGTCAACAAGCGCTGTGTCTGCCACGTAGTGTGGCGGCCTGCCTGCTGTACGTGAGTAAATTTTAAAATTAGGGTCCCAAACATCAAGTGGTACATTTGGGTTAAGCAAATCCATATTAGCTTCCCAAAGGCTGTCGATTGTGCCCACGTCTTTCCAGTATCCGTCAAAATTCCATGCAACAAGCTTTTGGTCTGCATTTAACATATTTGGTATTATGTTCTTGCCAAAATCGTTAGACGAGGTTTTGTCAAGCTCGTCTTCTGTTAAGAATTTGCGCAATTTTTCCCATTTGAATATGTATATACCCATTGAAGCAAGTGTAGATTGTGGCTCTTGTGGTTTTTCCTCAAACTTAGTTACTCTGCCGTTTTCGTCTGCTGTCATTATGCCAAATCGCTTTGCTTCTTCTAAAGAAACGTCAAGCACGGCAATTGTGCAGTCTGAATCCTTTTGCTTATGGTGCTCCAGCATAACGCTGTAATCCATTTTATAAATATGGTCGCCCGACAAAATAAGCACGTGCTCGGGGTTATAGCGCTCAATAAAATCTATGTTTTGGTATATTGCATTAGCTGTGCCCTTGTACCAGTCGCTACCGCTCATTTTTTGGTAAGGTGGCAATACATGCACACCACCATATAATCTGTCAAGGTCCCACGGCTGGCCGTTGCCTATGTAGTCGTTAAGCAAAAGTGGTTGATATTGCGTTAAAATTCCTACTGTGTCTATGCCTGAGTTAACACAGTTAGACAGTGGAAAGTCAATAATTCTGTACTTTCCCCCAAAAGGAACTGCCGGTTTTGCAAGCTTGTTTGTTAGTGCATAAAGGCGTGTGCCTTGGCCGCCTGCAAGCAACATTGCTATACATTCTTGTTTCATCATATTCCCCCAATTTTTACACTACACGTGTGCAGTGCGCTTATTTTTTTAATTACTTTGCCGTGCGCTTGTTTGATATATTAACTAAAGTGCATTGCCTTTTTTTGTATACTTCGGGGCTGTGCACAATAGCAGAAAAAATTATTAAAATCAGCCGTCTATTTGCTAGTATTAGGTTTAACTTTTTTGCTCTTGCTTTCAGTGCTTTTTGCAGAAGTGCTTTTTTTAGTAGCTTGTCTTTTAACAGGCGTACTTAAATATATTGCACTGAGTGGCGGAATATGCAAAGACAAGGTGTAGTCAAAACCATGCAGTGCACCTTTTTTTGCTCTATATCCCTCGTTTGATATGCTGCTACCGCCAAACTCCTCGCTATCTGTGTTTAAAATTTCTTTGTATAAACCGCCTCTTGCAACACCTATTTTGTAGTCGAAGTGCTCTGTTGGTGTAAAGTTGCAAATTGCAATTATTTCATTGCCCTTCTTGTCACGCCTTATAAAGGCAACAATGCTCTGTGTGTTATCGTCTGCTACAATCCATTGAAAACCATCCCAAGAAAAGTCGTTTTCCCACAGTGCAGGTGTTTTTAGGTATAGCTTGTTCATTGCACGCACACAGCCCTGCATATTTTTATGTTTATCGTATTCAAGCAAGCCCCAGTCAAGCTCTTTTGCCTCGGACCATTCTGTAAACTGTGCAAACTCTTGCCCCATAAACATTAACTTTTTGCCGGGGTGTGCCATCATATATGCAAAAAACAGGCGAAGTGATGAAAATTTATGCTCATATTCACCCGGCATTTTGTTAATTAAACTGCACTTGCCGTGCACAACCTCGTCGTGGCTGATGGGTAGCACAAAGTTTTCGCTAAAGGCATACATAAAGCTAAAAGTAACTTTCCTGTGCGAACCTGCACGGAAGAGTGGGTCAGTGCTCATGTAGCTAAGCATGTCGTTCATCCAACCCATGTTCCACTTAAAGTTAAAGCCAAGCCCGCCGTCATCGGGTGGGTATGTAACAAGTGGGAAAGATGTGCTCTCCTCGGCTATCATAAGTGTGCCGGGGCAAAAGGAGAACACTTGTGTATTAAGTTTTTTCAAAAACTCAATTGCCTCAAGGTTTTTGTTATCACCGTATTTATTGGGTTGCCACTCGCCGTCTTTTCTGTTGTAGTCAAGGTACAGCATGCTGGCAACGGCATCTACACGCAGGCCGTCAATGTGAAACTCTTTTAGCCAGTATATTGCAGAGGATATTAAAAAACACACAACCTCGTTTTTTGCATAGTCGAAAATCATTGTGCCCCACTCTTTGTGCTCCGCACGCAGTGGGTTTGTGTCCTCATAGCAATTTGTGCCGTCAAATTTGTAAAGCCCAAACTCGTCTTTTGGAAAATGCGCCGGCACCCAGTCCATAATAACGCCTATGCCTGCACAGTGGCATTTATCGATAAAGTACATAAAGTCTTTAGGTGTGCCAAACCTACTTGTTGGTGCAAAGTAGCCCGTAACTTGGTAGCCCCAACTGCCGTCAAACGGGTATTCCGTAACAGGCATAATCTCAATATGTGTATAGCCCATATCCTTTACATAGCTTATAATTTGGTCTGCCAGCTCACGGTAGCTAAATGGCTCGCCATCTTCATATGTGCGCCAGCTACCCATGTGCATTTCGTATATATTCATGGGTTTGTCAAGGTTTGCGCCCTTTGCTTTTTCTTTTTGCCATGCTGTGTCGCCCCATTCATAGCCGCTTAGCTCATAAACCTTGCTAGCGTTTGATGGGCGCGTCTCTGTGTGAAAAGCATAAGGGTCTGCTTTGTAAACAAGTGCATCGTCCTGTGTTACAATGCAGTATTTATAAACTTCAAACTCTTTTAAATCAGGCACAAAGCACTCCCAAACACCACTTTCATGTGCGTTTGTCATAACGTGTGCGTTTGTTACCCAGCTGTTAAAGTTGCCTACAACAGACACCTGTTTTGCATTTGGTGCAAAAACGCGAAAAATTACACCTTGTTTGTTGTTTTCATTGACAATGTGTGCACCGAGAAACATGTAGCTCTCATAATTTTCACCTTTTTTGAAAAGATAAAGCGGTAAATCAATGTCGATATATGTATCACTTTTAATAACTTCCACAGAAAATCCCCCGTTTAAGTTTTTGCGCTTTTTCTAATTGTTTGAATTAAAGCCTGTTGTATTGTGTTTGAAATTGTAATGACTATTTAAAAACAATAATAAATATATGATACATTGTTTTGTTGCTTTTTACAAGCTTTTATTACGATAATTAAATAAATTTCTCTGTTTATGTATACTAAATGTGTCGAATTTCATGCAATTTTACAATACAAAAAAAAAGCAAGACTTTTTATGTAGATAAAACAACCGCTTTTTTGGTTATTTCAACGAAATAGTTAAAGTTTAAAGTTAAATTGCTGTGAAAAATACAGTTTTTTTAATTTTTATAAAAAACATGCCAAATTTTTGCTTTTAGCAGTTTTTTTACTAAAAAACAGTAGCTTTTATTGCATAGGCTTGGCTAGCCGGCAACGAACGTTAAGTTGCTAATATTGCTTTGGCTACTATAAATATCACTTAAAATAGAAAATCGCCAAAAATCATCTGTAAATAGTAAAAATATCAATAAATCGCAGCAAAACACGACAAAATAGCCAAAACACACCAAATTATAATATATGTAACCCAAAAAAATTTATGCGTGTCTGCGATAAATTATTGTGGTATACAAATTTTCGGTTGCCGCTACCGGAGGTTGTTGTTTACAGTTAAAATAATGACGTAGCGGCAGAATGGAGTTTTTTATGTCCGCAATAGTTCGTCAGCCTGTGAATATACCGGAGGTTAAAAAAGTATTTACAGGCATACAGCCGTTTTTGCTGCAAGTTTGCTGTGCAGGTATATCAGCGCTTGCAGCATTTGCACCTGTTTTTGGCAACATGCGCCCACTTGCCATCAGCTTTGCTGCCGCAGTGCCCTCCCCATATAGTTTTATGGCGCTTGCAGGTGCGGCAATAGGGCACGCGCTGTCGCTTTCAATGGATGCCGCCGCACCATACCTTGTTACCGTAGTTGTGCTTGCTGTTTTTAAAACATTTTTTTCAGCACTGCGCAAAGCAAGCAATGCACTGCCTGTTTTTTCTTTAATTGCAAGTTCAAGCTTTTTTGTTATAGCAATGGGCATGTCTGTTGCAATGGGGGAAAGTATAACTGCAATGCTTGCCGTTTTTTCTCAAAGCCTTGTTATTTTTGGCGCTAGTATACTTCTTCGCCGTGGGTTTACAACGCCGTGGTACTCTGTAAATCAGCTCTCTGCACACGCGCGTGCGTCAATACTTTTTGTGATAATAACGGCACTTGTATTAGTTAGCCCATATAGTGTTTACGGTGTGGAACTTATACATATTTTTGGCGCATTTATAGTGCTTTTTGCGTGTATTTCCGGCAGAGAATACAGCGGTGCACTAACTGCCATTGCCGTTTGCACTGCATTTTTTGTGGCAAACCCAACATCTCTTTATGCAGGGTTTGCAATATCGTTTGCAGGGCTTATAGCAGGTGTTTTTTTGCGAGATAGCCGCTTTTTAACTTGCCTTATCTTCTTTTTATCAGGGCTTATAGGCATTTCGGCGGCAGGGGATATAACCACAGGAATTATATTCATGGCAGAGCTTTTTATAGCATGTGTAATGATAATGCTTGTACCGTCAAGACTTTTCGCAAAGGTAAATATAAGTGGGACAACCTCTCTTGGGCGTGCAACAATAACAACACTTTCAGGTAGGCTAGACATGGTTAGCGGTGCACTTATGGCTGTTGGCACAACGCTTAACGCTGTTTGTGAGCGCCTACCGGGGCAGATAAAAACGTATGGCGATGTTTGCGACACGGTAACGAGTGCAGTTTGCAGAAATTGCGATAAATGCGAAGTTTGCTGGAGCGAGGGCAACGGCAACGTATACGATGCTTTTAACAATATGCAGTATGTACTGCAAAGCCGCGGCTACGTAACACCGGCAGATTTACCCGAGCCGCTATTGAGCACATGCAAACTGCCAAAGCGGCTAACCTCTGGGCTTAGCACAGTTTACCGTACAAGTGTGCAACAGCGCACACAAAGCCTGGCAAGCAAAACAATGCGTGCGGCACTTACAGAGCAATACAATGCAATGGCAGTGGCAATAGCAGGGCTCTCAAATCAGGTTTACAGGGAAGAAATGCCCGACAAACGCAAGGAAAAGCGCCTTGAAAGGCTACTGGTAGACCTTGGTGCAGAGCCACTTGAAATAAATGTTTCAACAGATAATTACGGCTGTATGAATGTTGCAATGCAACTTGTGCGCATGAGCTTTACAAAAGAGGAATTGGAGCTTTTGACAAGTGAGGTTTCTGCTATTTGCAAGTGCAAATTTGCAACAGCACGCTGTGAAAATGTATATGCCTTTACGCGCCTTAATTTTGTGCAAAAAACGCTTTACACACCAACTTTTGGGGTGTGCTCATTGGCTGCAAAGGAGAATATATCGGCAGATGCACACAGAACGTTTACAGATTTAAGAGGCTGTGCACATGCTTTGCTGTGTGACGGAATGGGCACAGGGCGCTATGCAGCAGTTGACGGCAACCTTGCCGCAACATTGAGCGAAAAACTTATGATGGCAGGCTTTGCTGCAAGCGAAGCGGCACGCCTTGTAAATGTTGCACTGTCTTTAAAAGGTGACACAGACAGCGGTGCAACACTCGATGCTATTACAATTAACCTTTACACGGGCAAAGCTACAATGTTTAAAGCAGGTGCAGTTGCATCTTTTCTTGTGAGGCAAGGTGTGGTAACTGTGCTTGAAGGAGACAGTTTACCAATTGGAATACTCGGCAGTGTTACAGGGCGCAGTAGCACTTTCCAAACAGAGCAAGGCGACACAATTGTGATAGTGAGTGACGGCGCACTTGAGAGTGGGAGAGACAGAATTTGTGCAATGCTTGCGGCGGCAGGAAACGTGCCACCAAAAACCTTAGCACAGCGCATTGCAAACGATGCAAGAACACGTGCGAAACACCCTGATGATATAACGGTAGTTTGCATGTATCTTGACAAGAGTAATAAGGTTTGAAGATGAGGCAGGAGTTTAAACTAAGGGCAAAAAGCTTGATGTATCACATGTGGCGGTAAATTTTAATTTTTAATGAGAAGTGTGCTCTCATATTAGTGTTTGCCCAGCCGTAAACTAACATAATACGCCAACATATAGTTTACAAATAAATAAACAAACTGCCATTATCGAAAAATGATAATGGCAGTTTTTTGTGTAGATTATGCTTATTTTATTCATCTATTACATTACGGTTTTTCAAAAATTTGTATAGATTTGCAAGCGAACTTATAGACCAAAATACGGTCATGAATAGGGTGGCGCTGGAAGATGTCAACATATTGTCCTTCAAAATATACTCTATGCCTATTTCGTTAAATCCACCAACAAACCCAACAAAACTAATAACTGCAATAATTGCAAAGACCACAACAGTAAAGAGCGAATTTTTTTCTTTATTGCTTATGTAAGCACCTTTAAGTGTTGTCACAATTATAAAATACATCGTTGTAAACATAATTATCACTAACGACTGAGTAGACGGCGGTGCCCATACAAACTTTTCGTTGATAAAACCATTTGCAAATGTAAGTGCAAGTATTATCCCAAGACAATGGGTTGCTGTTTTATATCGAATTGTTAATTGCATTTCGTCATAATTTTTTTTGCTCATAATGATACCTCCTCAAATAAATCATTTAATGTTTTGTTTAATGCCCGGCATATAGCAAGGCAAAGCTTAATTGTTGGATTATATTCGCCTTTCTCTATTGCAACTATTGTTTGTCTACTTACATCTACAATATTAGCTAACTCTGCTTGAGTTAAGTCTAGTGCTATTCTTGCAGATTTCATTCTCAAGTTTTTTGCCACATTATCATCTCCTAATTGTAGTGTAATATAAATTGTTCTAAATGTCAAATATATATTACATTTATTGTGAAATTATAGCAGACTATATTTCATTAAATATAACTGAATTTTAATGTGATAATTTGTACTAAAAGGAGTGTCTAAATTGAAAAATAAAAATTATTTGGATTTATAAACAACAAGACTTATAAAAAGGTATAGCAATCAAACAATCGCACCTATGGCAGTTAAATAAATTAAACCTTAGAGAACAATAAAAATCACCCTCACGGAATTTATCCGTGAGGGTGATTTAGTTTTACATATAAACCCACTATTACCTATTTGCTTTGCAACACTTTTGGGTTAAAATGCAAGTCCATTTGTGGGAATGGAATTTCAATGCCGTTTTTGTCAAACTCATTTTTTACACTCTCGTTAACATTAAAGAAAACATCCCAGTAATCGTCAGTTTTGCACCAGATACGCGCTTGCAGCACAAGTGCGCTTGCATCTTGGCGTATAAGCGGTGCTTCGCTTGCAGGGTCTTTTAGCACGTTTGGCAAAGCGTTTGCACATTTTAAAATTATTTCACGCGCTTTTACAATGTCGCTTGAGTATGATATGGTAAACTCAAGGTCAACACGCCTTGTGTCAAATGCTGTTATGTTTGTGACGGCTGAATTTGACATAACACCATTAGGTATTACAATTTTTCTGTTGTCGGCTGTAACGAGTGTTGTGTAAAAAAGGCTAATGTCAGTTACAGTGCCAACGTTTGTGCCGTTTGAAACAACGTCACCTATTTTGAAAGGCTTGAAGAGCAAAATCATAACGCCACCTGCAAGATTAGCAAGCCCACCTTGTAGCGCAAGGCCAATAGCAAGGCCGGCAGAAGCTATTGCAGCAGAGATAGTTGCCATAGGTACGCCAATAATTGATGCAACAATTATAACAATACCCATATAAAGCGCAACAGTTGTAAGACTGCGCAAGAAAGATACAACACTTTTATCTCTAGCCTGCATTCTCTTGGAGTCGAAAACTCTTTTTATGATTTTTCTTGCTATTTTAAGCCCAACTAAAAGCACAATTAGCGCAACAACTAAACTTAATAGAAAATTGACAATTGTAGTTGAAAACTCGCCCAAAACATAGCTTAAAATATCGTTCAGAAAAGTATTGTCCATATTAAAAATCCTCTGTAAAATGTTTGTTTGCCCTTATTAATTGAAAATTAGTGCGGTTGTATAAAACAATATGAGTTGCAAGAATGGAAGTGTTGACAAACAAAGACTTTGCTCTAATTTTTTGTGGAGGAGACTTTGTCAACATCTCCGGAATACACAGCGCTCAAATGTGTATTTAGTTGCTCAATTATTAGCATAAAAAATAATTTGCTTTTGCTAATAAGAAGAAATTATATACTTTTTGTTATCCCAAATATATATAACACCCGAAAGTGCTGTAACAACGGCAACTACCCAGCACAGCACATTGCCAATTATTTGTGAGGTGTATATGCTGTTTCCTGCCGCTGCACCTACAAAGCAATCATAAGAATACCACAAGTAGAAGAGAATTATTGTAAGCATTTGCAAGACTGTTTTTATTTTACCCCAAATATTTGCCGCTATAACAACCTTTTCTTTGCTGCCTGCCGCCACCATGCGAAGGCCGGACACAGCAAATTCACGCGCAATTACTATTACAAGCACAATAGGGTCGCAAGCGCCTACTTGCATCATGTAAATAAATGCAACTGTTGTCAAAAGCTTGTCTGCAAGAGGGTCAGCAAATTTGCCAAAGTCTGTAACAAGGTTATTTTTGCGTGCTATATAGCCGTCGAGAAAATCTGTTATGCTGGCGATAGAAAAAATAAGGCACGCAAGAAACATAAAAAGTGCATTGCCGCGCATAGATGCAAACACCATAAATACAGGTATTAGTAATATGCGCAGTAGTGTTAATTTATTTGGCAAATTCATTTGAAAATCTCCGTTCTGTTGTACTTCTGCGTTGAATATATAATTTGAAAAGTGTTGTAATACAGGCTAGCCAATCCGATGTAATACGAACCCGTTTTATGACAAATGGGCAAAATTTACGTCATATGTCACAAAAATGCTCATTAATACACACAGTATTGCTTGCGCTTTTTGTTTAATTTGACAAAAATTTTGCTCTAGTTTTTGCAAAGTCTTTGTTTGTCAACAGCTCCAGAACCTAAACCCTCACTGCATAAAGGTCATACTCATCACTCTGCTCTATTTTTACGTCAACAAACTCGCCTACCGGCAAAAAATCATCGCTTTTAACACAAACTTGTGCGTCAATCTCAGGTGCATCTGCGTATGAGCGGCAAATGTACAAGCCGTTTTCATCGTCGTAAGAGTCACAAATTACCCTCATTGTCTCGCCAATTTTTTCGCTCTGCATCTGTGTCATAATTCGTGTTTGCAAGCGCATTACTATGTCTGCCCTTTGCTCGCGCAATTCCTTTGGCAGTTGCTCCATTTCTTTTGCAACAGTGTCCTCTTCCTCGCTGTACGCAAAACAGCCAAGGCGGTCAAATTTAAACTCTTTTACAAACTCACAAAGCTCGTCAAAGTTTTCCTTTGTCTCTGTTGGGTAGCCTGCTATAACTGTTGTTCTAAACACAATATCAGGTATTTTATCACGTAATTTATTTAAAACACTCTCAACATTTTGCCTGTTTCCTTGCCTGTTCATGGTTTTTAAAACGTTGCTGTTTATGTGCTGTATTGGCATGTCAAGGTAGTGCAAAACCTTTTTGTTTTCTATCATTGCATCAATAAATTCGTCTGTAATGCGCTCGGGGTACGCGTACAAAATGCGTATCCACTCAATGCCATCAATGAGGTTTAGCTCTTTTAAAAGCTGTGCAATCTCTCGTTTGCCTCTATCTTCGCCAAATGCCGTTACGTCTTGCGCCACTAAAATTAGCTCTTTAACACCCTCAGATGCTAAAAATTGTGCCTCGCGAGCTAAATCTTCGATAGTTCTACTGCGCAATTTTCCGCGTATAAGCGGTATAGCGCAGTAATGGCAGTTGTTGTTGCAACCGTCGGCAATTTTTAGGTATGCGTAGTGTTTTGGTGTGGATATAACCCTCTTGCCACCCGATTTGAAAAGCTCCTTATCACGTGTGAAAACGCTTGTTTGCGCTTTTGCATTTTCTTGCGATAAATCGTTTATTATCTTGCAAATATCGTCGTTGCAACCAATGGACACAACAGCGTCAACCTCGGGTATTTCCTTTGCAATTTCCTCACTGTAACGCTGCGCAAGGCAGCCTGTAACAACAACTTTTACGTTGCTGTGGCTTGCCTTGTGCTCACATGCAGTTAATATATTTTCAATTGCCTCTTGTTTTGCGCTTTCAATAAAACCGCACGTGTTTATAATTATTATTTCTGCCTCGTCTATGTTGTCCGTAGTAGTGTGCCCGTCGGATATTAATGAATGGCACATCACGTCGGCATCAACCTGGTTTTTTGGACATCCGAGCGATATAAAATATATATTCATTTTTTCTCCGTTCATGTCTTATGTGTAAATTGATGTGTAATGCCTTTGTTTTATATTTTGTGTTTTAGCGGCGAAGATTATAAAGAGTGAAAACAGATGAAAGTTATAAATTTACATATCATCAGGGTTTTGCAGGGCTGTTTCAAGTGCGTTTTTTGCCACACGGTAAGAAAACCCACGCCTCATTAGCGCCGCAAGAACTTTTTGACTCTCGCCGTTTTGCAATTTGCGCATATAACTTTTTTGTATAATTTTAGTGCATTCATCTTGCTCGCTGTAATCTTCAAGCTGTGAAATCACGTCTTGCGCTGTATGCCTGTCAACGCCCTTGGCGCACAAATCAGCCGTTATCTCCATGGCAGATTTGTGCTTTCGTGCAAGAAAATTTGCCCTCTCAAGTGCAAATTTCTCATCATCTAAGAGGTTTTCTTCTAGTAGCTCGTCTAAAATCTCTTGTATAAGAGGCTCTTCAAAGTGGCGTTTCAGCTTTTCTCTTAGCTCTTTCACACTGTGTGTGCGCCTTGATAAAAAGTCGAAAGCCTTCATTCGGGCACTGTTGTACTCGAGCAGTTCATTATCGGTTTTGCCGTTAATCATCTTCAACCATTATGTCAATGCTAGCCGGTTTTTTGCGCCTTGTGGGTGCGGCAGCCGCTGCCGGTGCAGGCTCGCTTTCACCTTGTGTAGGTGCTGCTGCCTCACTTGAAATGTCCGCATCATCGCGCTTTTTAACCTCGCCCTTTTTCAAGGTGTAAAGCTCTGCCGCGTTTGCACGCACTTTTTCTTCAAGCTCTGTGAAAAGCTCTTTGTGCTCGTCTAAATAAGCCTTAGTATTATCGCGCCCTTGCCCCAGCCTTGTCTCGCCATAGCTAAACCATGCGCCGCTTTTTTGCACAAACCCAAGTTTTACAGCAAGGTCTAAAAGCTCGCCTGTTTTTGAAATACCGGCACCGAACATAATGTCAAATTCAGCCTCTTTAAATGGCGGTGCAACTTTGTTTTTTACAACTTTTGCCCTTGTTCTGTTGCCAATAAATGCACCTGCGGAGTCTTTAAGGCCCTCAATTCGGCGCACGTCTATACGCACAGAGGAGTAATATTTAAGTGCACGTCCACCCGTAGTAACCTCGGGGTTACCGTATACAACACCAACTTTTTCCCTAAGCTGGTTTATAAAAATTGCCACTGTGCCTGTTTTGCCAATAACGCCTGTGAGTTTGCGCAGTGCTTGGCTCATTAGTCTTGCTTGTAAGCCCACGTGAGAGTCGCCCATTTCGCCCTCGATTTCAGCGCGCGGCACCATTGCGGCAACAGAGTCAATTACAATAGCGTCAAGTGCGCCGCTTCGCACAAGTGCCTCGCAAATTTCCATGGCTTGCTCACCGGTGTCGGGCTGGCTGACAAGCAAACTGTCAATATCAACGCCGAGAGCTTTGGCATATACAGGGTCAAGTGCGTGCTCAACGTCCACAAAAGCAACCTCTCCACCTGCTTTTTGTGCCTGTGCAATGCAGTGTAGTGCAAGAGTTGTTTTACCTGAGGACTCAGGGCCGTAAATTTCCACCACACGTCCCCTTGGCAAACCACCTATTCCGAGTGCTAAATCAAGCGATAAACTGCCTGTTGAGATAGCCTCAATGTTCATTGTAACACGCTGACCGAGTTTCATAACAGCGCCTTTGCCAAATTGCTTTTCAATTTGCGCCAGTGCTGTGTCCAGTGCGTTTTTTTTGCCATCACCACTCTTTTTTTCGGGTGTTGGTATGTCTTTTTTCTTATCTGCCATTTATGTAACCAATCCTTTCGTCTATCATAAGTTATTTTGTGTGGATTACTCAAATTTTGCAATATTTATAGTTGAACCAATTTTAATTTAGCACAAGACGGCGTTATTAAGCTGATTTTTAGCAGCCATGTTGTATAAATATAAAACTTGTTCGACTTTTAAATGTTTTAGCTCCTACAAAGTAGCTTTTACGCACCTTTGCTTGCCAAATAAATCGTTTATTATCTCAATATTTTTATAGCCGTTTATTTTCAATATGTCATGCACTTTGTTTGCTTGCTCACTGCCTATCTCAAAAATTAGCGCACCACCGTGTTTAATTTTGCTTTTGTAAGCTTTTGCAATATGCTTGTAAAAACATAGCCCGTCGTCTTCTGCAAAAAGTGCCATGTTTGGCTCAAAGCTCAACTCAGGTGCAAGCAGCTTCATCTCTTGCTCTGTTATGTAAGGTGGGTTAGAAACAATTATGTCAAAAAAATTGTCCGCTACATCGTCTTGATATGTAAAAATATCACCTTGGATGACCTCAATTTCCGGTGCAAGTGTTTTGACATTTTCATTTAGGTAAAAAAGTGCGTTTGAGGACAGCTCCAAAGCAGAAACGTTTGCATCGGGCACGCTTTTTTTTATGCCTATGGCAATTGCGCCGCTACCTGCACAAAAATCAGCAATATTTGGCTCTGCGCCTTCGTTTTTTGCGCAAAAATCTTTGGCAAACTCAATAGCAGTTTGACAAACTATCTCTGTATCGCACCGCGGTATAAGCACACCCTCGCCAATTTTTAATGTAAAATCGAGAAAATCCCACTCGCCTATTATATACTGCAAAGGGTACCTCTCGCACCTTTTTAGCGCGCACTCACGCAAGCACTCTGCCTGTTGTTTTGACAAAACAAAATCTCCGTACAAGCGCCTGTCTTTGCCTGTAACATGTTTTATTATAGCATCTGTGTCAAATGCGGCATCTTCTATGCCGTTTGCATCAAATTCACGTTTTATAAAGCGGTAGGCAGTGCGCAAATCACACGCGAAGTCAAAATTTTTAACTGCCGATATCATCACCAGCTACCGTCTTTTTTGTCTTCGGGTAAAACTGGGGTTATGGCGCTAATTGCGCACTCAATCATGGAATCCTCGGGCTCGTTTGTTGTAATGCCCTGTAGCCACATGCCCGGTGCGGAGATTATTCTTGTCAAAAAATTGTCGTATCTACCGCAAATTTTTATTATTTCATAGCTAATGCCCACAACAATTGGCAGTGTAATTATTTTAAGTGCAATTCTAACAAGTGTGTTGCCCCATGGTAAAACGCTTGCAACTATAACGCTGATAACTATTACAATAAGGAAAAAGCTTGTACCGCAACGTGGGTGAAAACGCGAGTGTTTGCGAATGTTTTCAACAGTTAATTCCTCGCCTGCCTCATAGCACGAAATTGTTTTGTGCTCTGCGCCGTGATAGCCAAAAACACGCGCTATATCGGGCAGTTTGCTAACTGCCGCCATGTAAGAAACAAGAATTGTTATCTTTAAAGCACCCTCTACAAGTGTTTTTAGCCCGCCGAGTGGCACAATGAGCTCAATTAATTGCACAAGTAGTGTGGGCAGTATCATAAACAAAACAAGCGCAAGCCCTCCGCCCAAAACAGCAGCTATTGCCATTACTATATTCATGCCTTTTTCGCCAAATTTCTCACTTATCCATTTGTCAAATTTGCTCTCGCCTATAAGGTCCTCTTCGTTTGTGGACAGCTCTGCGCTTTTCATAAGATATTTGTAGCCGTCAATCATTGTGTCTAAAAAGGTTAAAATGCCACGCACAAAAACCCATTTGCGCCAGGGGCGCAGCTTGATATTCTCAACTTCTGTGTGAATTTCACCGTCAGGTTTGCGCACGGCAAAGGCAACTTTTTCGGGGCCACGCATCATAATGCCCTCCATAAGCGCTTGCCCTCCAACGCTTGTTTTAAATGCACAACCGGCATTGTCTTGCTGTTTATTTACCATTAATTTAAAAAATCCTTTCGTTTAGAAAAACCAAACAACTCTGTACATATGTGCACTTTACATTTATTATTTTGTTTGCAGTTTTGTTTTTTTTGCATTCAAAAAATGCGCTATTTAGTTTAATTTTTTGTGAAGTGGCAAGTATAAAGACACAACAGTGCCCTTGCCATACTCGCTGTCAATATCTATTTCTCCGCCGTGGGCACGTGCAATTTCGTCTACCACGGCAAGCCCAATGCCATTACCCCTAACAGAGCCCTTACCTTTAAAAAACTTTACCTTTACGTACTCTAAATCCTCGGGGGTTATACCGCGCCCCTCGTCTTTAATTACAACGTAAGCTTTGCTGTCGTCACAGTGCACGGTAATTGTTATTGTGTCTCCTTTTTGCGAGTATTTAATCGCATTATCAAGAATATTTATAAACATTTGGCGGAGCCTCGGCGCATCTGCATACACCGGTATAAGAAAATCGGGCTCATCGTAAGAGATGCTCATGCCACCGTTATGTACGCGCTGTTGGACAGTTAAAACGCTGTCGCTAACCTCTGCCACAAGGTCTATGTTGTGCAAATCCAGCGTTAAACCGTTTTGCAAACGTGAAAAATCAAGCAATTCCTCCACCATGTCATAAAGGCGGTCAGTTTCGCTGTAAATTACTTTGAGGCCACGGCTTTGCAATTCGCTTTGCTGTGTGTCTGCTGTGCTAAGCGTTTCTGCCCAGCCTTTTATAGAGGTAAGTGGCGTGCGCAGTTCATGCGAAACAGACGATATAAAGTCGTTTTTCATGCGCTCTGTCGTCTCGAGTTCGCCTGCCATGTTGTTTATAGTTGCAACAAGGCGCTGCATCTCGCTTGTGTTGTACTCTGTTTTTATCCTTATGTTAAAATTGCCTTTTGCTATTTTTGAGGCGGTTTTTTCAATTTCCAAAATAGGGTGGACTATGCTTCGTATAAAAAAAGAGCCACTTAAAGTGCTAAACATGAAAATAGTCAAAACAAACATAAAGCTGACAATAACATATGTAAAAATGTTTTCATCCACAAGTGTGAGGCTGGTAACCATGCGAAATGCCGTAAATTCGCCCGCATTAAGTGGCAACATCATAGTCATTGCCATAACGCGCTCGTCAGAATCTGTTGAGTAAACAGCTTGCCCAATGTCACCTGTGCTTCTTGCGTTGAAAAAATCTTCTTGCGGTACAGCGTTACTTTTTGACACATAACCGAGGCTTGACACAGTTACGCTACCGTTTTTTGTAACAAGAGAAAGTTCAAATTTATCTTTATCGGGAAACTGCTCTACCATGCGGCGCAGTATAACACCACGGTTGTCAACATTTTGCATATCGCTTGCATTTAATTGCACAAGAAGTGTTTCCATACGTGTTTGAAGTGTGTTGTAAACGGCATCATAATTACTTGAAAAAGTAAAATATACAAAGATACCCTCTGCAAGTAACAAAACAAGCAGTGTAAAAAGCAAACTGCCACGCACCCATTTTTTTGTTATGCTGTTCAAAATGGGCACCCCTTTTCGTAGTTTAACCTATGGCATTGTTTTTTAGGAGCTGCCCAAACAAAGACTTTGCAAAAGCTAGAGCAAAATTTTGTAAACCATAATATAAAACAAAAAACGCAGGCAATACGGAGTATATTAACAAATGTTTTTATGAAATACGATAAAAACTTTGCCAACGTTTTTTGTGAAGGCGATTTTTGGGAGAGTTCCTTTTAGTTACACACATTACATTATAACAAATTTACATGCAAAACACAACATATACTACAAGAATAAATTTTAAACTTAACGTGAATTTTGTTTGAATTACAGAAAAAAGCACAGGTAAATAATGGTGTTCATTAATTGCCTGTGCTTTTTTTACAAGTAGTGTTGGCAAAAGTGTAAAGAGAGCTTATTTTTGCATTTTTCCACACTAATATACAATCAAAATACACAGTACATATTTGTAGAGTGAATGATACTGCAAAATTATTTATTTTACTTTGTGTTAAAACTATATGATATTTAAGTTTGCATTAAAATTACATTAAGTTGCTGTTTTAATTTTTCGCTGTTTCTAAATGCGACTCATCAGTGTTGTGGTTTTTATCTGATGGTAAATTGCTGTTTTTTGCGCTAACTTCAGCGCTAATTACAGTGGTATCATCATTTGAAAAAGCATCGTCAAACCACTCAAGTACAGCAAATTTAACCTCGAATTTGCTCTCGACAGCCTCTTTTTGTGTATCAGAGTAAACAGCAATGCCCTCATCTTGTGTGGCGGCAGGTATGCACAGGGCGGGGTACAGCACACAAAACCAGTTTTCTCCTGTTGCTGTGCCAATTTCTACACGCAGTGCATCGTAATCGCCTGCCGGTAGCGTAAAGCCCTCGTAGAACTTGCTGTCAAAAAACATGCGCTCTAAGGCTATATTTACTGTGTAATCATAGCCGTGAGCCTTAATTACCTCACGCGCTGAATACTCCATTGCGTAAAGCAAGCCGCTTGCTGTGTTTTTTGCATCTTCTAGGGAGGTTGAGTTTGCAAAGCAGTCGCCGTATTTTAAAAGCAACTCGTCACGAACGGCAAGCTTTAGGTTTTGGTCGTTTTCACTGTTTGAGTTTGCAAGCACATGTAGGCGCAGTGTGTCCTCGCGCACTGTATTGCAACTGTTTGCAAATGCTGTAAACTGTGTTAAAAATATGGCAAGTACAAGCCCTGTTAATATTGCAAGCTCTATTTTTTTCATAAAAAAAGCAACTCCGTTTCTACATTTAAGTGTAAAAACATTGTTGGCTTTATTTTTTATTCTTAATCACAAATAGGAAGATTTTACCTATTTGTTTTGTCGATAGCACCATTATCAAAAAATTCTCTTTGTAGGCAAAAGGTTGAGTTTTCTGCGTAAAACACCTTCAGCGCTGCCCCAAGACCCCGAAATTTTTTGTAAAAAATTTAGTAAAACTTTTACTATTCGTCATTATGACGAAACGCTATACTTTTTTGACACGCTGATATCTTTTTTACAAGGTTTATTTTACCTCTGCAATTGCCTCAACTTCGCAAAGCACGTTTCTTGGCAAAGTTTTTACGGCAACACAGCTCCTTGCCGGTTTGCTTGTCATATATTTTGCGTACACTTCATTAAATGCGGCAAAATCGCCCATATCGCTTAAAAAGCATGTTGTTTTTATTACGTTCTCAAGGCAAGAACCACCTGCCTCAAGCACTGCTTTTATATTGTTCATAACAAGCTCTGTCTGCGCTGTAATGTCCTCGCCCACAACTTCGCCTGTTTTTGGGTCAAGCGGCACTTGCCCCGAGGTAAAAACAATATTGCCAAAAATTTTGCCTTGTGAGTATGGCCCTATTGCACTTGGCGCATTGCTTGTCTCAATTGTTTTAATCATAATTATTGCTCCTTTTGTCAATACTCTAAGTAATGTGACTGTGTCGAAATTGGATAAAATACAATATCTGATAAAAAATGTAGGGGCGCCCCTGTGTGGGCGCCCGAAAACGCAGAAATCATCTGCTATCTACAAATTTTGGTGTAAAGTAACAATTACGTCACAATCACAAAATATTAAAAAAATTTTTTAATTGTGCGCTTTAAATTAGTAAGCTACACCTTGTTGCATCATAGCATCTGCAACTTTCAAGAAACCTGCAACGTTTGCGCCAACCATTAGGTTGCCCTCAACACCGCACTCTTTTGATGCCTCGAAAGAGCTCTCGAAAATGCCTTTCATGATGTTTTGTAGGCGCTCGTCAACTTCTTCAAATGTCCATGATAGACGAAGTGAGTTTTGGCTCATCTCAAGGCCTGATGTTGCAACGCCACCGGCGTTAGCAGCTTTAGCAGGGCCATAAAGCACGTTGTTTTTAAGGAATACTTCAACAGCCTCAGGTGTGCTTGGCATGTTAGCGCCCTCGCAAACAGCAACTACGCCGTTTTTAACAAGTGTTTTTGCACTCTCTTCATCAATCTCATTTTGTGTTGCACTTGGTAGTGCAATGTCACAAGGAATGCTCCAGATACCGCTGCAACCCTCTGTATATGTTGCTGTTGGTACTTCTTTAGCATACTCGCTAATGCGTGCACGGCGGTTAAGTTTAATGTCTTTAACAAGGTCAAGGTTAACGCCGTCTTTGTCGTAGATGTATCCGCCTGAATCAGAAAGGGCAACAACTTTTGCGCCAAGTTGTGTTGCTTTTTCAGTTGCAAAAATAGCTACATTACCGCTACCGGAAATAACAACAGTTTTGCCTGCAAAGCTGTCGTTTTTCATTTTATTAAGTGCCTCTTGTGTAAAGTAGCACAAGCCGTAACCTGTTGCCTCAGGGCGCACAAGGCTACCGCCGTATGATAAACCTTTACCTGTTAAAACGCCTGTAACTTCGTTGCGAAGACGTTTGTATTGACCAAACATAAAGCCGATTTCACGTCCGCCAACACCGATGTCACCTGCAGGTACGTCTGTAAATTGACCAATGTGTTTTGAAAGCTCTGTCATAAAGCTTTGGCAAAAACGCATAACTTCTGCATCTGATTTGCCTTTAGGGTCAAAGTCAGAGCCGCCTTTACCGCCGCCCATTGGTAGTCCTGTAAGGCTGTTTTTGAAAATTTGCTCAAAACCAAGGAATTTAACAACACTTGCGCAAACACTTGGGTGGAAACGCAAACCGCCTTTGTATGGGCCAATTGCTGAGTTAAATTGTACACGGAAACCGCGGTTAACTTGTACGTTGCCATTATCATCTACCCATGAAACACGGAAATGAATTAAACGCTCAGGCTCAACCATGCGCTCAATAACACCACTTTTAACAATTTCAGGTCTTTTTTCAACAACTACTTCAAGGCTCTCTAAAACCTCTTTAACAGCCTGCAAAAACTCAGGCTCGCTTGCATTTCTTTTGCAAACGTCATCGTAAACTTTGCTCAAATACTCATTTTTAATCATAATACTTCCCCTTTTTGTTTTCCATTTTTATTAATAACTTTCACCTATAATATTATAATACTTTATGCAACAATTTTCAAGGATAAATTGTAAAAAATATATTAAAAATTTTAGCACTTTAGCATACTAAATAAACATTTTTTGTTTTTTTTGTATAAAAAAATGAGAACATCACGCTTTTTAAACTTACACAAACTTAAAACTTACCTATAAAAACATAAAAATTAGCCATATTATGTGTTAAAATATTTGCTTTTTTTTGCTAATAATAGTATAGTAAATATATATGTAATTACACATATATTTTTGTTAATACAAAATTAAACGATTTAGCGATGAATTAAATTTAATATACGTTTAGGAGTGTGGCTTGCATGGCTGAAAACAAAAAAATCATGCCCGTGCTTATTGGGGCAGACATGAATTGCTACTCTGTGGCTAGGGCTTTTCATGAGGCATATGGTGTAAAATCTAACGTGTTTGGGCGCTGGGCAATGGGCGAAACCATGTACAGCAAAATATTGAATTTTACAGCAGTGCCCGATATAGATAATGCAAAAATGCTTAAAAGCATAGTTACACAGTTTGCGAATGATAATAAAGACGCCACTTGTGTTGTGCTTGGCTGTACAGATGACTATGCAAGTTTGCTTATAGATATTAAAAACGACTTGCCCCAAAATTGCATTGCACCTTATATTGATTTTGAATTGCGCGACAAACTGCTGAGCAAGGCAGATTTTTATGAGATGTGTGACGAATATGGCATTTTATACCCTGACACAAAGAGTGTGAGCGCACCCGTGGGCGCAGAAGAATTAACAGAGGAAAAACTAGGGTTTAAATACCCTGTAATAGTAAAGCCATCAAGCAGTATAAGGTACTGGAAATTTCCTTTCGATAACATGAAAAAGGTATACATTGCTGAAAATTCAGCGCAGGTATGCGATATTTTAAAGCAGGTTTACAACTCCGGCTACGATGATAAGATGCTTATACAAGACTGCATACCGGGCGATGACAGCTTTATGCGTGTTTTGACAGTGTATTGCGACAAAAATGCAACGGCAAAGATGATGTGCCTTGGGCATGTGGGGCTTGAAGAACACACACCAAAGGCAATAGGCAACCATGCGGCAATAATTACGGAATATAATGAGCAAATTATGACAAACATTAAGTTATTCCTTGAAAAGATTAACTACACAGGTTATGCAAACTTTGACATAAAGTTTGACACAAGAGATAACACATACCGTGTGTTTGAAATTAATTTAAGGCAGGGAAGAAGCAATTATTACGTGACGGGATCGGGCTTTAACATAGCGCAATTTATTGTTAGAGACAGGGTTTTAAACGAGGATTTGGGCGAGTGCGCAGTGTGTAAAAAAGCACACTACTGGCGCAGTGTGCCCGATGGTGTTGTGTTTAATTACGTTAAGGACAAACAGTTTGTTGAAAAGGCAAAAATGTTGAAAAAGAGCGGTGAGCACAGTACAAGCCTTGGTTATAAGCATGACCTTATGGCAAACCCAAAAAGGCTACTTTACTACATTATACACATGCAAAGGTACTTTAAAAAGTTTAAAAAGTACGGGTGAAAAAATTATAAAATAAACGAACGGAGATATATATGTGTGGATTTGTCGGCTTTACGAAGAAAGTCGGAGATAAAAAACAAATAATTGAAAATATGATGAGCAGAATTGTCCACAGGGGGCCTGATATGGGCAGTTCTTATGTAGATGATAATATAGCGCTAGGGTTTAGGCGCCTTTCAATACTTGACCTCACCGAGGCAGGTGCACAGCCCATGATTAGCGAAGACGGCAATACAATTGTTGTGTTCAACGGTGAGATTTACAACTTTATGCAGCTGCGCGAAGAGCTAGAAAACAAGGGGCACACTTTCCACTGCGGAGCTGACACAGAGGTGCTTATACACGGCTATGAGGAGTACGGCATACAGCTAATTTACAAATTGCGCGGAATGTTCAGCTTTGTTATTTGGGACAAAACTGCGAAAAAAATGTTCGGTGCACGTGATATTTTTGGCATCAAGCCGTTTTATTACTACAAGTGCAAAAATGACGGTGAGATGATTTTTGGCAGTGAGATTAAAAGCTTTTTGGAGCACCCAAGTTTTGAAAAAGAGGTTAACAAAAACGCTCTGCGCCCGTATTTAACACTGCAATACTCGGCAACGGAAGAGACATTTTTTAAAGGTGTTTACAAATTGCCTGCTGCGCACTTTTTCACATACGAAAACGGCGAGATGAAGACAGAGCGCTACTGGGACTGTGTTTTTGACGAGAAAGAGCAAAGTTTTGAAAACTGCGTTGAAACACTTGACGAGACAGTTAGAGAGAGCGTTAGCTCACACAGAATTGCAGACGTTAAAGTTGCCTCGTTTTTATCGGGCGGTGTAGACTCAAGCTATATAGCCGCCTGTCAAATGCCCGATAAAACGTTTAGCGTAGGCTTTGACTACCACAAATTTAACGAGACAAACTATGCAAAAGAGCTGTCGGATATTTTGGGCATTGAAAACCACAAAAAGCTCATAAATGCCGAGGAGTGCTTTGACAAGTTTGCAGACATACAGTACCACATGGACGAGCCGCAGTCTAACCCGTCCAGTGTGCCGCTTTATTTTCTTGCGCAAATGGCAAGAGAACACGTAACCGTTGTGCTCTCGGGTGAGGGTGCAGATGAGATTTTTGCGGGCTATGAGTGGTATGCAGACACACCTGTTACAAAGAAATTTAAGAAAAACGTGCCACTGCCTCTAAGGCGCTTTGCAGGAAATGTGGCTGAAAAAATGCCGTATTTCAAGGGCAAAAACTTCCTTGTAAAATGCTCCGAAACCCCAGAAAATTACTTTGTGGGGCAAGCTATGGTGTTCCCCGAAAAAGAGGCACTTAGCATTTTAAAACCCGAGTATAAAAACGGCAAAACGGCAAAACAGCTTGCAAAACCGTTTTATGACAGAGTTAAAGACAAAGACGAGGTTACAAAAAAGCAGTATCTTGACATGAATATGTGGCTACCGGGCGACATTTTGCTAAAAGCCGACAAAATGTGCATGGCGCACAGTTTGGAGCTCCGCGTGCCGTTCCTTGACAAAAAAGTTATGGAATTTGCAACAACAGTGCCTGTTGATTACAGAATAAACGGCACAGATACTAAAATTGTTATGCGCACGGCGGCTAACAAAAGCCTGCCCGACGAGTGGGCAAACAGGCCTAAAAAAGGCTTCCCTGTGCCAATACGTTTTTGGCTTAGGGAACAAAAATATTACAACGTGGTTAAATCATACTTCGATACAGACTACGCAGAAATTTTCTTTGACAAAGCGGCAATATTGAAATTGCTGGACGACCACTATACAGAAAAGGCTGATAATCAGCGCAAAATTTGGACGGTGTTCACTTTCCTAGTGTGGTATAAACGCTTTTTTATTGATGAAAAGCAAAATAAAAATTAGCGTGTTTTGACACGAACACAGCAAAACGCAAAAACAGAACGGAGATTAAAAAAATGCAAAACAAAAAACCATATTATATAACAACACCAATATATTACCCAAGCGATAAATTGCACATCGGGCACAGCTACACAACTGTAATTTGCGATGCTATATCGCGTTTTAAACGTATGCAAGGCTTTGATGTAATGTACCTTACCGGCACAGATGAGCACGGGCAAAAAATACAGGACAAAGCACAGGAAAAAGGCGTTACACCGAAACAATATGTAGACGAAATTGTAGACGGCATAAAAAAACTGTGGCAACTGCTAAATATTGCAAACGACAGATTTATTCGTACAACAGACGAATATCACGTGGAATCTGTGCAAAAAATATTTAAAGAGCTGTACGACAAGGGCGACATTTACAAAGACAGCTACACAGGGCACTACTGCAAACCATGTGAAAGCTTTTGGACAGAGAGCCAGCTTGCAGACGGCAAATGCCCTGATTGCGGCGGCAGTGTTTATGAGGCAAGCGAGGAGGCATACTTTTTCAAAACAAGCAAATATGCCGAAGCACTGTTAAATTTATACAAAGAAAAACCCGAGTTTATACAGCCGGAGACAAGAAAAAACGAGATGATTGCCTTTATAAACCAAGGCTTGCAAGACACTTGCGTGTCTCGCACAAGCGTAAAATGGGGCATACCGGTGGATTTTGACGAAAACCACACTGTTTATGTTTGGATTGACGCTTTGTCAAACTACATAACGGCACTTGGCTACAAAAACGATGCCTACAATGACTATGACAAATACTGGCCTGCTGATTTGCACGTGGTGGGTAAGGAAATATTGCGTTTTCACACAATAATTTGGCCTGCACTGCTCATGGCGCTTGACCAGCCACTACCTAGCAGGGTGTTTGGGCACGGCTGGGTGCTACTTGACGGCGGAAAAATGAGCAAGAGCAAGGGCAATGTTATTGACCCTGTTATTTTGTGCGACAGATACGGCGTTGATGCCATACGCTATTTTTTATTGCGCGACATACCGTTCGGCAATGACGGCGTGTTCTCAAACGAGGCACTAATTAACCGCATAAACTCTGATTTAGCTAACGATTTGGGTAACCTATTGAGCCGTAGCGTAGCTATGGTTATAAAATATTTTGACGGCAACTTAAAATGCGACAAAAGCCACATAAAAGCGGCTAAAGAGGGCGCAGACAATGAAAATGCAAAACTTGACAATGACCTTATAACACTTTTCGAGCAAATGCCTGAAAAAGTTACACAGCACATGGATAATTTACTGTGCCCACAAGCGTTGCAAGAAATTTTTAAAGGCATACAGCGTGCAAATAAATATATTGATGAGACAATGCCGTGGGCGCTTGCAAAGAACGAGGACACAAAAGAGCGCCTAAAAGAGGTGCTGTACAATTTGTGCGAAGTTTTGCGCTATACCGCTGTTTTAATACAGCCGTTTTTGCCAAACACAGCACCTGCTTTGGCAAGCCAACTTGGCATTAATCTAGAGGGTTATACTATGGAAACGCTAAAAGAATTTGGCGGTATGCCAAGTGATTTTACTGTACAGAAAGGCGAAGTACTATTCCCACGTATAGATGTGCAAAAGGAGCTTGAGGAGCTAAGTGCACAGCAACAAGCAGCACAGCCGCAGGAAAAAACGCAAAAAGAAGAGCCACTAAACGGCGAAGAGCAAGAGCACCTACCCGAAATTGAGTTTGACGACTTTGCAAAAATAGAGATGAGGGTTGCAAAGGTTATTGACTGTACAGCGGTGGAAAAAAGCAAAAAACTGCTCAACTTACGCCTGTTTGACGGCGAGAAAGAGCGCACAATATTATCGGGCATAGCAAAGTGGTATACACCCGAAATGCTTGTTGGCAAGCACGTTGCAATAGTGGCAAATCTAAAGCCGCGCGCAATGCTTGGCGGCAAATACGTGAGCGAGGGCATGGTGCTTTCGGCAGAGGGTAGCGACGGCAATTTAAACGTTGTAACATTCCCCGAGAGCGTAAAACCGGGCAGTATACTGGGGTAAGAGGTATGATTTTTGACACACATTCGCACTATACCTCACACAAATTTAAAGGCCATGTGCATGAGGTTCTTGGCGGTTTAACGGGGCAAAACGTGGTTAATGTTGTGGACTGCGCCGTGTGCTACGACAACGCACTGGAGTGCATTGAGCTTGCAAATAAATATGACTTCATGCGCGTGGCGGTGGGCATACACCCCGAGAGTTTGATAGAAAAATACGCCTCTACAACATATAAGTATAAGGGCGACTGGCGAAGTGAACTTGCAGACATAGAAAAGCTGTTAAACAATCCAAAAGTTGTGGCAGTTGGGGAGTGTGGGCTTGATTATCACTGGCCGGTGCCGAAAAAAGAGCAAGAGGAGATGTTTGTAGCGCATTTGGAGCTTGCAAAAAAACACAATAAACCTGTTTTAATGCACGACAGGGAAGCCCACGCTAAAATGTATGAGATTTTAAAAGAGTACAAACCGTTTGGCATACTGCATTGCTACTCCGGAAGTGAACAAGATGCGCAGTGGATAGTAAAACAAGGCATTTATATAGGCGTGGGCGGTGTTGTTACGTTTAACAATGCAAAAAAACTGCAAGAATGTGTTGCGGCATTACCACTGGAAAGCATGGTAATTGAAACAGATTGCCCATACCTTGCACCTGCGCCATTTAGGGGTAAGGAGTGCAACAGCGCAATGCTAATACACGTGGCACAAAAAATTGCAGATATCAAGAGCATCAGCACAGAAAAAGTACTTGAAGTTACAAACCAAACTGCAAAGAAAATTTTCTCGATGTGATATGGGGTTTAAGGTTTGATGTAAAGATTTAATACATTTTATATAAACAACCCTTTAATACTGAAAGGGTTATTTATAATTTATTTCATGGCGGTGCTATGCACATGCCAATTTATATTTTGCTACGCAAAATATAAATAATCCTCATATCCTGTACGGAATATTTATAATTTATTTTATGGCGGTGCTACGCACATGCCAATTTATATTTTGCTACGCAAAATATAAATAAAAAAACCACAAAAACCATGTGTTGGCTTTTTGAAAAAAAGCCAACACGATGAAAGTTTTTTGCCAAGCTTTTTTTCAAAAAAGCGGAAAGGGGAGCTATGTCTACATTATACATTACAGACCTTGACGGTACTTTGCTTGATGAAAATGCGCAGATACCACAAGAGGGCAAAGAAATTCTGCAATCGCTAATAAACAAAGGCTTGCTTTTCACAGTAGCAACAGCGCGCAGCCCTGCAACTGTTGTAGACTTGCTAAAAGACATCCCGGTAAAAATACCTGCCATTTTAATGACAGGCGCAATCCTCTACGACGTAGAGCAGAAAAAAATACTAAAAACAACAAACCTTGCCCAAAACTCCGTAACTCAAATATGCAAAGCTTTGGAAGAATCAGGCAAAAATGCCTTGGCTTATACAGTAAAAGACTCAAGGCTTATAGTCTACTACAAAAACTTGGAAAATAAACTGGAACAACAATTTGCAATACCGCGCATGTCAACACCGTATAAAAAATTTGTAAAAACAGAAAATTTTACTGAAACACTAAAAGACATTGATGTTGTAATGTTTTTAATCTGCGTGCAAGACCTTGAAAAAGCACGCTGCTACTACGACAAAATAAACAAAGTAGACGGAATTAGATGCTA
Organism: uncultured Bacteroides sp.; assembly: GCA_964371675.1. GTDB lineage: Bacteria > Bacillota > Clostridia > Oscillospirales > Ruminococcaceae > Ruthenibacterium. The sequence goes on along the minus strand of CAYJNL010000002.1, from coordinate 48,220 downwards.
CTTTTACCCTTATGAATACGGTGAGGGCTACATGCTTGAAATATATCACGAAAACTGTACAAAAAACTCCGCACTTGATATGCTAAAAGAGTTTTGCGGCGCAGATAAAGTTGTGGCTTTTGGTGATAATATTAACGATTTACCGCTACTTTCCGTTGCAGATGAAAGCTATGCACCCGAGAATGCAGTAAGAGAGGTTAAAGAGACAGTAACACAGGTAATAGGCGCAAACACCGAAAACAGCGTGGCAAAATTTATAAAAACACACTTTGAAGAAAATAACTAGCAAATATTATTAAATTGTGATACAATTTTATATATTCATGCACATAATTATTTTTTGGAGGAAACACATATGCAGGTAAAACAAGAAAAAAATATAAAACAGAGAGGAAACGGCGGTCAAAACAGTGCCACTAAATTAACAAAAGTTAAACTTGCACTGCTTATGTCGGTGCTAGTTGCCGTGGCGTTTACACTTACGTCTTGTGTGAAGGCTCTGGGTCCTTATTCTTTTGTAATGCCTGAGAATGTGACATATGAATTGGGTGAGGTTGCCGAGCCATTGACCGCTACGGTGACGGTGGATTTCGGTGAGACGAATGGTATCACAAAAGCTGATTGGCGCACTTCTGATAAAAATGAGATGAACGATGACGATGGTTATTATCTGTTGCCTACTCGTTACGGTGGAGGGTACCCATCTTTCCCGAACAATTCACCTACAGAAATTTCCTTAACCCCGAGTACGGACACCGTCGGGACGACTTACTATTATCTCGAACTCACCTACACTTTCAAAACAGAGAGTTGGCTATCTGGGCTTACCGGCGCATCTGAGGAATCACAGGGACAGAGCGTTATCTTCTCCCCGATGATTGCCGTGACCGTTGTTGACCCGAACGAGCAAGAGGACGAGGACGACAGTAGTAGTAGCAGTAGCAGTAGCAGCAGCAGTAGCAGTAGCAGTAGCAGCAGTAGTAGTAGTAGCAGCAGTAGCAGCAGTAGCAGCAGTAGCAGCAGTTCCAGCAGCAACTCGAGCGGCGCCACGTACGGCTTTGTAATAACACAGCAACCTGTCGGAGGTTCATATACAAAATACAGCACTGCAACTTTAAGCGTTGCGGCAAGTACAACAAGCGGCAGTGCGCTGAAATATCAGTGGTACACAAGTGTTACAAACTCCACACAAAATGCAGTTGCATTGCAAGGCGCAACAAGCCCAAGCTTTAGCATTAACACAGCTAATGCCTCTAACCAATATTACTACTGCGTTGTAAGCGACACTTATGCAAACACAGTAAATACGCGCACAAGCAATATTGTAAATGTTATGGTTTCAAGCGGTTTTACACCCATACCTATCCCAATCCCAACGCCAACTCCTACCCCAACACCTACACCAACACCTACGCCAACCCCAACCCCAACACCAACTCCAACACCAACCCCAACACCAACACCAACACCAACCCCAACACCAACTCCAACCATTACCATTACAAGCCAGCCAAAAGATGGCGTTGTTTGGATAAACAGCACCACATGGCCTGCGTTTACAGTGTCGGCAGAAAGCTATGGTGGCATAGGTTATTTAAGTTACCAGTGGTATAAAGTAGCTGCAGACGGTACTGCACAGCCTATTCAAGGTGCTAATAGCTCAAGCTTTGCCCCACGTGAAACAAGTGTAGGCATTTATGAATACTACTGTGAGCTTACAAGCATATTTGGAGCAACAGCTAAAAGTAACAATGCTAAATTGACGGTAATACAGCCACAATTTAGTGCTACATTAAATACTAGCGACCCGTTTAGCATTAGTAAAATTTATGATGTAACATATAAACTTGGCATTGCACAAGCAGGCGTTACTGTTGAATTTGAACTTGATAGTGTAGTTTTAGAAACAGACATAACAGGCCTTTCAAACATTGTGCAAGACCCTACAACCTTTAACTACACAGGCACAGCAATAACAGATGTAAATGGAGAAATTAGCTTTACTGTTGACTACGGCAGTGCGCCACCGGCAAGTGTGAAAATAATTGGTATGGAAAACACTTATAATTCAAGCGTATCGTTTGATATTAATACTCAACCCATGCCATAGTGGTGGTATTGTAAATTGGTGTGTGTTAAAATTTTTATTAAATGAAGGGCTATCATTATAAAGTTACTTATAAAAATAAGCTGACACTTCATGTGTCAGCTTATTTTTTGCGCATACAATAATGCGATATAAAGGTAATATAAAATAGGGGGGGGTGTCGCATTAAATACATATTGCAAAACACTTTGTGGCTTACGGCTTGCCGTGAGCAAAAATAGCATAAATTTCTAAATTAAACTTAATTTTGCTAGCAAGCCAAAGTTACATAAATAAGGCTTTAAAAATAAGTGTAGCCGTACTGCTCTATACCAACTAGTGTGTCGTGGTCTGCGAAAGCAACAAAAAAGTGTGCTGTATCGCTGTTTGTTGCGCTCCAGCGGTGGTGCTCATACTCGCCGTTTTCGTCGTAAATAATCTCGCCTTCAACACCGTTTGTGTACACAAGTATATCATCATATGTTGTCTCGTTTCTCCACACGTCAAACGGTACTTCGTCGGTAAACTTTTCGTTAATTGCCGCAAGCTCCTCTGTGGTAAAACTTGCAACCGCCGAGGATGAGCTCTCTGTATTATTTTCCGTTTCTTGTGGCGGTGTGGTTGTAATGGCGTATTCGTCTATTTGGCTTAATTCGTATTCAGCTGTAAAGCTCTCATCGCCATCATCATATTCATATATAGCTGTTAATTTGCCGTTTTCTATTGTTGGGGTGTACCATGTGCTGTCCTCCTCACGTAAAGACGCGTTGTGTATCCACGCATCGTCATCAACTATAGGGTAGAACGTGTAGGTTTCAAGCTCAATATAAAATGACATGAAAACGTAAGAATCCGGGTCCTCATTCGGGCCACCGGTGAATAACTCAAAGTAAGGTGTTCCGTTTACATCTGTATCTATGCGGCCCCATGCCTCGTGCTCACCGGCAAAAGAGGAGTCATAGCCGTTATAATTTGTTATATACAAAGTGCCATAAAATTGTGACGGGTTTGTAAGCTCTTCCAAGGGGATTGTAGTCTCTTCGCCATATTCAGGCGATGAAAAATTATCATCTGCACTCTGTGGATTTTCAAACAAATCATTGAAGTTTTCTGGAATATCGGGTGTAATAGAAGTGTCACTGTCGCCGCTGTCTAAAAGCATTGCACCTATGATACTTGCAAGTATAATTGCACCTATAATTGCAATTACAATAACCCCATTTTTAGAAGATTTATTTGTGCCAGGATTATTTTGTGTTTGTGCATTGCTTGTGTAATTAACACCGCTATACGCACTATTTTGCTGCCCATTTTGCAAGCTCTGCTGCCAAAGCGGTGGCGAGGCGTACTGCTGGCTTGCCTGTGGTGGCATATATTGCCCGTTTGCTGTTTGCCCTTGGTATGGTGTGGTTTGCTGTGCTTGTGATGGCTGTGTGCCGTATTGTTGGGGTTGCCCTACGTAGCCTTGTTGTGGTGCGCCGTATTGATTGTGTGGCATTGTGCCTTGAGTGTTGTAATTTTGTTGAGGTGTTTGCCCTTGCGGTGCATAGCCTTGATACGGAGCACTTTGTTGCCCTTGACTTGGCGGTGCTTGGTTTTGCATATTTTGTCCCCAAAGCGGTGCTGTACCTTGAGCAGTGTATGGCTGGTAATTTGTGTTTTGATTATTTGTATTCTGCACACCTTGCGCTGTGTACTGCCCTTGGTTTACAGGTGGGACTATCGCACTATTTTGCTGTTGATAGGTGTTGTAAGTTTGCTCGCTTTTAATATTGTTTAAACTTGGCGCACTATCTTGTGTGTTTTGTGACGGTGCACCAACGCGTGCGCCGCAAGTTTCGCAAAACTTTGCAGATGGTTTTAATTCAAAACCACATTTGCTACAATTTGCCATATGATTTTCTCCCTTTTATAAATATGTGTAATATCCTGATAATATTATAATATATTGCTGAATTTTGTCAAATCTAAAGTGGAGGTTTATAGCACTTTTAATTGATGTTGAGTTTATTTAATAATGCTTGCAGTAGAAGAGCAACTGCAATATGTGCCGATATTAACATTTAATTATGAAGCATTGGGTATAAAAAAACGGCACCGAAAATAGAGCTACCCCAAAACAAAGATTTTGCAAAAGCTAGAGCAAAATTTGCCAACCATAAAACGAAGCAAAAAACACAGGCGAAACTATGTGTTTAACCAGCATTTTGTGAAATATGACAGAAATTTAGGAGCTGCCCCCAAACAAAGACTTTGCAAAAACTAGAGCAAAATTTTTGTCAGATGATACAAAAAGCGCAAGCAATACTGTGTGTATTAATGAGCATTTTTGTGAAATATGACGGGAATTTTGCCGACGCTTTTTGTGAAGGCGACTTTGTCAACACCTCCTTTAGCAATGCTTTTTGTAAAGGCTACTTTTGGGGTAGCTTCAAAAGGGTGTACCGGTTATAAAAATGTTTGAATTGTGGCTAGCAAAGCCTATGTTTAATTTGCTTTGTTTTGTTGTTTTTTATTTAAAAAAGTTGTATTATTGAAATTTGTTTTAAGTAAAACATTAATATATGTTGAGCATATCACAGTATTATACATTTTTAGCCCGTAGCCCAAAAACAGTATTTGGCAAAATTTTCAACCTTACAAAATTGCTATTCAGGGTGATATTTTTTGCGTGTTGCTATACCACCACGCAAATGGCGCTCTTGCTTATTTTGGTTTAGCACTTTGCGTACACTTTCATACAGGCTTTTGTTTACTGCTTTTAACCTGTGTGTTACATCTTTATGTACAGTACTTTTACTAATTTTAAAAACTTTTGCAGTCTCCCTTACAGTTGCACCTGTTTGTATTATATACTCAGCACACTCCACTGCTCGCTCTTCAGGTAAGCCTTTCATGAAATCCCCCTCTTATAGAGGTGCCCCAAAATCACCTTTACAAAAGCATTACTAAATGCCGTTATATTTTACAAAGTGCAAGCAATATACACAGTATTGCCGTCTTTTTGTCTCAAATATAATAGGCAAAAATTTTGCTTTGGTTTTGTAAACTCTTTGCTTGTCAACGGCTCCGTTTGTGGGCATACCCCTTATTTGTCATAATGCATTAATATGAAAAATAAGGGGTATTTATGTTTGTTTATTAACATCATTTAATTGCTTAGTGCATTTTTAATATTGCCTTAAAAATAACAGCAGTGACATTAGTGCAATTTAATAAACTTTACTTAAGAAAATATACCATTTGCGTATGCTAAAATTGAGCGTAATATCATAAGTTCACCACCTATAAATCATCTGCGTCTTGCTGGGGTGTCTCGTTTGCATATATGCTGTTTCCTGTGTAGCTACCGGTGGGGTCGCTCTCACTTGGTTTTTGCTCAACAATACTGCGCACAATAGGGTTATTAAGCCCTGTTTCGTTTTTTTGCACAGGTGCACTTGATAATATGGGCACGGGCAAGCCTGTTGTTGAGGGGATTACGGGCGGGATAAAATTAGGCATGTTTTTGCTGTTTTTTGATAAATTTTCGTTAATGTTTTTCATTTAAAAACCTCCTTTTGTATAGCATTCCACATTTATGTCAAGGCTATACACAGAAAGTGAGGCTTTATGTAATGACAAAAATAAAAGTTTTTATAATATCTTTTTTATGCACAATAGCCGTGTTTTTACCTATATATTTGCTTGTTTATGCGTTTAGTGGTGCAGTAAAAGCACCAAATACACCGCAAACAGTTACAGAAAGCCAAAGCGGTGTGCTTGTTACAAACCCTATGCCCAGCGATACACAAACAATGCTTTTAATGGTGGGCGACTCAATTGCCGCAAACGCAAGTAGCTACACAATAATACAATTTAATGCGGTAAATAACACAATTGCGGTAACTTCAATGCCACCGCAAACAGTTGTGCTCTCGGGCGGAAAAGCAATAACACTACAAGAAGCAGTGGTGTCGGCAGGGCCGTCACAGGCGGCGGCAGCGCTTAGCGAGACGCTTGGAGTTGAGATAAAAGATTATATATTTGTATCGCCTGACGTGCTTTGGACACAGGCGCAAGTTTTTGGCAATATAACTTTAATGCTTGATAATTATGTTGATAAAGATTTTTTATCCGGTATGGGTTTTATAAATACAGATACTATGAGATATACAGTATCACCGCTGATTTTGTCGCAAATTTTATCAAGCGAGGAGCTGGAGAAAGAAAGCGAGCACGAGATACGCTCGCTTGCATACTCTGCATTTTTGGCGGCAGGGCACGGCAGGTTGAGCGAGATAATACCTGCGGCAATTGGGCAAATGGGCAAAAGCGTAGCCACAAACATTAGTGCAACTAAACTTTTTAGCTATGAGCGCACGCTGGAATTTCTTGATAAACAACAGCCCACATATTATGCAAAAGCATTGCCGGGGGAATGGGCGGCAAACATGCAAAGGTTTGAGCTAAACGAGCAAACGCTTGAGTTAATGAGAGAAGATTTTGGCGCACAAATACCTGATGATGAACCCTCAGAGGAAGACCTTGAGCCTGTGACAAGTATGCCATATGAGGATGAAGAGTTTGTTGTAGAAAATAGCGCGCAAGAAGATGAAGACTAGGCATTGTGTGCAAAAGTGTACAGGTGGCTGCTTTTTGTATTTTTTGTATTCTGCATTTTTGCTAAAAGGCACAATTAATATTTAAACAAAAAGTGTTTCGTTTTTTCTTGTTGTGAAACAAATATATTTTAAACTTGTTAGTTTGAATTTGCGAAAACACTGCAAAGATAGCATTTGAAATTTTTATAAAAATAAAAATAAATGAGCTGTGATAGATTTGTGCTTTTGCACAAAAAATGTAGGGTCATGGCTTGCCATAACCGAAAACAGTGCAAATTTTGCAAAAATGGCAAGCTATATCCATACATTTGTTGCTTGTTTTGTGAAAAATTAATTTACTAAAAGCCCAAACATTGCCACTGCTACATAAAAAACTAAAAAGATTTTATTAAAAGTAACAAATTTTAATAAAATGTAGAAATTAACCCTACACATAGTATATAATAATATATACAAACTGTTTGTGAATTTAACACAGCAAGCAGTACGGTACTCTGTTAACTTTAATTTTAGGTTTAACAGGGTATTAAGGTAGTGCCCGCTTATTTTATTTTTTATAAACACTACCTGGTAGGAAGGGTAAAATATTGGAAAATTTGCAGCTTAAATTTCTCGGCACAAGAGGCAGTATGCCTGTAGATGCAAGTGAATATAAAGTTTACGGCGGTGCAACCGTTTGCATTTTAATAAAAGCAGAAAATGAGAATATTGTGTTTGATGCCGGCAGTGGTTTTATGAATATATCGCAAAATATTAAAGAGCAAAACCCTGTTTTGCATGTTTTTGTAACGCATGAGCACTTTGACCATATAATGGGTTTTGCTGCATGTGACATAATGTATAATAAAAATGCAACTATAAATATTTATGGTAAGCGCAAAAATGGGCAAGGCATAAAACAGCAGATAGATGAATTTATGAAAACGCCTATATGGCCTGTGAGCAGCGATGCCTTTAAGGCAAACGTAATTTACCATGAGCTTAACACGGTTTGCAAAATTAATGGTGCAATAATAACAGCTACACAAGCAGCGCACCCGGGTGCTTGTAATATGCTTAAACTTGAGCATAAAGGTAAAAAAGTGGTTTATACGGGCGATGTAAGCATAGAAAGCAGTAATATTGAAAGTTATGCAAATTTTTGCAAGGACAGTGATATTATAATTTGTGACGGACAGTACGCAAATGAAAATATGCACAAACACAAAGGTTTTGGGCATTCGTCTTGGCAAAGTGCACTTGAGCTTGCGCAGCTTTCAAATTGCAAAGCACTTTACATAATACATCACAGCCCATACAGCACCGATGACTATCTTGAGAAAATTGAAAAAGAGCTGAAAAGCATTAACGAAAATTATCATTTGGCAAAAAAAGAACAGGTGGTGAGCATATGTTGAAATCTAGAATAAGGCAATTGATGGAAACTTTTGTCAGAGCCACTGCGGAAAAAGACGGCGATGAACTACTTAAAGAAATTTTAAATGATGCTGTAGAAATTGTTAATTGCGATGCAGGTACAATTTATATTTTAAACAATAAGGCACTGGAATTTAAATACATGATAACAAAATCTCTCGGCATAAAAAAAGGTGGAAAAAACGACAAAAATATATTGCCACCTGTTTCACTTGTTAAGTCTAACGTGTGTGCGTACAGTGTTCTTGAAAATAAAAAAATTAATATAAGTGATGTATATAAAAGTGAGCTTTTTGATTTTTCAGGCCCGAAAAATTACGATAAATTGACGAATTACAGAACAAAATCCATGCTTGTTATACCAATGGAAGACGACAGAGGGCAAATAATAGGTGTTATGCAATTAATAAATGCAAAAGATACAAGCGGCAATCTCACAAGCTTTAGCAAAAACAGTGAGATAATTGTCAGCGCAATAGCGTCTTTTGCCGCAACTAGGCTTACTAACATGAACTATACATACGAGATAAAATCTCTTATGCAAAGCATAGTACAGACATTTGCAGAAATTATTTACTTAAGAACGCCATATAACGTATCGCACACAAATAATATGGAGGTGTATGCAGGCAGGTTTATTGAGTGGTTAAACGAAAACACGCAGATAAAATTTACAGACGAGCACAAGCAGCTATTTATAATGAGCATATGGCTACACGATATAGGAAAACTTATAACACCGCTAGAAGTAATGGAAAAAGCTACAAGGCTTAGTGTTAAACACGAGCGTGTAATGACACGGCTTGACATGATTAAGCTTCATATAAAAGTAAATTGCCTTGAAAAAGGTGAGCCGTTTGATGAAGATATAAACGAAGTTGAAAGGGTGCGAGCATTTGTAAACGAGGTAAACACAGCAGAGTATCTCCCAAAGGAAACAATAGCCGAAGTTCAGCTACTAAGCGAGAAGATATATATAGACGACAGCGGCAAAAAATGCGCGTGGTTTACACCGGACGAGATTGAGGATTTGTCTATTGTAGCAGGCACATTAACACCGAAAGAACGAGAAATTATCAGAAAACATGCGTATTACACAGAGACAATACTAGATAAAATGAAATTTAAATACGAGTACAAAATTATACCCACTTGGGCAAGTGCTCACCATGAATTGCTGGACGGCAAGGGCTACCCCAAAGGGCTAACGGGCGATGAGCTTGGCACTGAAATTAGAATTTTGACAATACTTGATATTTTTGATGGGCTGTATGCAAGCGACAGACCATATAAAAAGCAAACACCGATAGATAAGACATTTAAAATAATGAACAGCATGGCAGACGAGGGCAAACTGGACAAAGAAATTTTAAGCCTTTACATGCAGAGCAAAGCATGGGAAAAACCAAATAATTAAAAAGAGGAACGTACAAATGGACAACATTGAAGAATTAGAAGACTTAGAGGAAAAAATGGAAAAAAACAAAATAGCAAAGCGCGTAGTTTTTGTGCTTATTATTTTTACACTGGGCTTTTTAGCGGCAATGCAAATACTTACCGCTCAAGGAGTTATAAATGCAAGCAATGAAACAATGGCAGAGGCACAGCCGCTTGGCACAGAGAGCGAAACACCACTGGAAGAAAACGCAGATGAGCAAAGCATAACAAGTGCAGATGCTAAGATAATGCGCCTTGAAAAAATAGTTGGCGAGGTTTTTGTAAAAGACGAGGACGGCGAGGACATAGCCCCAACAGAGGGCATGAGGTTAATGAGTGGCTACGAGGTTAGCACAGGTGAAACATCTTATGCTTACATAAGCCTAGACGATGCAAAAGCTCTAAAACTTGATGAAACCTCACAGACACAAATTGAAAATAACGGTAAAAATTTGCTTATTACTTTGGCGGTAGGTGGGCTTTATTACAATGTGTCACAGCCGCTTAATTACGATGAGACAATGAATGTTACCACCTCTAACATGATTACGGGCATTAGAGGTACAGAGGGCTTTGTGACAACATGGTCTGAAAACGGAGAGTGGAAAAGCACGTCTGCACTAATTGAGGGTGAGGTTGTTATTAACGCTATAAGTGAGAGCGGTAATTTAATTTCTTCAAATATTTTGTTACAGCACCAAACGGCAACTTTTGACAAAGCAGACACAGCCGACAGCATTGTAATTGATGTGCTTTATGAACAAGATATCCCAGACTACGTTAAAGAGGAATTACAAGAAGAATATAGCGGTGAAAGTGGAGAATTAGTGCAAAACAATACAAATTACACAGGTGGCAATACAAATACAGGTGCAGCAAACAGCACACAGGCAAGCTCTGAGAATAACACGCAAAACACAAGCAACAACACACAGGCAAGCACAACTACAAGTGGCGTAGCCACAACACCTGCTGTTGAGGCTGCGCCACAAGCTACCCCGGCGCCTACACCGGCGCCTGCCCCGGTGGTAACACCTGCGCCTGCACCTGCCCCAGCTCCGGCACCTACACCTGCCCCGGTTGATGATGACGACGACGATGATGATGATGATGACGATTAGCAGAAGTAGTGTGCTTGAGCATTATAAACTTGATGTAGCACTAATTGTAGGCAATAACTAAAATTGCAAAAGATATTTATTCGAGGTTAAAATGATAAAAAAACATAATGTGATGAAAAAAATAATTATTTCACTTCTTGGCGCTGCCGTGATAAGTGTATTTTTCTCACTTAGTTTTTTTGTGCAAACGGCTAACAGCCTGTCTGATGCAGTGTATTTGAGCCATGAGACACCGAGCAGTGAAATTATTTTAATAGGTATGGACAACAGAGCCATTGAAAAATATGGCAGTATGCCATGGGATAGGCAAATAATGGCACAGGCTGTAGATAAGCTGTGCGAAAGCGAAGAAAACAAACCTGCCGTAATTGGCATTGACGCACTTTACACAACACAAACAAACGAGCAGAGCGATGCAATGCTAGCAAACGCAGTTGAAAATGCGCAAAATGTAGTGCTAGCCTCAAACATATATTTCGATAGTGAGCTTGTGCTAGAGGGCAATGCGTTTTATATGGACGGCTTTGAGGCAATTTCTATTGAACAGCCGATAGAAGCTTTAAATAACGTTGCAAAAATAGGGCACGCAAATGCTATGTTTGATGCCGACGGAATTTTGCGCCACGCAATTTGGGAGGTAGAGCTGCCAAACGGTGAAACGCACCCGTCTTTTAACGGCGCTATTTACAGCGAGTACATGGAGTATTTGGATAACGACAAAATTAACACACCACCCATTGATGAAAACGGTGGATGGTATTTGCCGTACACTTCAAAACCAGGCTCTTATGACGACGGTTATAGCATAGTAGACTTAATTGACGGCAAAATTGACCCCAAGATATTTGCGGGCAAAATAGTGCTTATAGGCCCTTATGCAATGGAGATGAACGACGAATACATAACGGCAATTGACCATTCTCAAAAAATGTTTGGTGTAGAATACCAGGCAAATGCAATAAATGCACTTATTACAGGTAACTTTAAGCAAGAAGTACCTGCGATATATCAGCAGATTTTGCTTTTTGCCGTGAGTTTTGTGTGTTTGATTTGGTTTTATAAGCGCGGTATGGTAAGCTCTCTAATCAGCTTTATAATACTTGCTGTATTGTGGGTTTCGCTTTGCCTTGCCCTGTGGCACTTTGGCGTTTTTATGCACATTTTTTATGTACTATGCTCAATAACCATATGCTTTTTGTTTTCGGTTGGGGCAAATTATTTGTTATCTACAATTGAAAAAAGGCGTATCACAAATTCTTTTAAAAGGTACATAGAGCCGCAAATTGTTGCTAAACTTGTAGAAAACGGCAATACAGAGCCTTCTATTGGCGGTGAGTTAACACAAGTAGCCGTGCTTTTTGCGGATATTCGTGGGTTTACCTCACTTGCAGAGTCGCTAACACCTGCTGAAGTGGCGCATATTTTAAACAAGTATTTAAGCCTTATGAGCGAATGTGTTTTTGCGCAAAATGGTACACTGGACAAATTTATGGGGGACTGCACCATGGCTTTTTGGGGTGCACCGCTAAAACAAGACGACATTGTGTACAAAGCTGTTTGTGCCGCAAGCGAGATTGCAGAAAAATCACAAAAGCTTAACGACTATGTTAAACAAAAGTATTCACATGAAATAGGTGTAGGCATAGGCATAAATTTTGGCAGTGCAATTGTGGGCAATTTTGGCTCACAAAAGCGCATGGATTATACGGTTATAGGTGACACTGTCAACACAGCCGCCCGCATTCAAGCAATTGCAAAATCAGGCACTGTACTTGTTACAAAGCAAGCGGCAGATATGATAAAAGCACGTTTTGAGCTTACAGCCTTTGACAAAGAGGTTAGCCTTAAAGGTAAGAGCCACCAAGTTAAAATTTTTGTGGTGGGAGAGAAACTTTAAAAAACATAGTAGTGCCTTGTTAGATGTTTTAGAATTAACAAAGGGCATAGCCAAGCCGATGTAATCCGGGTTCGGATTGCATCGGCTTGGCTAGGGTTTCCTGCGTGCCAAGAATAAACACATGTATTATTCATGCAGTGCAGTGTAAATTTTTCATAGCAAACAGAAAAACCGAAAAAAGGGGGTATAGCATGTCAATATCACAAGTGCTTTTAAATTCAATTGCACTGTTTATAAACGAAAATTACATAGGAAAACAGGCAATTGAGACAAGGTATTTTAGCGAGCCCGAGTTTGACTTTAGCACAAAAAACATGTACAGGCAAAACGAAAGTGAGCATTTGAGTTACAAAAGTGAAATTGATTTTGAGCAAAACAATGATTCACCGCAATATATGATGCCACCTTTACAGAAAAGTGCACAAGCAAGCGCAAGCAAAAAGAGAGTTTCGCCAATAAAGCGCCTCTTGTCAAATTTGTTTACCGAGATTGACGACACTTTCTCAGCACGCCTTATAAAGCTAATAGACATGAAAGGTGCTAAGGACACAGACATTTACAAAAGGGCCAATATTGACAGAAAACTATTTAGCAAAATTAAGAATAATAAAGAGTATAAACCAAGCAAAATTACTGCTATATTGTTTTGCTTTGCGCTTGAGTTAACACTTGATGAAACAGAAGATTTGCTGTTAACGTGTGGGTATGCACTGTCGCACAGCAGTAAGTTTGATTTAATTATTGAGTATTTCATAAAAAACAAAATTTACAATATATACGAGGTAAACGAGGCACTTTTTGAGTTTGAGCAAGACACGCTGTTTTAGGCATACTTTTTCGCAATGCTTAAAATGTCGCTTTTAAAGCGACCATAAGCATAAAAATAAGTGTTATCCTATATGTGTAAGCTGTATTTATTACACAAAAACGGAGGATAACACGATGAATAAAAATTTGACAGAGCTTGTATTTATTATCGACAGAAGCGGCTCTATGAACGGGCTTGAGAGCGACACAATAGGTGGTTTTAACTCGCTATTAGAAAAGCAAAAGAAAGAAAAAGGCGATGCCATTATAACAACAGTGCTTTTTGACGATGAATACGAGCTATTGCATGACAGAATAAGCATAAATGGAGTGCGCCCCATAACAAGTGAGGAGTACTATGTGCGCGGCACAACGGCGCTGTTTGATGCAATAGGCAAAACACTAAGCAAGATTACAAACGCACACAAAAACACAATAGAGAGCGAGCGCCCCGGCAAGGTGATATTTGTTATAACAACAGACGGGCTTGAAAACGCAAGCATAGAGTATAGAAGTGAGCAAATAAAGAAGATGATTGAAAAAGTGAAAGATGAGCACGGTTTTGAGTTTTTGTTTTTGGGCGCGAACATAGATGCTATTCAACAAGCGGGAGATTTTGGCATAGACAGCTCACGAGCAGCAAACTTTTGCAGTGATAGCGAGGGCACACGGATAAATTACGCGTGTATGAGCAGGGCAATAAGCAGTTTTAGAGAAGATGAAGAGATAGCAGATAACTGGAAAGAAAAGATAACGGGGTATTTTAAAAAGAAGAATACTTGAGTTTTTGCTGACACTTTTTGTGAAGGTGACTTTGTCAACAGTTACAATATAATGATTACCCATAAAAAAACAAACTGTCACTATCAAAAAAATGATAGTGACAGTTTTAGTGTGTCAAAAAAGATATGGTATGTCGTCATTATGACGAATGCCAAAAGTTTTACTATGTTTTAAAAAAATCGGATTTTTAGGGCAGAGCACTAAGGTGATTTCCACAGAAAACGAAGTCTTTTATACCAATTTATATCATAAGAGTGCTCTTTTACATAAACTTTGCAATCCTAGCATTCATCTTACAAATTTGCTCTTTGCTAATATATGCCTTGTCAATATACCCGTAAATTCTGCCGGCAAAATCGGCAAAGTGTGGGCATATGCGCCGGAATTTATTTGGATGCAATTTAAGTGCATACATTGCATGCACACCCACAAGTGCAATAAATTTAAGCAAGTTAAATTTTTGCTTAAAAGGTGCGCTAAAAGGCATGTCTCTCGGCTCGTTTTTATACACCTCTATTAGCAAATCTGCAAGCCTTTTGTACGCAGGTGTGTCGTTTTTGTCAAAATAAGCCTCTATAACTTCGCGCTCAATAGGGAAAGGAGCGTCTTCGCTGTCTGCCGCTTTTTCAAACTCGTTGTACGCTGTGATGTACTCTGCGTTTTTGTAAATTACTGGGTCATACTCATGCTCTATCTCTTGTGGGCGCAGTATATGGCAGCTTTTATTTGCAAAATAAACCTCGGCAATTGCCGTGCTCATCCATATAAAAATCTTATCGCTTGCCACTATCCATTGCCGCACGCTGTCGTTGAAAATAACGTGAAAATTTGCATGTTTATCGCTTAGTTTTGTCAGTTCTTCGCTGTTCCACTCGCTTGGGTGGCGCCTGTAAACAAGCTGTGTGTCCTTGTTTTTTTCAAGGTAAGCATCAAACCACTCAAGTGTAGTTTTCATACTCTCCCTGTTTGTTTTTGCAAAACCGCTAAAGTCTTCGCCTGCCATTTTTGACAGTTCTACTACTTCCTCCTGCGTCATGCTTGCGTACCCAAATGATGACACGTATAGCATGAGTTTTTTATTGGCATCTAGCCCGTTTTCCTCGCAAATTTGCTTTTTATCTTTGTAGTAGCCATTAAATTGCGGTGTGAAAAAGTCCATCATAATTGCTCCTGTAACAGGGCAATTTTTTTTGTCCATGCCGTTTGCAATCAGTCTATCGGCAGTTTTTTTGCCCCAACACGTCTGTATGCACTTTTTAGCATTGCCGTTCATGTTAAACCATTCGCCTTGCTCTTGTGTGTCGCTCAGCATTTGTTCCCAGTGCAAGTTTACCACTTTGTTGCAAACTCCAATATTGTTGTACACGTGGCTGTTAATTGCCTCGTTGTCGTACATACAGCTTGCAACAAGCACCTCGGGTTTTTTATATGTGAAGTATTTAAGCTTTTTTCTGTCTAGTAGTTGCCTTATTTCGGCGGTATATCCGCGTTTTTCAAGTTCTTGTTTTAATAGTAGCAGGCTTTCGTACTCGCGCACCACGTGTTCATAAAGAATTAAAAAGTCAAGCCCTCGTTTACCTTTTGTGTGCTCATTCATTATAGCTAACCTCCGCAAACATTGTGCTTGTCCACTGTGGTAGTCCGTGCAAAACATCTAGATGGAATCCGTCGTAAAAATACGTATCATCGTAAATAACAGTGGTGTTCCACTCATAGTTCAGCACAGTGGCACCGCTGTTTTGCAGTGCAGTTAGTGCGGGTTGCATTGCTGTGTCAATACCGAGCGGTTCACACACAAGTTTACGCACGCTCTCGTCCATTGGCGGTAGTACGAAAGTTAGGTTTATGTTGTTATCTGTGCAAAATTGTGCAAGCGTTAACAAGTTTTCAAGTTCTTGTTCGTTTACTGTAAATTTAGAGTTTTCCGCTGTTATGTTTGCGCTTATATAGTCGGTAATTTCACGTGCATTCGTTAAATTACCGTTAGCATCATATTGGCGCGAGGGTAATACAGAGGTGCCGCCGTCAGCACAGTTTGTGTAAAGAGTTACGGCGTAGTCAATGAGGTCGGAGCGGTGAGGTAGCGCACCCTCGCTGTCTTCGTAGTCTGATTGCGAGTGTGTTGCCGTGGCAAGCACGTCGTCGTACGGCTTACCTTGCAGTGCGTAGCTTATGCGCTGCGTTAGTACTGTTATCATGTTTACATTGTATTCTAGGTTGAAAACATAGGCGACGGGGTTATTTAGCTGTGTTTCTACCGTTGTCATCCTGTTTACTGGGTTATATGCTGAGTTTAGTGTGTAGAATGAGAGCCCGAAGATTACGTTATTTATTTCTGGGTTTTGGCTATAGAGGTAGTAGAATTCGTCTATGCTTTCTGCCAGGCCTGCGCCGCCGTATGCCACGTTTGAAATTTGCGTATTTGCTGTTTCGGTTGCGAGGTTCATGTCGAAGTGTGCCATGCGCGAGTCGCCTAAGATAATTGTATTTTGAGGGTTTGCTTCATATGCACGTATGCGCGCAATTGGGCTGTTTGTGCTTGAATTATTTTGTAAGCCAAAGTAGTTGTTTGGCTCAAACGTTATAAACAAAGCAAGGTAAACCGCAACAGGCAAAAGCGCCAAACCAAGCTTAATTAAAATTTTCCTCATAAATTCCTTTCCGCTCCGCTTTTTTGAAAAAAAGCTTGGCAAAAAACTTTCATCATGGTTGTTTTTGTTTTGTATGGGGATTGAATTGAATAGGTGTGGGTTTGGGGTGCAGGCGCATTATTGGATAATGCTTTGCTTGTTTTTTGGTTGTTTGCATTTTGCTGTGCAAAATATGAATAATGGACAACAGTGTTTATGCAAAAATGCGAGATATTGTAGGGGCGATGAGTGGTCGTACGAGAGGTTTTTTACAAAACCGCATTTGCCACACAAATTGTAGGGGAGGATTCTATATCCGCCCGTGTGTTTGCACAAATCAAAACTGTGCATATGCGAAGCTTACTGTGCCGAAACCTCCGCTTTGCATTATAAAGCCGAGTATTATACAGCAAATTAAAATGTAGTATACTGCCCATTTTATAAATGTGCTTTTTGTTGCAAGTGCTGTACTTATGTGCTTGCCTTTGTGGTTGAATTGGCTACGCTTATCGCAGTAAATTGCAATTGATAGCACGAGAATGAGATATAAGACGTAAAATGCCACCATGAGCGGTCTTGTATAAAAGCCACTTTGTATTGCAGTGCTTGTTTGTGTTAAAAAGTCGTTTATATCAATGCCGACGAATTGGCGGTATAGGTAAGAGAAACCGTCCGAGATAGTGCCGCCCGGCATTAGCCCTATGCGGAAAAACACAAGGCTTGCGCTCCAGAGTGTGAAAACACACGTTGTTTTAAATATGCGCAGTGGCAGTTTTGGTTTTTTGACAGGTTTTTTATAATATTTGTGCAACAGCTCCTCGCCCACACGATAAAAAGCTTGCAACAGCCCCCAAACCACAAACGGCAATGTGCTACCGTGCCAAAAACCGCTTATTATAAACACAATAGCAACACTTGAAATCATCGGTGGTGTGTCTTTTAGGTGTTTTCCTATCACAGGTAAGCGCGTGTGCCACCTGCCCCATACAAGTGGCATGAAAACATAGTCTTGCAGCCATGTTGAAAGGCTTATATGCCAACTTGACCAAAAACCCGAAAAATTAGTTGAGAAATAAGGAGTTTTGAAGTTGACAGGTATATCAACACCCAAAATCATTGCAGTGCCACGCGCTATGTCGCTATAACCCGAGAACTCAAAGTATAGTTGCACTGCATAGCAAGCGGCGGCGAGAATTAATGATAAACCGTTGTAATTTTGTAAGACCTCACTACTTTTAAAAACTTCGTTCACATAAAGCCCAAGCACATTTGCAATTGCTATCCATTTAAAATACCCAAAGAGCAAAAGGCGCAGCCCGTCGCAAACGCGCTGTGCATCAAATTTGCGCTGTATGGATATTTGTGGCAGTATTTTTGTGGCACGGCATATAGGCCCACTAGTTATTGTGCCAAAAAATGTTACATATGCCGCGTATTTAATAAGGTTTTCTTCTGCTGTTACATCGCCTCTATAAACGTCCACCACATAGCTTATTGTTGCAAAAGTGTAAAAGCTTATACCAAGAGGTAGCGCCAGTGCAGAAAAATTAGTACCAAACCCGTTAAACACAGTAGGTACAAATGCGTTATAATATTTAAAGACGCAAAGCACCAAAACTAGTGCTAAAACGGCAAAAAAAGCTAGATTAAAGCGCCTTTTGCCTTTTGAGCCGTCAATTAACCGCGCCATGCCCCATGTGAAAACCGTGTTTAGGCAAAGTGCAAAAAGCGGTATAAGTGTATTTAGTAAGCTTACATTATCACCTCGTGGCAAATTAATAGCATAAAAAATAAAACTGCTTGCCACAAGCACTGAATTTTGATGTTTTTTAAATGGCAAATAATACGCAAGACATGTGCATATTAAAAGCAAAATAAACCCTGCATTTGTAAATGTCATATCCATCTCCGAAATATATTTCTTTAGCTATTATTAAGTAGCTGTTAAATGTCTACACTTTAAGGAAGTGTGTTGTGTAGGGGCGGCCTTTGGTCGTCTGAAAGACTCGCTACACACGGACGACCAAAGGTCGCCCCTACGATGTTTCGCTTGCTGTTCCTGTCTGAAGTTGTTGGCATTGCTTAGTTACTATTTGTGGTACTTAGAGCCTGCTGTTATTGAAAAAGCCCTGTAAATTTGCTCAAGTAGCATTACTTTAAAAAGTTTGTGCGGAAATGTCATTTTGCTTAAAGAGAGCTTTAAATTTGCTCTTTTTTTAATGTTTGCACAAAGTCCGTGCGACGAGCCTATAATAAAACAAATTTGTGAAGTACCTGTTTGTGCACTGCTTGCAAAGTAACCTGCAAACTCCTCGCTTGTCAGCTGTTTGCCCTCCACGCACATTGCCACAACGGCACTACCTTTTGGTATAGCGTTTTCAATAGCAAGTGCCTCTTTTTTAAGTGCTTTGTTAATTGCGCTTTCTGTTAAATTTTTCTCGCTTAAATTAACTTGCGCCAGTTCAACAATATTTACTTTGCAAAATGCACCAAGCCTTTTTATAAATTCATCTGCCGCGGCGTTATAGTGTGTATCGCTCTGTTTGCCCACGGTAATTAATGTTATGGTTTGCATGTTTTTTTACCTTTGCTTTAAAATGTTAAAATAGGGGAGACTTCGCTCCTTTGAGCTACCTGCACCACACAGTCTTTTTGCGGTATGTAGTTGTTTAGCGCAAGCTCGCCTTTAAGTGCGCTGAGCACATGTGTTTGAGTATTGTTTTCTTTACTCATGTGGCACAGCATAAAGTTTTTGCAACCATTTTGCATAAGACGCAGTACTGTTTTTGCACTGTCTTCATTGCACAAATGCCCTTTTTTAGACACTATACGCTGTTTTAAATATGGCGGATACGGCCCATTTAACAACATTTCATAGTCGTAATTAGCCTCAAGGCTAACAAGGTCTGCACCACAAAGGTTTTCATACACCTCGGGTGTTATACAGCCAAGGTCTGTTGCAAGCGCAATTGTTTTGCCTGTCTTTGTGCGTATTTTGTAGCCACAGCACTGCACAGAGTCGTGACTAGTGGAAAAACAGCTCACTGTAAAATCGTCAATTTGCTCTTCGTTGTCTGTAATTATGCGCATGTCTGCATAGTGAGGTACAATTTTTTTCTTTTTTAAGTAGCCCGCGGTTTGCTCTGTTGCATACACGGGTACATTGTGCTTTTTTAAAAATACAGTCAAGCCATAAACGTGGTCAGAGTGCTCATGTGTTATTAAAATTGCGCTTAAATCTGATATAAGTGCGCCAATTTCTGCAAGGCATTCCAAGGTTTTGCGCGTGCTTTTGCCTATGTCTATAAGTATAAATTTATTGCCCTCACGCACAATGCTACAATTGCCTGAAGAGCCCGAATAAAGTGTTGTAAACTCTGCCATTAGTGTCCTTTCAGTGGTGTTGCCCGTTTATTAAAATTGCTGTATAAATATGCTTAGATAGTGTCGACAGTAGTTGAACCTATCTAGAATAAAAATTACATATAACTGCAAAAAAACCTCGGAAATTATGTTTTAATAACTTGCCGAGGATTTTTATTAATTTTTATAAATATTTGCTACAAATATTGTAGATACAATCTAAATTATATAGCTTTACTTGCAAAACCATCGGGGATTTCAATGCGTTTTATATCTGCACCAAGTGCTTGCAGTTTTTCCACAATATCCTCATAACCGCGCTCAATGTGCTCGATATCGTGTATTTCAGAGGTGCCGTTTGACACAAGCGCCGCCAAAACAAGTGCCGCACCTGCGCGCAAATCTGTTGCATAAACAGGTGCAGGTAATAGCTCGGGTACACCCTCAACTACTGCAATTCTGCCATCAACTTGAATGTTAGCGCCCATGCGTGTAAGTTCTGCTACATATCTAAAGCGGTTTTCCCATATACCCTCCGTAACAATGCTTGTGCCTTTTGCAAGCGTTGCAAGCACCGTCATAAGCGGCTGCATATCAGTGGGGAAACCAGGGTGAGGCATCGTTTTAATGTTCATTGCCTCAATGTCGCCTGTTCTGTACACTCTAATAGAGTCGTCGTACTCTTCAACAGTAGCGCCCGCCCTCTCAAGTTTTGAGGTGATTGGCTCTAAATGTTTAGGTATAACGTTTTTAATTATTATATTACCGCCCGAAATTGCCGCCGCCACCATGTATGTGCCTGCCTCAATTTGGTCGGGTATAAGCCCGTACGTGCTACCGTGCATCTTTTTAACACCGCGTATTTTTATAACGTCTGTGCCTGCGCCCCTAACGTCTGCGCCCATTGTGTTTAAAAAGTTTGCAACATCTACTATATGTGGCTCTTTTGCAACGTTTTCAAGCACAGTTAAGCCGTCTGCTAAAACTGAGGCAAGCATTGCGTTAATTGTTGCGCCAACAGTTACCGTGTCAAAGAAAACCTCGTTGCCCTTTAGGCCGTTTTGTGCCTCTACATGAATCATGCCATATTCAACACTGTCCACAGCTCCAAGCGATGAGAAGGCTTTTAAATGCTGGTCTATTGGGCGCACACCAAGGTTGCAACCGCCCGGCATTGCCACAGTTGCTTGCCCAAACCTGCCAAGAAATGCACCGAGAAAATAATAAGACGCACGCATCTGCTGTGAAAGTTCACTTGGCACACTTGCGTTTCTCACATTTGTTGTGTCTATCTCAATTGTGTTTTTGTTAATTCTGTTAATGCTTGCACCCATTGCCGCCAGTATGTCAAGAGACACGCTGACGTCACTTATACAAGGCAAGTTTTCAATTACACATTTACCTTTTGCCAGTATGGTAGCCGGAATTATAGCAACAGCTGCGTTTTTTGCACCGCTGATATTAACCTCGCCTATAAGTGGTTTGCCACCGTTTATAACAAATTTTTCCAATTAGATGCTCCTTTTCAAGCTGCGCAATTAGTATTTTATTACTTAATAATAAGTATAGTATTAGAATTATAACACATTTATATGCCGATATTTCCAAAAAATATGGCATAAAATGTTCACAACTATATCATTATACACTAAAAGCAATAAAATTAAAAGTATTTTAACATTTTTCATTGTTTTTTATAAATACTTAAGGACTATTTGAGTAATTTTTAACAATTAGCACATATTTACAGTTATCAACTTTAAAAATAAATATAAGAAGGTGTTGTTAAAAAATTGTAACATTAAAATTATGTGTTTATTTTAGGAGGTTAAACTAAAATATTAAATTTTTAAGTTCTTCATCTAAAATAGTGTAATTTGGAACAAGCCTTGCCATATCCTCATTTAAAGGGCAAAGCACGGCAATTTTGCCGTTGCGGTGTGTTGCTGTGCTTTTTTTTGTTTTAGAACACGTGTTTTCAATAAGCTTGCTGTCTCTGTTTATAAATGTAACATCGTATTTTTTTGCAATATCATCAAACTCCATTAAACCGCAGTGCAGTGCTTGACGTGCAATGTCTGTTACACTGCCGCCATACATATCATCGCCCGCAAGTGGGTAGCCCATGTGAGAAAAATGCACGCGTATTTGGTGCGTTCTGCCCGTAACAGGGCGCACCGCAACAAGAGAGTAGCCGTTTTCTTGCCACAGTGTTTTATATTTTGTTACGCTTTGCTTGCCGTCATCTCTAACACAGCGTGTTATAAAAGAGCCGTCTTTTAAGCCTATGGGCAAGTTTATTTCACCGCTTGCAGGTGCTTTGCCCTGCACAATTGCAAGGTATATTTTTTCTACACCGCTTGCAAGCAGTGGTGCTGAGTACTCATTCATTGCGCACAAAACAAGCCCACTAGTGTCTCTGTCAATTCTGTTAATTGCACGAAAAGGCAGGCTTTGCCCACGTTTTTGCACAAAACCGCAAAAGGCGTTTGCAAGTGTTGTGTCAGGGTGTAAAAAAGTGGGGTGCACCGCCATATTATGGGGTTTATTTAACAGCATTGCGTGTTCGTTTTCAAACACAACGTCAAGTGGCATGTTTTGCGGCTGTACGTTTTCGCTTTGCGTTTGTTTTAAGGTAAATTCAATTTTTTGCCCGCTCTTTATATTTGCGTTTGTGTATATACCTTGCCCGTTGCAAAAATAGCCGCCGTGTGTTTTTACACTGCGCAAAAGTGTTAACGAAACTCCGCGATTTTTTAAAAAATCACGGAGTAACATGTTATTTTCATTTTCTTTTACTGTAAATTGCAATTTCATATGTAGTTATCTTCTTTAATCTTCAGGCACAACAATTGCTTTTACAGGGCAAACGTCTACACATTTGTGGCAACCTGTGCACATTTCATAGTTAATTTTAGCAACATTGTCCTTAACGGCAATTGCGCCCTCGGGGCATTCTTTTTGACATTTCATACAGCCGATACAGCCTGCTGTACATGCCTTTCTTGTCAGTGCACCCCTGTCTTTGTTTGCACATAAAACTATGGGCCGCTCGTTTTCGGGGCGCACCCAAATTATGTTTTTAGGACATATAATTTCACAAGCACCGCAACCTGTACATTTGTGTTCGTTAATTTTGGCAACACCGTTTTCAAGGTGGATAGCGCCAAATTTACATGCCGCAACACAGTCTCCAAAGCCTATACAGCCGTACTCGCACATGCTGTTGCCGCCGTAAAGTGCCGCACATGCCGCACAGCTTTTTATACCTTGGTATTCATATTTGTTTAGTGAATTATCATTGCTACCCTGACAGGCAACTATTGTTTTGCGTTTTGAGACACTGCCTGCCTCAACGCCCATAATTTTTGCCGCGGCATCAGCACAAGCCGCACCACCCGGTATGCACTTATTAACGGGTGCGCCGTCTACAATTGCCTTTGCATAGTCTGCACAGCCTGCATAGCCACATGCACCGCAGTTTGCACCGGGCATAACTTGTTGCACTTGCTGTATTCTCTCGTCCTCATGCACATACATAAAGTGCGAGGCAACAACAAGTATACCACCACCTAGTGTGCCAAGTGCGGCAACTATTATTATTGCACTTAATATAGTCATAATTTAACCCCTAACATTATAAATTAGCCGAAAAGATTTGTTACAACACCGCCAAAGCCCATGAAAGATAAGCTGACAATAGCCGCAGAGACAAGCGTTATAGGTAAGCCCTCAAAGCATTTTGGGGTTTTTGCCGTCTCCAGCCTACCGCGCACACCCACAAATAGCACCATGGCAAGCATAAAGCCCACACCTGCACCGAGAGCGCTGAAAATGCTCTCAACATACGTGTAATCTTTTAAAATGTTAAGGTTAGCCGCGCCAAGCACCGCACAGTTTGTTGTTATAAGCGGTAAATAAACACCAAGTGCACGGTATAGAGGTGGCATAAACTTTTTCAAAATAGTCTCAACAAGTTGCACAAGAACAGCAATAATTAATATAAAGATAATTATTTGCAAATATTCAAGGTTATATGGCTGTAAAATATACATGTAAATTGGCCATGTAACAAGTGTTGCAAGCACCATAACAAAAATAACTGCGCCAGACATGCCAACAGCACTGTTTAGCTTTTTAGATACGCCGAGAAAAGGGCAGATGCCCAAAAATTTAACAAGAATGTAGTTATCTACAAGCACCATTGTGAAGAAAATAGAACCTATTGCCGCAAAATCCATTATCCCTGTGCCTCCTCTTTAAGCCCACAAATTGAATTTGACGGGCAAGCCTCACAGCCTATACTGCGCTTTATGTTGTTGTTTGTTTTTGTCTCAATGTAAACTACAAGCGCCATTAAAACGCCAAATACGAAAAAGCCGCCAACAGGCATTATAAATATGCGCATAGGCTCAATTGCCGCAAAAAAGCTGTCTGCACCAAAGATGCTTTTCTCGCCCATTAGGTAAATGCCGCCAAGGCTACCTTCGCCGAAGAACTCGCGCACAGCGCCCATGCTGACTAGTGCAAGCGTAAAGCCTATGCCCATGCCAAAACCGTCAAGAATACTGCGCCCCACGTTGTTTTTGCTTGCAAACATCTCTGCTCTGCCAAGAATTATGCAGTTAACAACAATTAGCGCCAAAAACTCACCAAGTGCCATTGCTAAAGACGGCAAGTAAGCCGTCATAAGCATTTCGCAAATTGTAACAAACGTTGCTATTATTGTTATAAATGCAGGCAAGCGCACCTTATCGGGGATGACGTTGCGCAGTAGCGACACAGCTATGTTTGAGCAAACGAGAACGAAAAGCGTTGCAACACCCATGCCAAGCCCGTTAATTACAGACGTTGTAACGGCGAGCGTGGGGCATGTGCCAAGCACAAGCCTAAAGGCAGGGTTTTCTTTTATAAGCCCGTTTGTGAAGGTTTTTAATTTTGTCATTGTGCGCCTCCTACCTGCGTTTGCATAAACGCACATGCTTTGTTAACGGCCTCAATTGCCGCTTTTGAAGACACAGTTGCCTGTGCTATTATATCTGTGTCGGCTGTGTCTTTGTCTCCCACAAAACCTTGTGCAAAATCAGGGTTTGTTGATACTTGGTCTCCAAGGCCTGCCGTTTCACCGCTTGCGTCAAACCACACACCTGTTATTGTGCCGTCATCGTCAAAGCCAACAACTGCCGTTATAGGCTCGCCGTGGTAGCCCTCGGAGGCGGCATAAACAACTGTGCCGTACTCTGCACCCTTGTGAACCTCTTCTATGTTTTCATCAAATATATCAATTGGCGTTGTGCCACCGGAACCCGGCAGTACAAGTGAGTGTATATCATTTTGTGACATCTCTTGTGTGTTTTGCGCTGTGGCATTGCCGCTAACTTCTCCGTAAGCGCTTATTGCCCTGTTTAGCGCCTCTACCGCCGCCGAGGACGATACAGTAGCACCTGTTACGGCATCTATTTCAGATAAAGATATGGGCTGTGCCTCCATTTGGGCAAATTGTGATTGGAACTCCTCGTCTCTTACCTTTTGCCCGAAGCCGGGTGTCTCGCCGTTTGGCATAAAACTTGCACCTATTATTGTGGCGTTTGCATCAAAAGCTACCATTACAGGTACTGCGCCGTTGTAGCCGTTAGCCTCTGCTGTTATAACGTAGCCGGAGCCATCGTCCGCAACATAAATGTCTGTTACGCCCTCTGCCGTTGTTTCAATTTGTGTAAAGCTTTCAGCAGGTAGCAGTGCAGAGCGCTGCGCTTGTGCCGCAGCTAGTTCACTTTCTAATATAATTGGCGCTGTAACGCTGTTTGTTAGTGCGAGCAGTGCACTTGTAACAACGCAAATTGCCACCAAAACCACCACGGGTTTTATAAAATTATTCCATGCAGAATTTTTCATTTAGCTACTACACCTCCAAGCGGTTTTTGTCTTGTCAAGTTGTTGATGTAGGGAACGAGTATGTTCATTATTAATAAAGCAAAGCTTACACCCTCTGTGTAGTTGCCGTAAAAGCGTATTAAACAAGTTATTGCGCCAAGCCCTATGCCAAAAATTATTTTGCCCCAAAATGTGTAAGGGCTTGTAACATAGTCCGTAGCCATGAAAAATGCACCAAGTAGCAAACCGCCCGATAGCAGTTGCAACATAACGTCTTGCCCAAGAAGTAGCGACAAAACTGCGACAGTGCCTATAAATGAAAGCGGAATTGCCGCATTTATAGTTTTTGTTGCAATTAGGTAAATACCACCAAGAATAAGCGTTATTGCGCAAGTTTCGCCAAGCATACCGCCGTGTGTGCCGGTTAAAAGCGGCAACAGCATTTCACTGCTGTGCAAGGTTTTGCCTGCAACAAGCGGTGTTGCGCTTGCAAGTGCATCTAGCTTTGCAACGGCAGGGTAGCCGTAGTTTGCCATGTAAGATGCAAAACTTACAAACAAAACTGTGCGCCCCACAAGTGCAGGGTTTGCAAAGTTGTAACCAATGCCGCCAAAGAGCATTTTTGATACTACAATTGCAACAAATGCGCCTATAATAGCCATGTAAATTGGCAGTGTAGACGGAAAGTTAAACGCCAAAATTATGCCCGTTACAACTGCGGAGAAATCTCCCACTGTTTGAGCTTCTTTGCGCAAAATATTGTACAGCGCCTCAAACCCAACGCAAGAGGCAACAGTAATGCCTGTTAAAAGCCACGCTCTTGCGCCAAATATAAGCCCTGATGCCACAAGTGTTGGCAGTAGCGCAAACACAACGTTTAGCATTATGCCCCTTGTGGAAAGGTGTTGCTTTATGTGCGGAGAAGATGAGACAATAAACTTTTTGTCACTCATTTTTTACTGCCCCTTTCCATTTTTTTGCATTATTTTTGCAAGATTCATTGTTTGTGAAACGTGCCTTTTAGCAGGGCATACAAATGTGCATGTGCCACAGCTCATACATAAATCCACCATTAAATTGTTGAGCATATCAACGTTTTCTGTTGCAAATGCGCCTGCAATTTCAACGGGGGAAAGCCCCATAGGGCATGCGTTAATACAGCGCCCGCACCTTATACAAGCAGACGGAGTGGGCAGTGTTGCCTCACTCTCGCTAAGTGCAAGTATGGCGTTGTTTTGCTTTAAAACAGGAAAATCCGTGCTAACAACGCTAAGCCCCATCATAGGGCCGCCGGTTATAATTTTGCCTGTCTCCTCGCTTATTCCGCCGCAAAAGTCAAGCACTTCTTGTATTGGTGTGCCAATAATAACCTCTACATTTTGTGGCTTTTCAACACAGCTGCCGTCCACCGTAAGCCTTTTTACAGTAAGCGGTTTGCCTGTGCGCAAAAATTTGCCAAGTGTGCTAATTGTAGTAACATTCATAACAATAACGCCAACGTCTGACGGTAGCTTACCGCGTGGAACTTCACGTTTTGTCACCTTATATATAAGCACTTTTTCAGCACCTTGTGGGTAGTTGCTTTTAAGTGGCAAAACTTTAATATCCTTGTCGTTTTGTGTAAGGCTAAACATTAAATCAATAGCCTCGGGCTTGTTGCGCTCAATGCCAATAACAACGTTTTTTATGTTTAAAGCTGTTTTAACTGCATCTATGCCTGCAATAACAGTATCAGAGTGCTCTAAAAACTCCCTATTATCGGCTGTAATATACGGCTCACACTCCGCTCCATTTATGATGAGAGTGTCGATTTTAGATGAATCTTTAGGCGATAATTTTACGGCAGTGGGAAAACCTGCACCACCAAGCCCTACAAGCCCGCATTTTTGTGCTGCCTCTATAAGGCTTTGCTGGTCTTTTGCCAGCATTGGCTTTAAATCTTGCACAGGTGTTTGTTTGCCGTCGGGTGCAATTGTTACGCAAGGTACTTTAGCGCCGTTTGCATAGCGCAGTGTGCCAATCTCTGTAACAGTGCCAGAAACACCGCTGTGTATATCGGCGCTTACAAAGCCGCCTGCATTGCCTACAATAGTGCCAACTTGCACCTCGTCGCCCTTATTAACCGTGGGGGTGCACGGTGCGCCTATGTGCATTTGCATAGGCAATACAATTTTTGTGGGTAGTGGCATAACAACGGTTTGCATATCCGCTGTTTTTTTATGGTGCCCAACATTTGCACCAAGTGCCGAACGTTTCAATAAAGTTCCCTCATTTCAGTTAAGTTATCACACTACTATATTTTATCACTAAAAATTCGTTAGTCAATGTAAGTTTTTTTATTAACAAAGTATTTGCCAATAATACATTAATATGTTATAATTTTTGTATAAAGGGGGAGTTTTTCTGCCATATTTTATTACAAACGGCAAAACGCCGCTTTTAATGGAAACTGTGCCCGTGTTAAAGGTAACACACTATTACGGCACAGCAAAAAGAGACGATGTTTACACATATATGCGTGCATTTGCATATAATGGCTCAATGTTTTGCAGTGTTACAAGTTTTGATGAAAACCCACCGCAAGATGTGAGGGTGTCGTTTTGCTTTAAGCCGCTTGATATTGAAAACAGCCTTGTTTGTACGTGTGATAAGTACACAGGTGTTTGCACTAAAAGCGGCAAAGACGGCGATATTACCACACACATAAAGCAGGGCCAAGTGGTTACGGGCAATGATGAACAGGGCTATTACTGGGGTGTTTCTTTTGAGATAAGACCAAAAGTTTTTGAAATTGCATTTGGCAAAACACCGCAAGACGGCACAGTTTATGCAGGCAATTTGTTTATACACAGCAATAAAGAGAGCGCGTTTGGTGCGGCGTTTGATGTACCAAGCGGTGAAAAAGCGCTTACATTTAAAGGTGCGGATAACTTTTTTGTTGTGCCGTATTAATCAAATAAAAGGGGAATGAGAATATGAAAATAGCATTAAATGTGATGTTTGCACTTGCCACATTAGCATGTGTATTAGTAGGTGCATTATACTTGAAAAGCAGAGAAAGTGACGGCTACGTTAAGATATATTCAAATGAATACTTGTAGTTTGGGGTATTTGCAATAATGGTAATTGTTATTGACATAGGTAATACAAACATTGTTATTGGCGGCTATGAAAACGAAGAGCTGGTTTTCAGCACGCGTCTTTCAACAGATAAAATGCTTGAGCCTGACCAATATGCGCTGCAAATTCAAGGTATTTTCAATTTGCATAATATAGAGGTAAACAGCATAGAGGGCGCAATAATGTCAAGTGTAGTGCCACACACAACAGATGTGCTAATGAGAGCAGTTAAAACGGTGTGCGGTATAGACGCGGTTTTGCTCAGCCATAATTTAAACACAGGGCTTAAAATAAACATAGACAACCCCGAAGAATTGGGGCTTGATTTAATTGCAGGCGTACTTGGCGCAAAGGCAAAGTACACTTTTCCTGCAATTGTTGTAGACATGGGTACAGCAACTAAAATAACAGCTGTTAATGAAAGCGGAGAAATTTTAGGTTGCAGTATAATGCCGGGTGTTTTTATAAGCATAAACGCGCTTACAAAAAACGCAAGTGCACTTGGGGGCATTGCAATTAAAGAGCCACGCCAAAAAACGGCAATAGGCAAAAACACAATACACAGTATGCAAAGCGGTGTTGTTTATGGCAGTGCCGCAATGGTAGACGGCATGGTGGAGCGTTTTGCAAAAGAGATGGGCACAAAGCCGTTTGTTGTGGCAACCGGTGGTATATCGGGCATAATTGTGCCACAGTGCAAGTGTGAGGTTGTGCACGATGCCACGCTGATTTTAGCAGGGCTTTATTATATGTATAAGAGGCTGTGAGTTTAATAAGCTTTTACATGGGTTACGATTTTTAGTATAAAATAAAAATACCAGCGGGGTATCATTTGCCTTTTAGGCATGATATTTTGCTGGTATTAATTATTTGAGATTTATTTTTGTTTTGCGTAAGCTAATATAAATTGGCACGTGCGTAGCATCGCTATAAAATAAACTATAAATAACCCATACAGGATATGAGGATTATTTATACTATCGCAGAAAACATAAATTCCGCTATATCATTTTTTCAACCTCTGCACATAGCTCTCCCACAATATCGCCGCGGATTGTTCGTACTTTTTCTCCTTTTACAAAGAGCACAGCGCAGTCTTTGCCACCTGCTATGCCTATGTCTGCGCCTTTTGCCTCTCCGGGGCCGTTTACAACACAGCCCATCACAGCTACTTTAAGTGGTTTTTTGCAGTTTTTAAGGCGCTCTTCAACTTCAAGCGCTATTTTGGCAACCTCAATTTCAGTGCGCCCACACGTGGGGCAGCTTATTACCTCAACGCCCTCTGTGCAGTAACCTGCGGCGCGCAAAATATCGCGCCCTGCCTGCACCTCTTTTTCGGGCTCGTCCGTGAGCGAGACACGTATTGTATCACCAATTCCGCAGAGCAACAAACCGCCAATGCCCATTGCCGATTTTATAAGCCCCATTCTGTATGTACCTGCCTCTGTAACGCCCACATGCAGTGGGTAGTTGCACTTTTGGCTAAGCAGTTTATATGCACTTATAACAGTTGGTACATGTGAGGATTTAAGCGACACAACAATGTTGTCAAAATTGTGCTTTTCAAGCAAATTAATGTGGTACATCGCGCTTTCTGCAAGTGCCTCGGGTGTGGGAGTGCCGTGTTTTTCAAGTATGTGCTTTTCAAGGCTGCCACCGTTTACACCTATTCGTATAGGTATTTTTTTGTCATTACAAGCGCTAACAACTGCACGCACATTGTCGTCACTGCCTATATTTCCGGGGTTTATGCGTATCTTGTCAACACCTGCATGTGCACAGGCAACAGCTGCTTTGTAGTCAAAGTGAATATCTGCAACAAGCGGTATATCAACGTGTTTTTTTATTTGCTCCACAAGCACAACGTCTTTTACGCTAGGCACTGTAACACGAATTATATCGCAACCCGCCTCTTTAAGGCTCCTTGCTTGGTTTACATTGCCCTCAATGTTGCTTACATGCACATTCAACATGCTCTGCACGGCAATATTGTTGTTTGCACCTATTTTTATGTTGCCTATTTTTACTTCTCTTGTTTTTTTTCTTTCAATAATCATTTTTTTAAACCTTAATTATATAATTTTGCCACAACCTAGCCAAGCCGATGTTATCCGATGCAATGCTACACAAAAAGCCGCGTAATATCATTAAAAGTAGCAAAAAGCATAACACCAATCAACAGCATAAACCCAGCGGCATTTATTGCAATTTCATATTTTTGGTTTATTGGTTTGCGCCTTATTGCCTCTAAAAGCAAAAATACCAAACGCCCACCGTCAAGCGCGGGGAACGGCACTAGGTTGAACACACCGAGGTTAACAGTAATTAGTGCTGTTAGCATTAAAAGTGAGCTTAGCCCTGCACCCGACGCCTCTCCAATTGCCGTAACAATACCCACAGGCCCAGACAAGTTGTTGATAGCTATGCGCCCTGTGACAAGGTCTGTAAGGCTTACAACTACCATGCGTATTAGAGACAGCATAAAGCGAAAAGCTTCTGATATAACGTTAATAAATGTTTTTTCAACAGCGTAAACTTTAAAATCTATAACAAATTGAGAGTTACCATAATCATCTGTAAAGGTGTCAAACTTTACATTTTTCAGCTCAGTTGTCTCGCCGTTTCTTATGACTGTTAAGTCTGCCATGCCGTCTTGTGCACGTGCAAATTCATACGATATATCGTAGGTTGAAAAGCATCTTCTGCCATTTACGGCTACAATTTCATCGTTTACCATTAATCCACTTGCCTGTGTTGTTGCACCATCGTAAAATTCTGCAATTACACGGCTTGTTATTGCCTCGTTTGTAGACACAATTATAAGCACTAAGATAAGCCCTAAAACAAGGTTCATTATAGCACCGGACACTATTACAAGTATGCGGTTTAATATTGGCGCACGTGTAAAAGAGCCCTCTTTTTCGCTCTCTTCGTCCTCGCCCTCCATGCTTACAAACCCACCTATTGGCACAAGCCTAAGCGCGTATGTTGTGCCGTTTTTTTTGCGCTTAAATATGGCAGGCCCCATGCCTATTGCAAACTCGTGCACAGTTATGCCACTGAATTTCGCCGTCAAAAAATGCCCGAGTTCATGCACAAAAATTACACTGCCGAACACAAGCAAAGATGCGATTGTAGTTATTAGCACAGAGCTCATAGAGCCGAAAAATGTTTCCATTAAAAACTCCTTGTGGTTGAAAATTAACGCGCTATTTAGCAAATGCGTTATTTAAAGTATATGCAGTTGTAAAGCATTTTTATACGCTTTGCAATCTGTTTCACACACTTTCATTTACAAAAGCACGTGCCTTTGCATCGCACTCGTATATGTCTTTCAGATCGTACTCACCTTTAAAAGAGTCGCTGTTTAAAACGCCCTCAACAAGCTTGCCAATTTGAAGGAATGTAATTTTATCTTGCAAAAACAGTTTTACAGCCTCCTCGTTAGCGCCGTTTACAGCGCATGGGGCAAGCCCACCTCTTGTAATTGCCTCTTTACACGCAGGTAAACAGCGAAAAGTTTCCTCATCGGGCACATCAAACGTGATGCTTTTTAAGGTGTTGAAATCTAGTTTTGGCGCACAGCCCACGGCACGTTTCGGCCATGTAAGTGCGTATTGTATGGGTATGCGCATGTCGGGCACACCGAGCTGTGCAAGTATTGAGTTATCGCTAAATTCTACCATGGAATGTATAATGCTTTGCCTTTGCACCACAACGTCAATCTCGCTTGCAGATAAGTTAAATAGCCATGCAGCCTCAATAAACTCAAGCCCTTTGTTCATGAGTGTTGCAGAGTCAATTGTAATTTTTGCGCCCATGCTCCAGTTTGGGTGGTTTAGGGCATCTTTTCTTGTAACACTCTTTAGCTCATCGCGTGTTTTGCCAAAAAAAGGCCCACCCGATGCCGTAAGGTAAATTTTTTGCAGTGATTTTGCCGAGTGTTCGTCTTGCAAACACTGAAAAATTGCCGAGTGCTCGCTATCCACAGGCAAAAGCTTTGCACCGCTTTTTTTTGCGGTGTCCATAACAAGTTTGCCACCTGTAACAAGGCTTTCTTTGTTTGCAAGTGCAACGTCTTTGCCGCGCTTTAGCGACGTTATTGTTGCTTTAAGCCCTGCTATGCCAACAACGGCATTTAGTACTATGTCACAGTTTGTGGTGTTTGCAAGTTGTGTAAGCCCGTCTTCGCCACACAAAAGTTTTGGTGCGTTTGCTGTTGTTTTAAAAATATCAGCCATTTTTTTTGCCGCGTTTTTATCTACAACCGCAACTGTTTTTGGTTTAAATTCTTCAATTTGCTTTAAAAGCAAGTTAACATTGCTGTGCACTGACAGGGCATCTACTTTGTAATTTTGGCTGCGCACAACGTCAAGGCTCTGTGTGCCTATTGAGCCTGTGCTACCAAGTATAGCTACACTCTTCATATAAAACTCCGTAAAATTTATAGCGTTGTTATGTCAATTACACTTATAAAAATAGCAATGAACGGTATAATCAGCAAAACGCTGTCAAACCTATCAAGTATGCCTCCGTGCCCGGGGAAAATTGTGCCGTAGTCTTTAATTTTGCAGTGCCTTTTTATGCAGGAGGCAAATAAATCTCCCAAAATACCAAGGCAAGAGCAAAAACCGCAAACAATAGCTATAACAATGTACTGCCTTGCGCTCATGTTTTCAGCACCTGTAAACATTGAGGTACCTGTTATCAAAAACCACACAAATGTTACCGCAAGGCCCCATATCATGCTGCCGATAACACCGCCAATTGCACCCTCTACCGTTTTATTTGGGCTTACAAGCGGCGCCAGTTTGCGCTTACCACACAATCTACCTGCAAAATACGCAGAGGAATCTCCACCCCATGCACTGGCAAGTCCTATCATAATTAAGTACAGCCCTGTTAAATTAAAGTTCTCAAAAGGCAAATATGCTTTTATAAAAGCAACGGCGCCAAAAAGTGCAACAACCATTACCGAAAGCAATATATACAACGATATATCGCTTATTTCAACTTTATCTACATAAATTACAAGGCATAGCGCCATGTAAACTATCATGGCAAAGCTTAAAGGTAGCAAGTAATTTTGCCCAAGAAAAATAGTTAACATAATGGCGGCGGCATAAACATTCATGCCAATATAAAATGGCATTGCCTTTTTGAATTTAAAGGCATTAAATGCCTCATTAAGCGCCAAAAAGCACACTATTGCCGCCATTATGTTGAAGACAAACGTGTTATACAAAAACAGTATTGCACCTAATATTGCAAGCCCTATGCCTGCTGTAATTAAACGTGTTTTCATTTTGTATAACTCCTTTTACTAGTTAAATATTACCAAAACGGCGAGACCGTTTGTTAAATTCTTCAATTGCTTCATCTAGGTGCGCCCTTGTAAAATCGGGCCATAGCACGTCCATATCCACGAACTCTGCATAAGAGGATTGCCACAGCATAAAGTTTGACAACCTGTGCTCTCCGCTTGGTCTTAAAATAAAATCGGGATCTTTTTGCCCTGCGGTGTACATGAAGTTTGAAAACATGTTTTCGTCAATATCTTTCGGCTCAATTTCGCTGTTTTTTGCACGCTGTGCTAGAATTTGTGCCGCGCGCAAAATTTCTTGCCTGCCACCGTAATTTACTGCTATGTTTAAAATTGTGCCCGTGTTTTTTCTTGTTTTTTCCTCAATGTCATTCATCATATCAACATGTTTGGCACTAAGTGGCTCTCTGTCGCCTAAAAAAACAACACGGTTATTTTCTTTTTCATAGTCATACGCCATTATAAGATATTCGCCAAATAATTTCATTATTCCGTTTACTTCGCTTATAGGGCGAGACCAGTTTTCAGTTGAAAATGCGTAAAAAGTAACGCTTGCAATCTCAATTTCGTTGCAATAGCGTATAATATCTTTGAAAACCTCCGCACCTTTAGTATGCCCAGCCGTGCGTGGAAGCCCGCGTTTTTTTGCCCAGCGCCCGTTGCCGTCCATTATAATACCAAGGCTTAAACCTTTTGCAAAATCCTTTTGTGGCATATGTTTCACCTCTTTTTGTTGTGCACAAATACAACTTTGTGCTGTGCGCAAACAAATAGTTGTTGACAAAATTAGCTTTTTGTCAACACCACAATGGCGCACAGCACATTTTAATTTTATTAAAAAATTAAATTTCCATTATCTCTTTTGTCTTGTCAGAACAAATTGTATCAACTTGTTTTACAAATTTGTCTGTCATTTTTTGAATTTCTTCGTCTAAAGACTTCAAATCGTCCTCTGTAATCTCGCTTTTTTTCTTCATTGCCTTAAATTTGTCCATGGCATCGCGCCTTACATTGCGCACGGAAACCTTTGTCTCCTCGCCCATTTTAAGCGCATCTTTAACAATTTGTTTTCTGCGCTCCTCTGTTGGAGATGGGAAAACAAGGCGCATAACTCTGCCGTCGTTTGTTGGGTTAATGCCAATGTCGGAGGTTAAAATAGCCTTTTCAATAGCACCCATTAAAGAGGCATCCCACGGGCTTATTGTTAAAACGCGTGCCTCTGCAACGGAAACTGCCGCAACTTGCTGTATTGGTGTTGGTGTTCCGTAATAGTCTACCGACACTTTATCAAGCACATTAGGGTTTGCCCTACCTGCACGTATTGATGCAAGCTCCTTGTTTAAATGTCCAATCGCCGATGTCATTTTCTCTTCGTATTTTTTTGTCTCTGCACTCATAAAATGTCACTCCTATCTATTCTTTAACAATTGTACCTATATTCTCGCCCTTAATTGCTCTCACAATATTTTCGGGGTCATTAAGGTCAAAAACAAGTATTGGTATGTTGTTGTCACGGCACATAGATGCCGCTGTGCTGTCCATAACTGCTAGTTGGTCTTGCAAAACAGTGCTAAAACTCAATGTGTCATATCTCACGGCATCACTGTGTTTTTTAGGGTCTTTGTCATAAACGCCGTCAACATTTGTTGCTTTAAAAATAATGTCTGCATTAATTTCCGCCGCGCGCAGTGCCGCCGCTGTATCTGTTGAAAAATACGGGTTGCCCGTGCCACACGCTAAAATTACAATTCTGCCTTTTTCCATGTGCCTAACCGCGCGGTTTCTTATATACGGCTCTGCAATTTGTTGCATGTTAAGCGCTGTTTGCACGCGCACTGCAACACCGAGGTTTTCAAGCGCATCAGACACGGCAAGCGCGTTCATAGTTGTGGCAAGCATACCAATTTGGTCTGCACGTGTGCGCTCCATCTCATTTGCAGAGCGTCCGCGCCAAAAGTTGCCGCCGCCCACTACAACCGCAATTTGCACACCTAAATCGTGTGCATTTTTTACGCCTGTACATATTCTTTTTATCTCGTCAACATCAAGCCCAAAGCCTTTTTTACCGGCAAGCGCCTCTCCGCTCAATTTAAGCAAAACAGTGTTGTACTTTACACTCATATATATAAATTCCTTTCCGCTGTTTTCATGTAATTGTAGTTGTTTAATGTTTGCCAATTTTAAAAAATCACATGCAAATACTTTGTAAATCCACTTTTTTTTATGTGATTTAACTAAAAACACAAATTAAAACCCTACGTTTTTAAGGCTTTAATATGTTATACGCTATTCTTTATTATTTTACTATATTTTAACATTAAAGTAAATACCCTTTAAAGATATTTGTACAAAACAGCCTTAAAAAAACTAAAATTTTAGATTGACATTCCATCATCCGCATGTTAAACTTTTATATGTATAATTTCATATATAAAGTGTTGATAAATCTACAAAAAGGTAGCTAGAGTGAATGTCAGCTTTGCGTTTGCACACAGATACACAAAATAACCTTTTGTGTTTTATGCCTTTGTTATCAGCGCTAAAAAATACAGAGATGTTGGAGAATTTTATGAAAACAAAAAAACTTGCCCTAATTATAATTACACTTATTATGCTTATTGGTGTTTTTTCCGTGAGTGCTTTTGCGACAACTACGGTAAAAGCGCCAATAATATCCCCCAATAGTGGTAAATTTGCAGTTTCGCAAACAGTAACAATGACCGCGCCAACACCGGGCACAACCATTTACTACACCACAGACGGCATAACAATCCCCACAGCAAGTAGCACAAAATACGAGGGAGCATTTACCGTAAACGAAGTAACAGGAATAAAAGCCATAGCAATAAATGAAACAACAAGTGAAAGTAGCGCTGTTACAATTATTACGATTTCAAAAGATACCGAAGCAACTGAAAAAAGGCTTATTGTCTTTGGTGATAGCATACCCGCAGGCGATACCCTTTCAAGCCCAACAGATGAAAATTTTGCTAGATTAATGGGTTCAAGAAGAGGCGTTTCCTTTGCAAACTATGGCATTTCAGGGCAAACCTCTGCCGAGCTCAAAGCGGCAATGGTGGATAACACAATATACGATACTGAAATAGCCTCTGCCGATGCAATTACAATAACAATTGGCGGCAATGATTTAATGGAAGTTTTTTATGGGTTGGTGGCGACACAATATAATATAAGTGGCGACCCTGATATAACAGCAGATGATGTACCGGCAATTATGGCTGATAGTACTGATGCGAGAAACACTGCCACAACAAGTGCTGCAACAGCGGTTATCATTGCAGGATATACTGCTACCGGTGTTAAAGAGCAATTTGTTGCAAAGGGCGGTGAAGTCACACTTAATATCCAAACTATGATTAATCACATTAAAAACATAAATAGTGACGTTAGCATATATGTTACAACTCAATATAACCCATATAAAGGCATTAATATGGGGGGAATAGTCGACGTTGATGGCTTTTTCAACAGTGGATTAGCTGATTTTAACCCCCAAATAGCTACATTAACAAACTGCACAGTAGTAGACATGTACAGTGAATTTGATACCTCTGCTGAAAAAGTAACAAATGCAAGTGCAACTCCATTAGACCTTGACTTCCACCCAAATAAAGAAGGGCACGAACTATATGCACAAACTTTATCTGATGCCATGTGGGTAGATAAACCAACTATCACTCCAAACGGTGGCAATTTTGATGTAGGACAGAGAGTTACTATAACACCTGTAACAACAGGCTCAACAATTTATTACACCACAAATGGCGACACCCCAACAGCGGCAACAGGCATATTGTACAATGATAAGTTTACTGTAACAGACACCACAACAGTAAAAGCCATAGCAGTAAAATCAGGCATGGTTGCCAGCGGCGTTGTAAGCGCCACATTTACAGAAAACACATATAATGTGAGCGTAACAAAAGGCGTAGCAAGCCATGCCACAGCAGCAAAAGACACAAGCGTTACCGTAACAGCAGATGCCGCGCCAGCAGGAGAGCGTTTTAAAGATTGGACAATAACAGGTGCAACAGTTGCGGATGTTACACAAAATCCGCTAACTTTCACAATGCCGACAAATGCAGTAACGCTAACGGCAAATTATGAAGTTATCCCCACTGTGGTTACAGGTGTAACTGTATCGCCATCAAATGTTACAGTGCAAAAAGGCTTAACACAGCAGTTTGGTGCAAGTGTGCTTGGCACAGGAAGTCCGTCACAAGCCGTTAATTGGGCTGTTGAGGGCAACACTGACAGTGGCACAAGCATTACAGCAAGTGGACTACTAACCATAGCACCTAGCGAAACGGCGGCAACTGTTACTGTAAGGGCAACCTCTACAATAGACGCTACACAATCCGGCACAGCAGTGGTAACTGTTAGCGACGTTCCTGTAATATTGCACACTGTAACACCTAGTGCAGGGGCAAACGGCACTATATCACCAAATGTTGCTACATCGGTTAGTAACGGCGGTGATGTAACATTTACTTTTACACCAAGCGCAGGCTATGAAGTGGACACAGTAACAGTGGACGGCGCAGTGGTAACACCTACAAACAATGCGTACACTATCTCTAATGTGCAAAAAGCTTTGGCGATAAATGTTACATTTAAGGCAAAAACAACTCCACCCACAACCCACCAAATTGTATTGGGCTCGAATCAACAAGGAGAGCAAGGGCAAAGCATGTCTTTTACATCAGATGCAGAGTATTCTAATTTTGTACGTGTTGATGTAAACGGTAACACACTAACAAGAGGCACACATTACACAGACCACGAGGGCAGTACAATAATTACACTTCTTGATAGCTACACAAGCACACTTGCAGCGGGAGTGCACACCATTAGTATAGTAAGCACCACAGGCACGGCAACGGCGCAGTTTACAGTAACCGCACAGGTAGAGCCAACGCCAACACCTACACCTACTCCAACTCCGACTCCGACACCTAGCAGCCCCGCAATTTCACCGCTTACGGGTGTGTACTGTAAGGGATAAAACAAAAACACAGCAATAAAATAGGCAGAAACACCGCTTATAGGTGTTTCTGCCTTTGTTTTTTGTTATATTTCGGGTAGTGCAAAACTTAATTACACCACCCCAAATGTCGCAGATTGTGTTAAAACACAGGTTGTCTGTAACGTTGTATTCGTACTGAAATTTAACCGCAAAATAAAATATTGCCGCTACCTGTTTAACATTGACATGGGGCTTTATGCAACATGAAGGCGCACACTAATTGCTGCAACAAATTTGTGATGTGTGCTTTAAGTCTGTATAAACATATGGCACACATAACAATATGTGCTATATACGCGCAATTTTTCAGCCAATAAGCTACATTTACATTTAATTACTAATTAAACAAAAACTAACGTAACAATTAAAAACCTAACGCTAAATGCGATATATGAAGCTCTTAGTTCTTAACTAATAGTTTTTAGTTAAAACACCTCTGCACCCCATGTTTTACAGGCTGTACCACCATACACTGCTTGTAAATTTTCATCAGCTCATTTTTTGCTTTTTGCGCTTTGCTTTCACTATCAAAAACGCCAAAAACAGCCGCTCCACTACCTGTCATAAGTGCCGCTAATGCGCCGCATTCTTTTAATTTATCACAAATAACAGTGTTGTGCTCGCTCTCGCTTGAAAATTGCATGGCATTGTGCATGTTTTTGCACAGCTCCCCCAAGTTTGCGTTTTGCAGTGCGCTAAGCGCCGCTTTTGTGTTTGGGTGCTTGTCTGTGCCAATCTCGTCATACCTTTTAAATGCGTACGGGGTAGAAACTCCCATGTTTGGCATACATACAGTTATATAGCAATTAGGGCAGGGTGGGGCAGAGGTTATAACCTCTCCTATACCGGTGACGTGCGCTGTGCCACCTACAATGCAAAATGGCACATCTGCGCCAATTTTTGCACCTATTTCACAAAGTTGTGCTACATTTAACTTTGCATTGTACAGCATGTTTAAACCCACCAAAACTCCTGCGGCATCTGCACTGCCGCCTGCCATGCCTGCCCTTACAGGCACTGTTTTTTTTATTGTAATATTAACTCCGGCAAGCAAACCCGTGTGTTGAAAAAATTGCACCGCCGCTTTGTATGCCGTGTTGTCCTTGTTTACAGGTACATTGCTATCAATCATTTTAATCATTATGTCAGCACTTTTTTCAAGTGTTATGTCCTCGTATAAAGACACTGCTTGCATTATCATATCCATAAGGTGGTAGCCTTTTTCGTTAGTGCCAAGTATGTCAAGCGTTAAGTTAAGCTTTGCAGGGGCCTTTACTTTAACACTGTCTGCAAATTTCATGGCTTAAAAACCTCGTTTCAATTCAATTGCTTTAACAGGACACATTTCATGGCAACAATAACATTTTATACATGCTTTTTTTATAACTTTTGCTTTTCCGCTCTTCATAATAATTGTATCTTTAGGGCAAATCTCCGCACACTTTGCACAGCCTATACATTTTGCTGTTTCCACGGTTGGTTTTGGCACAAATAAGTTGAGCATTGCCCTTGCCGTCTTTTGCATAAACGGTGGCACTTTTGTTGCAAAATCTACCCCCATGTAGTGGCTGGGCAGTTTAAAGCCTTTTATTGTTTTTGTCACGTCTGTGCTACCTTTTAGTACACTTGCCATTTGTGATACATTCTCTTTACAGTAGCCTCTTTTTATTGCCTCTGCAAGGTAGGGCACTGTGCTAGCCGCTTTGCCAATAATATTTGCCGCTACAATGTCAACTGCGTAGGGGTTTGTGCCGCTTAGCAAAACATTTGCATGCCTTGCGCTACCGCCCGACGGCCCGTCGCCCTCGTGTGCTAAAATACCGTCAACAATATGTAAGTCGGCGTTTATGCTCTCGCAAATATCAACTAGAATACAGCCAAAGGCATCTTTATTGGGGTATGCAGAGTGCAAGCCTGCCTTGTACAGCCCTGCGACAGCACCAAACAAGTTTTTTGTTGCGCACGTTAGCCCCATCATAACATGTGTTTTTAATTTTGGCATGTTAATGATGAAATCAGCGCTTTCAAACGGCTTAATAAAGTGTGTTTTATTTAATAGTTTGCCATTAATTTTCTTTTCATAAAAATTGCAGTCGGTGTAAAATTGTGCACCTGTTTTTTCACAAACTTGTGTGTAACCACAAGTTTTGCCCATGCTTTGCACAATAGCTTTTGTGTATATGCCGCCGGGGGAATCTGCTATTATTATATTTTGTGGCAATGCACCGCACTTTACGCACTGTAAAACAACAGCCTCTATTAGTGCAGGGTGTGTGGTTACTGCTTTTTCCGGCGCATGTTTTGCAAGCATATTTGGCTTTATAAGCACTTTTGTGCTCGCATTCAGCTTGTCATTAACTGCAAATTCGGCAAAAATTTGCTCTACTGCGCTCTTTAGCTTTTGAGGCTCATAGCTGTCTGTGTTTTGGCAAAAAACTATCTCGTTTAATCTTGAGTTTTCGCCGCTGTTTTCAGTTTTTTGCATAATGCTCTCCATTCAAAGTAATAACTGTTATGTGCGTAGCATCGCCATGAAATTATTTTACCTCATTTATAAACTCTTTTATTCTGCTAAGTGCAAGCAGTAAGTGCTCTGTTGAATACGAATAGCTAATGCGCACATAGCCCTCTCCGCTTTGCCCAAATGCCGTGCCCGGCACTACTGCTACTTTTTTTGAAAAAAGTAGCTTTTCACAAAACTCATTGCTCGTTAGCCCTGTGCTTTTTATACATGGGAACACGTAAAATGCACCCTCGGGCTCAAAGCAATCAAGCCCCATTTCATTTAAGTTTTTAACCATAAGCCTTCTGCGCATATCGTAAGTTTTGCACATTTCTTCAATGTCGCCGTCGCATTTTTGCAGTGCCACAATAGCGGCATGCTGGCTTGTTGTTGGTGCACACATTATGCAAGATTGATGTATCTTCGTCATTGCATCAATAATAACTTTTGGCCCACAGGCATAGCCAAGGCGCCAGCCTGTCATTGCATAAGCCTTTGAAAAGCCTTGCACTATAATTGTGCGTTCTTTCATATCCTCAATTTGTGCAAGGCTTGCGTGTGGCTCGCTGCCATATGTGAGCTCTGCATAAATTTCATCAGACATAACCATTATGTCAGTGCCGCGCAAAACCTCTGCAATTGGCTCTAGGTCTTCTTTGCGCATAACAGCACCCGTGGGGTTGCATGGGTATGGTAAAATTAGCAGTTTTGTGCGCGGTGTTATTGCCGCTTTTAACTGCTCTGCTGTGAGTTTAAATTTGTTCTCGCTCTTTAGCTTTATGGGCACGGCAACACCGCCCGTAAGTGTTGTTATGGGGTCATAACTAACATAACATGGCTCGGGTATAATTACCTCGTCGCCGGGGTTGATAAGCGCACGTATGCAAAGGTCAATTGCCTCTGAGCCGCCCACTGTAACAAGTGTTTGCTCGTATTCATATTTCATTCCAAAGCGCCTTTGCAAGTATTCGCAAATTTCTATGCGCAATTCTTTCATGCCTGAGTTGCCCGTGTACCACGTGTGCCCTTTTTCAAGGCTTTTTATACCTGCATCTCTTACGCTCCACGGTGTCTTAAAGTCAGGCTCCCCCACACCAAGCGATATGCAATCTTTCATTTCTGCCGCTATATCGAAAAATTTACGTATGCCCGAGGGGCGCATATCTTTTGCCGAATTTGACAGTAGTTGTTCATAGTTCATTATACAGTTCTCTCCCGCTCATCTGCCGGCTCGCAATCGTACATTGCACCGTCTTTCTTATATGTTCGCAATACAAAATGCGTGGCAGTGCTTAAAACGCCGTCAAGCAGTGATAATCTCTTCGCAACAAATAGTGCAATATCTTGAAAGCTCTCGCCCTTTACAACAAGCGATAAATCATAGCCGCCGCTCATTAAAAGCACGCTGTCCACCTCTTCGAACTCCGCAATAATTGACGCTATTTCGTCAAAACCGCAGTCTCTCCTCGGTGTAACTTTTAGCTCTATAATGGCTTGTACAAAGTCTAGGTTTGCCTTTTCCCAGTCAATAAGCGCTCTGTAACCATTTATTACTTTTTTCTGCTGTGCCTCGTCAATAATTTTTGCCACTTCCACTGCTGTGCGCTGTGTCATTACGGCAAGGTCCTCCATGCTTATTCGTGCGTTTTTTTCTAAAATTTTAAGTATATCTTCCATTTAAAGTCACCCTTTGTATGTATAATTTTAAGTGTAATTTCGCTTTATCTTTAATATTATATATGTTTTTGCGCCGAAAGTAAATAAAAACGCAATTATTGAATTAAAAATATGCAAATAGTTAAAAATTTGTCAAAATACTTTTAAAAACTTTTAATTTTTGCTATAATGTAATGTGTTAAGATTATAAGTATCAGATTGGAGATTTTTATGGAAGCTGTAATTACTGTTGTTGGAAAAGACACCGTGGGTATACTTGCACGTGTTTGCACAGTTTGTGCTAATGCTAATGTCAATGTTGAAGAAGTGTCGCAAAGCATATTGCGCGGCACGTTTGCAATGATTATGATAGTTAATATAAGCAGTTGCAACACGGAGTTTACAACGTTTGCAAAAAAACTTGCAGATGAGGGCAAAGATATGGGCATTGAGATAACTTGCACAAGGCAAGAGCTCTATGATGCGATGCACCGTGTGTGATATTCAAAAGTAAATAGATAACGGAGATTTTTTATGCTTAATACTCACGAGATTTTACAAACAATAAAGATGATATCAGATGAAAACCTAGATGTGCGCACTGTTACAATGGGTATTTCTCTGCTAGACTGCGCAGACCCCGATGCAGATGCCGCTTGCGAGAAAATATATAACAAAATAACAAGGCTTGCCAAAAACCTTGTTAGCTCGGCTGAGGAAATTTCTGCCACATACGGTATGCCTATTGTTAATAAGCGCATATCGGTTACGCCTATATCAATGGTTTTGGCAAGTAGCCCAAATGCGGACCCTGTGCAATATGCAAAAACGCTTGACAGAGCGGCACAGGCAGTTGGCGTTAACTTTATAGGTGGCTACACAGCGCTTGTGCACAAAGGTTTTTCAGCAGGTGATGAGCGCCTTATTGACAGTATACCGCGCGCTTTGAGCGAGACACAATTTGTTTGCAGTAGCGTTAACGTGGGCAGTACAAAGAGCGGCATTAACATGGATGCTGTAAAAAAAATGGGCGAGGTTGTTTTGGAGAGTGCACAGCTAACAAAAGACAACATGTGCATGGGCGCGGCAAAACTTGTGGTTTTCTGCAATGCGCCTGAGGATAACCCATTTATGGCAGGTGCATTCCACGGGCCGGGAGAGCCTGACTGTGTAATTCACGTTGGTGTATCTGGCCCGGGTGCGG
The DNA here is from genome assembly GCA_964371675.1 of uncultured Bacteroides sp. GTDB lineage: Bacteria > Bacillota > Clostridia > Oscillospirales > Ruminococcaceae > Ruthenibacterium. The sequence continues at coordinate 3,349 of CAYJNL010000002.1, read as the reverse complement.
TGCGTGCGGCACTTGCAAAACTGCCAAAAGATGCAAGCCTTGACGAAGTTGCGGAGCTTATAAAGCGCACTTCATTCAAAATAACAAGAATGGGGCAGCTTGTGGGCACACTAATGAGCGAAAAGCTCGGTGTACCGTTTGGGATTGTAGATTTATCGCTTGCACCAACGCCTGCAATAGGCGATAGTGTTGCCAATATACTTGAGGAGATGGGGCTTGAGAGCTGTGGTTGCCCCGGCACTACGGCTACGCTTGCACTGCTGAATGACGCCGTAAAAAAAGGCGGTGTTATGGCAAGTAACCACGTGGGCGGTCTCTCGGGTGCTTTTATTCCTGTCAGTGAAGACGACGGCATGATAAAAGCCGCTATGAAAAAGAGCCTCACAATTGAAAAATTGGAGGCGATGACAGCTGTGTGCAGTGTTGGTATTGACATGGTGGTTTTGCCCGGAGACACAAGCGCCGCAACAATAAGCGCACTTATTGCGGACGAGGCGGCAATTGGTATGGTAAACAGCAAGACAACCGCTGTAAGGGCAATACCTGCAATTGGCTTTAAAGAGGGCGATGTGCTAAACTTTGGCGGTCTACTTGGATATGCACCTATTATGCCTATAAGCAAGTTCAGCGCCGAGGTTTTTGTAAACCGTGGCGGCAGAATACCTGCACCAATGCAGTCGCTTAAAAACTAACTTTATTTTTGCTTGCCTTTGCCGTTTATTATCCAGTAAGCCACAAAGGCAAAGTTGAGCAGAGCCACAAGAATAACCCAGTTTTTATACGTCCATTTTTTCACTTCACTGTGGTTCATCATGTAAAGCAGTGTTAAAACTCTGCCTAGTATATCAATTGAACCGACAATTGCCACTATTAATATAATTGCTACGTTTTGCATACAAAGCTCCTGTTTTCAGTTTTTTAATAATAGTATCATTCTTTTAATATTTTAGTCAACAAAATTTATATAAAAAATCAAGTGCCGTTTAATGCGGCGGAATGGAGAAATTTATGTCAAGAATTTACAATTTCAGCGCAGGCCCGTCAATGTTGCCTCTATCAGTTTTGCAAAAAGCTCAAAGCGAGATGCTGGACTTTGGCAATAGCGGACAATCTGTTATGGAGATGAGCCACCGCAGTAAGGTATTTGATAACATAATAAATGAAACACGCGAGAGCTTAATCCGCGTGCTTGGCATACCCGAAAATTATAAAGTTGCATTTATACAAGGCGGCGCAAGCACACAATTTGCAATGGTGCCAATGAATTTAATGACAACAGGCGTTGCAGATTACATTGTGACAGGTCAGTTTAGCGGCAAAGCACAAAAAGAGGGTGCAAAATTTGGCAATGCGAATGTTATTGCCTCAAGCAAAGATAAAAACTTTACTTATATTCCTGATTGCAGCGGTGCTACTTTCTCAAAAGATGCAAGCTATGTGCACATATGTGAAAACAACACAATTTACGGCACACGTTACACATCACTGCCAAACACAGGCGGTGTACCTATTGTGTCGGACATGAGCAGCTGTATTTTAAGCAGACCCACAAATGTTAGCGATTACGGCTTAATATACTTTGGCGTGCAAAAAAATGTTGCACCTGCAGGCATGGCTGTTGCAATTATCCGCGACGATTTGCTTGAAAACGCACGTACAGACATTGTGCGCCCAGATATGCTTGACTACAAAACACTAATTGATGCAGACAGCATGTACAACACACCGCCTTGCTACACAATTTACATGACAGGGCTTGTGTTAAAATGGATAGAGAGCGAAATGGGCGGACTTGCACAAATGGAGAAACACAACAACGAAAAGGCCGCTGTTTTGTATGATTTTATTGACGGTAGCAGTTTTTACAACAACCCTGTTAACAAAGCAGACCGCAGTATAATGAACGTTACTTTCACAAGCCCCAGTGCAGAGCTTGACGCAGAATTCTGTGCACAAAGCGCAAAACTTGGGTTTGTTAACTTAAAAGGTCACAGAAGTGTTGGCGGTATGCGTGCTTCAATTTACAACGCAATGCCTACACAAGGTGTTAAAGACCTTGTAGAATTTATGGCTAAATTTGAAAAGGAGAATAAATAATGTATAATATTAAATCGCTTAACAGCATTTCACACAAAGGTACGGAAAGATTTTCTCCAAACCTGTTTAACATGGACGACGAGGGGCAAAACACACACGGCATACTAGTGCGCAGTGCCTCTATGCACGATATGGAGCTAGACTCATCACTTCTTGCGGTAGCGCGTGCAGGTGCAGGCGTTAACAATATACCGCTTGACAAATGTTCAGAGCAAGGCATTGTGGTTTTTAACACACCGGGTGCTAACGCAAATGCCGTTAAAGAGCTTGTTCTCGGCGCACTTGTGCTGTCAAGCCGCAACGTTATAAAAGCTGTTGACTGGGCTAAAACTCTAGTTAACGAGGGCGACAATATCCCAAAACTTGTTGAAAAAGGAAAAGGACAATTTGTAGGGCCTGAGCTTTATGGCAAGACAATTGGTGTTGTTGGGCTTGGCGCAATAGGCGTTAAAGTTGCAAATGCTGCAACACATTTTGGCATGGAAGTGCTTGGATATGACCCATTTATATCAATTCAGGCGGCGTGGAACTTGTCACGCAGTGTAAAACCGTGTGCAAATTTATCTGATTTAATCACAAAATGCGACTATATATCATTACATTTGCCTGCAACTAAAGACACAAAAGAGTTTATTAATGCAAGCGTTATAAACCAAATGAAGCACGGTGTACGCATTTTGAACTTTTCAAGAGCAGAGCTTGTGCAAAGGGACGACATGGTGGCGGCACTTAAAACAGGGCGCGTTGCAAGCTATGTTGTGGATTTCCCCGACAAGCAAACAATTGATGCCGAGGGTTGTATTTGCATACCACACCTTGGCGCGTCTACACCCGAAAGCGAGGAAAATTGCGCTGTTATGGCAGTTGACCAAATTAGCGACTATTTGCTTAACGGCAACATCACAAACAGTGTTAACATGCCTGATGTATCAATGCCGAAAAGCGGTGTTTGCCGCCTTTGTGTAGTGCACAAAAATTCCCCGGGCATCTTAGCCGGTGTAACGGAGATTATGAGCAATTTCGGTGTTAATATTGAGAATATGGTTAACAAGTCTAACAGTGACTATGCTTACACAATGATTGATGTTGGTGCACAAGTACCCGATGATATGCAAAAAGAAATTGAAGCACTAAGCGATGTTATACGTGTGAGGGTTATATAAATAATCCGTATATCCTGCATGGATTATTTATAACTTATTTTATGGCGGTGCTACGCACATGCCAATTTATATTTTGCTACACAAAATAT
>CAYJNL010000001.1:128987-193298 GCA_964371675.1 uncultured Bacteroides sp. | reverse complement strand
TCTCCATTCTGTGCGGAGATTTTTCAAAACTATTTGTGCTGTGCACAGAATGGAGATTAATATGAAACTAGCCTTTGTATATTCGGGGCAAGGAAGCCAAAAAGTGGGCATGGGTAAAGATTTTTACGCAGAGAGCGATATTTTTAAATCAGCTTTTGACATGCTATCACAAGATAAAAAAGACATTGCCTTTGACGGCACAGCCGAGGCGCTTGGCAAGACAATTAACACACAAGGAATATTGACAGCGTACAACATTGGTGTTACAGAAATGCTAAAAAGCGACGGTATAGTGCCCGAGGTTGCGCTTGGTTTAAGCCTCGGAGAGTACAGCGCACTATATGCGGCAGACGTTTTTGAAAAGCAGCAAGCAATTGATATTATAAATTTCAGAGCGCAGGAAATGACAAAAGCCGCACAAGGTGTAGAGTGCAAAATGGCGGCAGTTTTAATGCTTGACAAAGAGAAAATACAGCAGTGTTGTGACAAGGCAAGCGAAAAAGGGCTTGTGAGCATTGCAAATTACAACTGCCCTGGGCAGATTGTTATATCGGGTGAAAAACAGGCAGTAGAATTTTGTGCAGAGCTGTGCAAAGAGGCAGGTGCTAAGCGCTGTGTGTTCCTTGACACAGAGGGCGCGTTCCACACAGAGCTTATGGACAGCGCATATGAAGCATTAAAAACGCGCTTTGAGGCAGAGGATTTTAATGAGCCGAAAATACCCGTTATATTAAACACAACTGCAAAACCGCCCGAAAATGTGGCAGAGCTTAAAAAATACCTTGCATTGCAAGTAAAGAGCAGTGTAAATTTTGAGGACAGTGTAAAATACATGCAAAGCCTTGGCATAGACACAGTTATAGAAATAGGGCAAGGCAAAACACTTGCAAGCTTTATCAAAAAAACAGTAAGCGGTATTGATGTTTACAACATTGAAAATGTTGAGAGTTATAAGAAAACTGTTGAGTTAATAAATAATAGGTAGTTATGTGTTATTAGCTAAGTTGAATAATAAAACAAAGCTAATAACAAAAGCTAACGGACGATAAGCAAAGCTAACAATTACCCCGCATTAATACCATTAGAGCGCATGGGTCAAAAAAGTTGTCGTTAAGAATTGTTCTTTTTTGAGCGTAGGCGGTCTTATGGTATGGCTTTTAGAGCACAGTGTTTAGGGGACCGGGGGAATAAATCGCGACGCACCGCAGTGCTAGTGTCAAAAGCCAACCGCCGCAAGGCGGCTCTTGGGCTTTTGACCAACCCCCGGCGCTTTTGCTACTTTTCACGCTGAAAAGTAGGAACTTCTCTTTCGTAGCAAGCTTATAGTTTGAAAGCAATTTAATAGTTTGTTAGTACATTGCTAATTAACAGCAGCGATGATAACTACCTATTATAACACTAAATATAAATTCATAAAAAGGAGCGTTTACATCATGACAGGCAGAACAGCAATAGTAACAGGTGGCGGTAAAGGTATAGGCAAGTACATTTGCCTTGCGTTTGCAAAACAAGGTGCAAACTTAGTAATAAATTATTCAAGCAGTGAGGCAGGCGCGAAGCAAACGGCGCAGGAGTGCGAGGCTCTTGGTGTAAAATGTGTGCTTGTAAAAGCAGACGTGTCAAAAGCAGAGGACTGCCAAAACATTATAAAAGCCGCAACAGACAACTTTAAAACGGTTGACATACTTGTAAACAACGCAGGCATTACAAAAGACGGCTTACTTGTGCGCTTAACAGAGCAAGATTTTGACGACGTTATAAACGTTAATCTAAAGGGCACATTTAACATGATGCAAGCCGCTGCGCGCCCCATGATGAAACAGCGTAGCGGAAGAATCATAAACATGTCAAGCATAGTTGGGCTTATTGGTAACGCAGGGCAAACAAACTACTGCGCAAGCAAAGCGGGCGTTATTGGCATGACAAAATCTTTTGCGCGTGAGATTGCCTCACGTGGTGTAACAGTAAACGCAATAGCACCGGGCTTTATTACAACAGAAATGACAGATAGCTTGCCCGAGGCAATAAAGGCAAAAATGCTGGAGCAAATACCGCTTAACACTTTTGGCACTTGTGAAGATATTGCAAACACAGCCGTATTTTTGGCAAGTGACAATGCAAAATACATTACAGGTCAAACACTGTCGGTAGACGGTGGCATGTCCATGAGATAAAGGAGAGAGACTATGAAAAAGAGAGTTGTAATTACAGGCATAGGCGCAGTAAGCCCCATTGGCAACACAGCTGAGGAAATGTGGCAAAATGCAAGTGACGGTGTTTGCGGTATTGATTTTATTACTAAATTTGACACTGAAAACCGCAAGGTTAAAATAGCCGCAGAGGTTAAAAATCTTGATGTTGATAAGTTTATAGACAGAAAAAACATTCGCAAATACGCAAGGTTTACACAGTTTGCGCTAATTGCGGCGCAAGAGGCTGTGGAGCAAAGCGGTATTAGCGCAGAGAACACAAACCTTGAAGACTGTATTGTAAACGTTGCAAGCGGTATTGGTGGGCTTGAAAACACAGAGATAGAGCAAATGAAAGGTGTTGAAAAGGGCTTCGACAGAGTGTCGCCTTATTACATACCCATGGCAATTTCAAACATGGCGGCAGGTGCAATTGCTATAAAATACGGCTTTAAAGGTAGCTGTACTTGCGTTGTTACAGCTTGTGCAAGTGCGTCAAACGCTATTGGAGACTCATTTAGAGCAGTGCGCGACGGCTATGCAACAGCGGCTGTTTGCGGCGGCACAGAGGCTAGTATTACACCGCTAGGTATTGGTGGTTTTACATCAATTAAAGCGCTTTGCGAGACAAATGACCCAAAACGCGCAAGTATGCCTTTTGACAAAGAGCGCAGTGGCTTTGTTATGGGCGAGGGCGCAGGTATACTTGTGCTTGAAGAGTACGAGCACGCAGTTGCACGCGGCGCAAAAATAATTGGCGAAGTTGTTGGCTACGGCTCAACTTGCGATGCCTTCCACATGACAGCACCAAGCGAGGACGGCAGTGGTGCGGCAAGGGCAATGGTGCAAGCTGTTAAAGATGCAGATATTAACTTGCAAGATGTTGGCTATATTAACGCACACGCAACAAGCACACCAATGAACGACAAATGCGAGACAATGAGCATAAAACTTGCCTTTGGTGAGCACGCTAATAATATATTAATCTCGGGCACAAAGTCAATGACAGGCCACCTACTTGGCGCGGCAGGCGCTGTTGAGGGCATTATGACCTCACAGAGCATTAACAAAGGCGTTGCACTGCCCACAATAGGCTACAAAGTGCCTGACGAAGAGTGCGATTTAAACGTTGTTAAAAACACAAAACAAGATATGACTTGTGAGTACGGCATGTCTACATCGCTTGGTTTTGGCGGGCACAACGTTGCACTTATATTTAAAAAAGTATAATGGTGAGAGTATAATGTTAGAAAAATATTTTCCGCAAGTGTATACAAAATTTAAAATGAAATTTTATCAAACGGTGTTTGCAACCTTTGAAAAACGTGAGGCAACACTCTCGGTTGTTGAAACATTTTGTGTTGAGGTAATTTATGCACTCGGTAGCCCCACGGTTAAAGAATTTGCGGAGTTTGCGCAAATTTCTCCGCCAAATGCCGCTTATAAAGTACAAAATTTAATAAAAAAAGGCTATATTAAAAAGGTGCAAAACTCAGGCGATAAGCGCGAGTTCTACCTTCAGGTAACAGATAAATACCTAAAATATGTAGGTATTACGTATGACTACATAGGTGTTGTTGTGCAGAGAATGCGCGAGAGATTTTGCGATGAGGATATTGAAAAGCTTGAAGAAATTTTACAAGTGTTGTCTGAAGAGCTTATGCCCGAGGTCTCTATGAAATCGAGAGAATTTGAATAATTATACATTTATAGTTTATGCTTTGAAAGCAACAACAAAAAGCGACATTTATTTATAAAGTAAGTGTCGCTTTTTGTTGTACAAATTGTTTGTTGGAAAAATTATATAAAAAATAATGATTTGTCAATAAGTTTATTTTAATTTGTGTTTTTAATGAATTTTAATTAAAACTTTTTTGACTTTTGTGTTAAACTAAAGCAAGTTTAATTTAACATGTCAATTTGCTTGAATTTATATTAAAAATGTGCTAAAATATGTATAATAAGTGCAAAAAAAGAATATATGGTCCATAGTAGATTTTTAAATCACGAGGGCGTTTAAGCATAAAGCTTTTGGTGAATGAAAATTTGCCAAGAGCTTAAAATCACAGTATATCTACTTTTTCAAGGAAACTTTATGAGGGGAGCTCTATATGGAGTATAAATTGCCAAGTGATATCAGCAAAAAGAAAGCAGCTGATTTTACACGTGATATACAAAATAAACAAGAAAACGAGAGTGCACCGGCTGCAAGCAGCAGTAAAGGTGCGCCTATTTCGGTAATGTTACAAGCTATTATAGATGCCACACCTCTTGCGCTTAATTTGTGGGATGCAAAAATGAATAATATTGCATGTAACAAACAGGTGCTAAGTATGTTTAAAGTTAAAAATGAAGAGGAATATCTTAGCAACCCCGGAAAATTTACGCCGGAGTTTCAGCCGGATGGTGGTATCTCATTAGAGCTTACAAAAAAGCACATGGAGCTTGTGCATGAAAATGGCACACACCAATTTAAGTGGTTGCATATTGATGCAAACGGCGAGGAAGTACCTGCTGAGATAATACTTTCAAGAGTTAGCATTATTGAGGGTGAAGAGCACGTTGTTGGCTTTGTGCGAGACTTGCGCCCCGAGTTTGAAAAAAGCAGCACCGAAAATGATGAAGATTATTATTTTCATAATAGAATACCTGAAAAAACTTTTTTGAACAAAGTTGCTGAAATATCTGACGATTTATTCTTTGCAATTGACAAAAGAACAAAGACAATGCGCTTTTTAGATAAAACATCGTATACTCTATCTGATCAATTAAATATAACAACAATGATGTCGGATGTGAACAGAGAAAAGTTTGTACATAAAGATGATGTTGAACTATTTAATGAGCTTGCAGATAACATGAGCCGTGGGATTGAAAAACCTATGGAGCTTAGGTTTGTACAGCCGGACGGCACATATAGAAACTACCGCATAATATACACTTTTATAAACGACAAAAAAGGCGAATCTATTATTATAGTGGGCAAGGGCGTTAATATTGACGATAAAAAGCGCCTTGAAGAACAGGCTAAATATGACTATTTGACACCCTGTTACAGCAAGGCTAACGCAGAGGAGTTAATATCAAAAAGGCTGGAGCTTGGCAAAAACAGCAACAGTGCAATATTGTTTGTAGATGTTGACGGCTTTAAACAATTTAACGAGGCTAACGGGCACTACTACGGCGATGAAATGTTGCGCCAGCTTGTTTTAAGAATAAATGAGTGGTGTAGTGAAGAGGATATTGTAGGAAGAATAGGCGGAGACGAATTTGTTGTTTTGGTTAGCAATGCAGGCAAAGGCGCTGATTTTGAAAGCCGTCTTGACGAAATTGCTAACAGTTTAAATAAAACTTACATCTTGCACGGGCTTGAATTTGAAGTTCAAGTTAGTGTGGGCGTTGCATTGTGCGAAAATAATTACAATACCTATAGCCATTACATGCAGCTTGCAGACAAGGCGCTTGCCACAGCAAAGCAAAATAAGCGCGGCACATGGCTTTATTACGATGATTCTTTTGACAAAAGCGATTTTTCGGTTTTGTCAAACGAGAAAAAGGCGGAGAAAATTACAGGGATAAATATGGATTTTATCGTAACTTCGTCTATTTTTAATATATTGTACGAGCGAAATAGCGACAACGTTTCAATAAACTCGGCTTTGCGTTACCTTGGGCAAAGCTTTAACGCTTGCAGGTGTTTTATTTTAGAGTCTTTTGACAGCGGTAAAACATACAAATTTACACACGAATGGTGTAAAAGCAGTTTGTTGCCACACATGCAAACAGATAATAAAGTACCTGTGCCCATAGTACAAGAGCTTTTTAAAAAAGCTATGCCAAGCGACGTTTTTGTGTGTAATGACATTGAAAACATTGGTTTTGATAAAGCTTTTATCGACATGTTAAAGGCAAGTGAGTCCAAAGCTTTTGTGCACACACAAGTTAGAAAAGAGGGAGAAATTACATTTTGCCTTGGTATTGAAGACTGCAAAACAGCACGTAAATGGACTGATGTTGAGGTTAACACACTAAAATATATGTCAAAAATCTTCTCAATTGTATTGCAGGGTAATCATCTTGGCAAAGAGGTTAAAATTTTAAGTGAGTATAACATTGTGTCTGCTTTTGTTGCAGACAATACAGACAATTTTATTTATATTGTAGACCCCGATACATTTGATATAATACACATGAACAAAAAGGCACTTGACATGTACGGCAACCCTGAGGAGAGTGTTTGGAGAAACACAAAGTGCTATAAATTGCTGCATAATAAAACACACCCGTGTGAGTTTTGTACAATTAATTGTGTTACAGAAAACGAGTTTTATGAGTGGAATTATTATAACCCACGCTTTAATAAAACGTATTTGTTTAAAGACAAGCTAGTGCCGCTTAACGGCAAACTTGTAAAATTGCAGGTTGCAACAGACATTACAAAAGTAATGAAGCTTGAAAACGAGCTAACAGACAAACTTGTAGAGCAAAGCCTGCTTTTTGACTGCATTAAAATGCTACACACAAGCGGTACACCTGATGCTTCCATTGACAAAATATTGCAAATTGTGGGAGAATTTTTTGACGCTACAAGGTGTGTTATTATGCAAATTTCTGCTTTGGATAAAACGGTTAGCAACACACACGAGTACACAGCTAATAATATTTTATCACTAAAGCACACCTTGCAAAACATACCGCTGGAAATTGTCAAACCGTTTTTTGACAATTTTGATGAAAACGGTATTACTTGTGTGCAAAATGTAGAAAGTGTTTTTTCTGATGTAGATGCAGGGCTCGGGTTGCTTAAAATACGAGAAGTGGAAAATTTTATTGCAGCAGCAATATCAGATGTAAAAGGAGAGTATATTGGGCTGTTCGGTATTGATAACCCGAAAAAAAATCTTGACAAGTACTGGATTCTTGGCTCACTGTCTGTTTTTATTTCAGACTTTTTAGAGAAAAACAAAATAGTATTGTCACTTAACAACCTTAGCTATTACGACACGTTGACCGGTGTTAAAAACCGCCACAGTTACAGAAAAGCACTTGCTGAAATGGGCGAGGATGAGGTTTTGTCTCTAGGTGTTGCATATGTTGATATAACAGGGCTTTCAAAAATAAATGAAGAAAAAAGTATGCGCTACGGCGATGAAGTAATAAATACAATGGCACGCTTACTTGAGAGATTTTTTGGCGACAACACATACCGTGTGGGTGGCGATGAATTTGTGGTTTTGGTGAAAAATATAAGTGAGCTTGAATTTGAAAACAAAATAGCAGCACTAAAAAATGCAATTTATGAAGAAGCAGAGCTTAAAGCATCTGTTGGCTTTACATGGAATATAGGATACAATAAAACAGACGCACAAACAGACGATTACAATAGTATAACAAATAACAAAAGATACAGTGCCATACTGAGCAACAACCTTGACAGTGAGATTAAAAGTGGTAAATACGTTGTATATTTACAGTCTCAAATTAATTTAAAAACAAACAAACTGGATGGTGCAGAGGCTCTTATACGTAGGTTTGATGCAAAAGGTAATGTGCAATCTCCCATATCTTTTGTGCCATTCTACGAAAAAGAGGGAATGATATCAAAAATAGATTTTTATGTTTTTGAAACTATTTGTAACATGGTTAATAACTGGAATAAACAGTCTATAGGCGAAAACCTAAAGTTTTCAGTGAATTTTTCACGCAGTACAGTTATGGAAAAAAACCTTGTGCGAAAACTTTCACAGATATGTGAGAAATACGGTGTTAAAACATCAAAGTTTATTGTAGAGATTACAGAGACAATAAGCCAAAGCGATGATAAGCTGTTTTCACATATAATAACGTCACTGCGCAATGCAGGTTTTTGTGTTTCTCTTGATGATTTTGGCAGTGGTTATGCAAATTTATCTGCACTTAAAGCATCTGATTTTGACGAGATTAAAATTGACATGGGGCTTACAAGGGATTTGCAATTTGATGATAAAGCAAAGATTTTGACAAAGGTTGCACTAAACCTTTGTGATGAATTTGAGAACCTTGTGTCTGTTGCGGAGGGCATTGAGACAAAGGAGCAAAGCGATATTTTGCGAAGCTTAAATTGCCAAAAAGGGCAAGGGTATTATTTCAGCAAACCCATAAGCATTAGTGAATTTGAGAGTAAATATTTTGCGGATTTAGCGAAAATTGAGGTGAAAGCATGAATATAAACACATCTGATTTAGGTTTTTCAGTAGAACAGCTTTTGGCTGTTATGGACGGCATACCGGTTTGCATTAACGTGCTTGATGAAAATGCCAACAGCATTTATTGCAATGCTTACACCGTGAATTTGTACGGGCTTGATTCAAAAAATACGTACATTGACAAATTTTATGATTTAACCCCTGAAAAACAAGCTGATGGCACACCGTCAAAAGAGGGGTTTGAAAAGCATGTTTTGTACGCACTTGAAAATGGCGAGGCGCATTTTAACTGGATGGATATAGACTTAAAAGGTAATGAAATACCGCTTTATATAAGCATTTACAAGCTAGAAGACAAAGATGTACACGGCAAGTGTATTCTTGTAAGCACTATGCAAGACTTGCGCCCGCACCTTGCAGGAGATGACGATAGCACAGAGCAGTCTGAGTTTTATTATAACCGCATGACGTATAAAGATTTGTTTAGCACTGTTGCAGAGCTTAGCGAAGAGTGGTTTTGGGTATATGATGTGCAAAAATCTACAATTCAGTTTTACGGCAAGGGTAGAGAAATCCTCGGGCTTTCGGCTGAAAAACAGCCATTCCCTGATTATGTTGTAGGTAGTGGCATGGTATATCCTGATGACTTGGATATATTTTTAAACTTTGACAACAACTTAAAAACAGGTGTAGTAGAGCCCGTTGAAGTTAGGTTTATACAGCCAAACAGTGCAGTAAGATATTATAAAATAATATACAAAACAATGTACGACAAAAGCGGAAAGCCAATTTTTTCAGTTGGCAAAACGTTTGATATTGATAAGCAAAAAAGGCTTGAAGTGCTTAGCAGAACAGACCTTTTGACAAATTGTCTTAACAAAATAACAACCGAAAACAATGTTAGAGATATATTAGAAAACTCACCTGCATCTTACCATGCACTATTTATAATAGATGTGGATGATTTTAAATCTGTAAACGATGACCTAGGGCATTATTTTGGCGATATTGTACTTAGTGATATTGCAAAAAATCTACATGCAAATTTCAGAGGTATGGATATAATAGGTAGAATTGGTGGAGATGAATTTCTTGTCTTTATAAAAGATATAGCAGATGAACGTGTTGTTAAAAGCAAGGCAAAAGCAATAGCGGACGCATTTAAAAACAGTTTTTCGGGGCAAAACAAGGACTATAAAGTGTCGGGCAGTATAGGCGTTGCACTTTACCCACAACATGCACGCACTTATGAGGGGTTGTATAAGTGTGCAGATAAAGCGCTTTACAGCTCTAAATCAGAAGGCAAGGATAGGTACACAATATACTCTGATGAGCTTGCACTGGCAGATACAAAAAAACTTACAGCAGTTGAAAACACAGCAAAATTGGGCAATACATTTTTTGATGCAAACATAACGGCGGCTGTTTTTGATGTTATGTATCAGTCGGAAGACGTTGCAAAGAGTATGAATATGGTGCTAAAAATGATGGGTTCACACATGAATGCAGACAGGTGCTATATTATGCAAACTTTTGATGCCTCCACCACATACAGCATGACATACGAGTGGGTTTCAAATGGAGTTGCACCAAAACAAGAGACTTTTCAAAATATTAATATAGAGGCAATAAAAAGCCTGTTTGCTGAACTTGAGCAGAATGGAGTTATGTACAACAACGACCTTAGCCACACAGAGAACAAAGACAATAATGAGCAAGTAAGTGCAAATTTAGCGTCGTCTTTTTTACTTGCGCAAACAAAGGGGAAAGGCAAGGAAAGGCTTGTTTTTGGCATTGATGATAACAGCCAAAACCGTGTTTGGGGCGAAAAAGAAATAAACACTATACAGTATGTGCTTAAAATGATTAGTATTTTTATGTCGTCCTCAAAATAGTGTGCACTTTTTGGGTAGCTACGGTAAGCCATGTTGCCAAGGTGCACTTTTGAAAAGCAACTAAAAGTTTTGATTTAAGAACACGAAACTTAAAGAAATTTATAATATTACAATCCGGCTGATAAACATAATTCTATCAGCCGGATTGTATGTTTTTGAAGTGCCTTTAATATAAAGCAAAGCCCTCTTTTTTATTAAATATGTATATTAAATAATTATCTAAAATTTTTTGTCAAAAGCTATTTTTTCACTGTTGTCAAAGCAAATTTTGCCCCTGTACTCAAAGCCGTTTTTCTTCAAAATATGTTGCATTTTTAAATTAGCCTCATCAGTGTCGACCCTAAAATAGTATACACCTTGTTTTTTTGCAAAATCTTCAACTAAGCGGAAAATTTCAGCACTCAGCCTTTTGCCGCGAGCGTTTTCGCTAATTGCCATTCTGTGAACAACTACATATTTTTCATTGCAGAGCCACTCTCCGTCTATGTTTTCATATGCAGGCTCACCGCTAAAATCAATGTAGAGATAGGCTAGAATTTCCTCATTTTCACAAACAAAAAATCCTCTTTCACTTTGGGTATCATTTGTTATGCAATTAATATCAGGGTAGCCGTTTTGCCACTGGTCAATATCTTGCTCTTTTAAATGCTTTTTAGCCATGTTAATTATTTGCATGGCTTTTTTTGTATCATTAATTGTAGCTTTTACAAGTTTCATTTTTGTGTATTCAAAACCTTTCATTTTAGTTAGTATTTACACTATCTAAATACAGCAACAACAAATTTGTCTGCACTATTCTGTAAGCCGGTTTTTCATATGTCCTATATTTTTCGCTGTGGTGCACTGCACGAATACCGCCATGCAAATAACTGTTGTAATACTCGTCAAAATCCATGTAGGAAAAATTAAAAGCACCGTTTTGCGCAAGTGTTTTAACCTCTTGCACGTATTTTAAAAATTTTTCCGCGCCGTTTTCGTCTTGCTGTATGCTTTTACAAAATATATCAAAGAGTGCGTTGATAGGCAAATTTTCCTTTTTCCACACACTTAAATTTACCCTACACATAGAGGGAGAAATTTCTTCATACAACAAATTATTGCAAGTATTGTCAGTGTCAATACTTGCAAATTCATTGTATAAATATTGTTTTGCCTTGTCTATGTCTTGCATTAAGTGCTCAGCACCAAAGGCTGCCTGATAGCAAAGTTTTATCATATCTTGCGGCTGCAAGGCTTTGTGCAGTTTAGCCTGGGTTAAAACATTTTCTTTAAAAATCATGTGCACTCCGTTTTTTTGAGTAGTATAAATAACCCTCATATCCTGTACGGATTATTTATACTTTATTTTATGGCGATGCTACGCATATGCCAATTTATAATTCTGTTTCTTTTTCGCAAAGCGATATATTATACTCAAGCCTACCTAAGATTTCTTGTTCTTTAGCAATTTTTTGCAAAAGAAGTTCACGTTGCTCAATAAGAATTGCCTTGCGCTCTTTTGCGGTTTTAGCGCCTTGCCTGTAGAGCTGCATATATATTGTAAGCACATCTATTGGCAGGCCGGCATTGCGCATACAGCGTATAAACTGCACAGAGCGACAGTCGTCCTCGCTGTAATTTCTTATACCGCCCGCAGACCTTGTAACAGGCGGTAAAAGGCCGATTTTCTCGTAATAACGTAAAGTATCAGGTGTTAACCCATATTTTTCGCTTACTTCGGCTATTGTCATACTGTCTCTTTCCTTCCTCTAAAAGGATAATTTTCAACCGCTTTTACAACGCTTGGCACAATTATAAGCTGTGCAATAATTCCGGGTATTGCATTTAGCAAAGCACCAGCTATAAATGCCTGGAAAGTAAAAACGCTACCTGTACTTGCAAGAAGTACAAATTGCACAATGCCCCAGACAATTCTGCCTGCAACCATTGCAACAACAAGGCTTGTGTACAGCCTTGCCAAACTGCGCTTACCACCAAAATAAATTAGCGCTGCAACAAGCCCGTATGTTGCCATTTCAAAAGCCATTGCAGTTGCAACAGGGAAAAGTGGCGGCATACCAAATAGAAAAGACCTTAAAATAGGCGAGATAAAGCCAATAGCCATGGCGTGTTTTCCGCCAACCAAAAAGGCACATATAAGTACAGGAAAGTGCATTGGGGAGAGCATGCTGCCAATTTGCGGTATTTGACCCGTTAAAAATGGTAGCACAAGCCCAAGTGCTAAAAAGAAAGCCGTTAAAGTTAGTTTTGTAGTTTTGTTGTAGTTCATGTTTTCCTCCACAATTTTTAATTTAATACTATTATAATCTATGGAGTTAACTCCAAGTCAAGACTTTTTGAAAAAATAATGATTTTTATGTCAAAATTTTTGTTTTGTCATGTTTTAGGTATTAGTGTTTTTAAAATATTAGTTGTTACATTAACTTTTTCACATGCAAAATAGCATGTGAAAATTTGCGTAAAATAGTTGTTTTTTTTCTAAGAAATGATATAATAATATTAAGTATGTTTAATATTTTGCAAGTGTGCATTTAGGCACAAAGGGAGACATAAAAAATGGCAGATAAAAACGATTACTCCATAGACTTTACAAATGATTACGACAAATGTCGCATTATAATAAAAGATGCAGACACAGATGAAATGGTAGCAGATACAACAATACTTGAGTATCAAAAGGATTTTCACTCAATACTTGTTAAATTGCCTATTGGATACAAATCACAATCAAGTAAATTTTCGCTTTTAATTTTCACCGCAAACAGAGTTATACTGTATTTAGGCTCCAAAAGAAAAGATTTTAATATGGGCTTTACAGAAATAGCACTGCACAGCGGAAAAATTAAAGAGGACAGGCTAGCACAGCGTTTTCCTATAAATGTAGATGGGATGATAACAGGTTTACTTATTGATGAAAAACACCATGTAACACTTAGAAAACCGCTTGAGATGAAAGCAGTTAACATAAGTGCTAATGGGATACTTATTAACACAAGGTCGGACTGTTTTTTTGATGATACAGTAGTAGAAGTAAAGGTTACTATGTATGGTTCTGCCACAACACTGTACTGCAAGATAATTAGAATAACAGAAAACGATATGGATAGCTCTGATTACGGTTGTAGGCTTGTTAACAAAGAGCCTACATAAGGAGAAAGTTTATGAATGACGTAAGATCAAATTTATATCCACTTTCATTAGACTACTTATATGTTGGCATGGAAGTGCAAGATGAAATATATAATTATAACGGCAAGGTGGTTTTGCTTGGCAAAGGCGCTATTATAGATGAGTCGCGCATAGAAAAACTAAAGAGGTTTAACTCCGGAGAAAATATAATTTACGTTTTGCCCGAGATAAGAAAAGAGCTTATAAGCAAAAAAAATACGAGAAATGAGAACGAACAGCGCTCTTATGAGGCTTTAACAGGTTATTCCGGTGTTAAGAATGAAACAGAGGAAATGCTTACAAAAATGCGCTACACAGGCGCAGTAGATGAGCACCAAGCCGACGACCTTAGAGACCACATAGTAGATAAAATTGATACAACAAACCTTGTTGACATATTTAACCTTATAAATGCGCCGCGCCCGGCAGAGGAATATTTGCAAAGGCATTGCTTAAATGTAGGGCTTTTAAACGGGCTTATGGGCAAGTGGCTAAAAATGAGCAAGTCTCAAGTTGAAGAACTTATTTTAGCAGGAATTTTGCACGATGCAGGCAAGACAAAAATACCAACTGAAATATTAAATGCACCAAGAAAACTTACTGTTGAAGAGTTTGAAAAAATTAAAATGCACCCTGTTTATTCATATGAGCTTGTTAGCGCAAGTAAAGTTTTTTCAAACGACGTGCGATTTGCAGCACGCCATCATCACGAGAGAATTGATGGCTCGGGCTACCCCGACAGGCTAAAAGATAAAGATATATCACTGTTTGCTAAGATAACCTCAATATCTGATGTATATGATGCTATGGTAAGCAAACGCAGTTATAAAGATTCTTGCAACCCACTTGAGATATTAACGCAATTTGCAAACGGGGAATTCCCCGGTTTTGACCCTAAACTTTTAAGGGCGTTTTTACAAAAAATGCCTGCACAGTTTATAGGCAAAACAGTTCTTATGAGCACGGGCGATGTTGGCACAATTCTTTACATAATGCCAAACGACATACTGTACCCAATAGTGCGCGTGGGAGACGAGGTGCGTCAGTCTAGCGAGGACTTTAAGTGTGTGCAAATGATGGTTGAGGATGTGCACAACTTTGAAACAGAGCTTGGTGTAATTAAAGTGCCTATTTAAGGGAGAAAATTTTATTAAATGACAGGAACAATTGTAAACGTTATTGCCATAGTAGTTGGCAGTGTGGTGGGCACATTTTTAAAAAGCCGCATAAATCATTCCCATGAGGCGTCTTTAAACAAGGCACTTGGTATAGCAATTTTAATAACAGGGCTAAACGGTGTTATTACAAGCATGATAAAAGTAGGCGAGGGTGGTGCGCTCCAAAGCAGTGGAGAGTTACTACTTATTGTGAGCCTTGTGCTTGGCACACTTTGCGGTAGCTCATTAAATATAGACAATAAGCTGAACAGCATAGGCTCAAAGCTTGAAAAAAAGTTTAATTTATCGGGCTTTGGCAAGAGTTTTATAAACGGTACACTTATTTACTGCGTTGGTGCAATGGCTATAATAGGTAGCATTAACGACGGTTTCGGAGACCCATCAATTTTATACATAAAAAGCCTGCTAGACGGTGTGTCAAGCGTGGTACTTGCAGCAACATTGGGGCCGGGTGTTATACTATCGGCAGTGCCTGTGTTTTTGTATCAAGGCAGTATTACCTTGCTTGCAGGCGTGCTTGAACCGCTTTTAAATAGCGAGCTTTTAGTGCAAATTTGTGCAATAGGTTTTAGCCTTGTTGTGTGTATCGGCTTTAACTTTATTAAAACAGCAGAGATTAAAACAGCAAATATGTTGCCGTCTTTAATTGTGCCACCTCTGTGGTTTTTTATAACAAGTTTTGTCACATTTGTATAATTTTAGGCTTATTACATCAATGTTTAACCAATTTATTGAATATAGCTGTTTTTTGCTTATTTCTAATAATAAATGTGTCGATATTATATACTAAAGGGTATTAATTTTTAATGTAAATAAAGGTCGGAGGTAAATATTAATGAAAAATTTGAAAATTAAATTTAAGCTCATTTTGCTTGTTGCAATTATGATTATTAGCTTAATGGCAACAGGGGTACTTGGGCTTACTTTCATGGGTGATTTGAATGAAAATACTATTGAAATAACACAAAATTGGCTACCATCTGTTATAATTGCAGAAGAATTAAACACAACTACATCAGATTTTAGAATTGCAGAATATGGGCATGTTTTGTCACAAGATGTGAGCGATATGGCAAGCTTTGAAGTTAGCCTAAATGCCGCTGAAGAGTCTATTGACGAGATGTTTAACGACTATATTACAAATTACATTTCAACTTCGGAAGATGAAGCGTTGATAACAACTGCTAAAACAAAATGGGAAGAGTATAAACTTGTACACAATGAGATGATATCACTTAGCGACAAAAATGAAACAGATGATGCTATGGAAATATTAAACGGCGAGAGTAAAGTGCTTTTTGACGAAGTTTCGGCAATATTTTTGAACCTTGTTGAGTTTAACAAAGTTAATGCAGATGCTGCGTCAACCTCAAATTCTGAGCTTTACGTTAATGCGGCGTACTTCATGATAGCACTTGTGCTTGCGGTTGTTGCGGTTCTAATACTACTTGCAACTATTACAATAAGGCTGATAACACGCCCAATTGACCAAGTTGAGAGCGCCGCACAAAGCATTCTTGACGGCAATTTAGAGACAGAGATAAAATACGAGAGCAGCGACGAGCTTGGGAAATTATCTCAAAGTATGCGCGAGCTCTGCGCACTTATCAAAGGCATAATAGGCGACATGGACATGCGCCTTGGTGCAATGTCAAGTGGAGATTTTACTGTTACTACATCTGACAGGAGCATGTATAAAGGTGATTTTGACTCACTTGATAAGACAATGACGGCTATTTCTAAACAGCTTTCAGGTACACTTTCAGAGATAGACGAGGCATCTTCACAAGTGTCTCTCGGCTCACAGCAAATTTCTGTTGTGTCACAATCTGTGGCAGACGGCGCATCTAAGCAAACGCTTAGCGTTAGCGAGCTTTCAAATGCACTTGAAGAAATTTCAAAAGTTGCACAGACTAGTGTGGCAAATGCAGATGTAGCTAAGATAGAATCAGAAAAGAGCAATGAAAAAGCAACAGAAAGCAACATGTACATGGATAAAATGATACAGTCCATGGCTAACATTAAAGAAAAATCAGACCAAATAAGCAAAATCATAAGCACAATTGATGAGATATCTTTCCAAACAAATATACTTGCACTTAATGCGGCTGTTGAGGCTGCAAGGGCAGGCGTTGCAGGCAAAGGCTTTGCCGTTGTTGCAGATGAAGTACGTAGCCTTGCTGAAAAAAGCGCAGTTAGCGCAACAGATACAGCACAATTAATTGATGAGACAATTACAGCTATTGACTCCGGCACAAAAATTGTAGACGAGACAGCGGCAGTAATTTCTGAGGTTATTGAGGCGGCGCAAGTTATTACAAAACTTGTTGAAACAATTGCAGAGGATTCCAAAACACAGCAAGTGTCTGTGCTTAAAATTACAGGCGAGCTAAATGGAATTAAAGATATTGTTAACGAAAATGCGGCAACCTCGGAAGAGGCAGCAGCGGCGGCTGAAGAGCTAAGTGCACAATCTGCACTGTTAAAACAATTAGTTGGCAAATTTACACTGCTACAAGCTGAAATGAACGCTTATAAAATGTAGTAGTAATAATACGTAAAATTTAACCGGTTTTAAAAAGTGGACAGGTGTTAAAACCTGCCACTACACAATATAATGCGGCTTGCACAAATTGATAATTGTGCGGTAAAATATAACTAAGATAATACAAAAATAAGCTGACACAAGGCTCTAAAGCTTTGTGTCAGCTTAAAATTTATGTGCTAATTTTTTTAAAGACTATTCACTAAATAATTTTGGCGCAGCTTTGTACAAAATTGCCACGGCAATTGTTGTTATAATAATTTCGGGCAACATGTAAGAGGCATTGTAAACAAGGCTGTAAAGCACAGCACTCATGCCGTTTGCCCATTCGTAATAAGACTGATAGCTTGACCACAGCATAAAACCGCTTAAAAAGCTGCAAACAAAGCGCAAACCCATTGCACAAGCAGTGCCAACACAAACGCCAACAAGCTTGTTTTTTATACCTTTTGTGAAAACACATGCAAGCCCAAGTACTGTAAATGCCATAACATAATCTAGCATAATCATGCCAAAAAATGCAATTGGTGTGCCCGCCGGTGGCGCTGAAAGCCCACCTATAAGCATTTGCAAAAGGCTGTTTGCAAAGCCCGTTAAAAGCCCCCACTTAACGCCGTGCCTGAAAGAAACAAGGATAAACGGCAACATAGAAAGTAATGTTACACTGCCACCATACGGCATGTCTATAATTTTAATTTGTGCAAGCACAGTACCTATTGCCACCATTAATGCGCATTCTACCATAACGCGTGTTCTTGAGAAAGTTGTTGTCATTTTTTATACCATCCTTTTTAAATTATACAAAAACAGTGCGCCCGAAATTTTAGGCGCACTGTCAGTCAATTATAAATAAAATAAAGCATAATAAATGATTTATCAGTTATAAAAAACTTCCTACGCCGGCATTATCCGGATCAGGTTGAAACAGTTTGTATAACAAACTGTTTTCGGTTTGCATTAATTTTTGCCCTGCAAACTCAAAAGGGTCCTTGCCAAAAAAATGGCAAATCTCAGCCTTGCGGCACCCCTGTTTTTATATCTTTATATATTATATATGTAATTATTGCTTATGTCAACAAATTTTTCAGTGCTCTGCCCAATCTAAACTGCGGCCCACTGCTTTTGACCAACCTTTGTACATCTCGTCTCTCTTTTCGCTGTCCATCTTTGGTGTAAACTGCACGTCGTGTGTCCACAGCTCGCGTAATTCGTCTGTATTTTTCCACAGCCCAACAGCAAGCCCTGCAAGATATGCCGCGCCAAGTGCGGTTGTCTCTCTTATCATTGGGCGCCTTACTGCTTTGTTTAAAATGTCGCTTTGAAACTGCATTAAAAATGCGTCTCTGCTTGCTCCACCGTCAACTTTAAGCTCATTTATTGTCATGCCCGTGTCTTTTTCCATTGCAAACACAAGGTCTGCGCTTTGGTATGCTATACTCTCCTGTGCCGCACGTATTAAGTGGTCTCGCTTTGTTCCGCGAGTAATGCCCACAATTGTGCCACGCGCATACATGTCCCAGTGAGGTGCACCAAGCCCTGTAAAAGCAGGTACTATGTAAACCCCGCCTGTATTTTCAACTTTTTGTGCATAATATTCGGCATCACGCGCTTCTGTTATGAAGTGCAGTTCGTCACGTATCCACTGTATAACAGCACCACCCACAAAAACACTACCCTCCAGTGCATACTGCACTTTGTCTCCTGTTGTTGCGGCAATTGTTGTTATTAGCCCGTTTTGGCTGATGCACGGGTTTTTGCCCGTGTTCATAAGCAAAAAACAACCTGTGCCATATGTGTTTTTTGCCTCGCCTTTTTTAAAGCAACATTGCCCAAAAAGCGCCGCTTGCTGGTCTCCTGCAATGCCTGATACAGGTATGTCAGCGCCACTAATATTTGCCTTACCGTAAACCTCGCTCGACGAGCGAACCTCAGGCAAAATATTTTGCGGTATGTCAAGTGCTTTTAGCATAGCTTCGTCCCACTGTAATTTGTGTATGTCATAAATCATGGTACGGCTTGCGTTTGTTCTGTCTGTAACGTGCACTTCGCCGTTTGTCAGTTTCCACAAAAGCCATGTGTCAACAGTGCCAAAAAGAATATCACCATTTTCAGCTTTTTCGCGCACGCCTTGCACGTTATCAAGTATCCACTTTATCTTAGTGCCTGAAAAATACGCATCAGGCACAAGCCCTGTGGTGTTTTTTATGTAATCACTCATGCCATTTTTAACAAGCTCATCTACAATTGGTGCTGTGCGGCGGCATTGCCACACAATTGCGTTGTACACAGGCCTGCCCGTATGTTTGTCCCACAAAATTGTTGTTTCACGCTGGTTTGTTATGCCAATTGCAGCTATATCGTGAACGTCAACACCGCTTTTAGCTACAACCTCCATCATCACAGCATATTGCGATGCCCAAATTTCCATTGGGTCGTGCTCCACCCAGCCCTCGTGTGCGTAAATTTGTGCAAATTCTTTTTGTGATATTCCAACTATATTTTGCTCATCATCAAACAAAATTGCACGTGAGCTTGTTGTTCCTTGGTCAAGCGACATTATATATTTTGCCATGTTTAATTTTTCCTTTCGTTAGCCTTTATCCACTCCGCGCGTTACCACAAAATCAACACCTGTGCCACACACATTTTCTACTGCTATATCACCAATTTCTAGTGGTGCTGTAAGTTTTTTATTGTCAAGCTCTTCCATTGCTTTGAAAACAAGCTCTTTTGGTATTTGTGAATTAGTCTTAACGCTAGTCCTTGGGAACACACCGTCCGTTACAATAACAGTTGAGGTTACAACACGTTTTGGTGCAGTGCACTCTTCTTTACCGTAGGTAGCACCTCTGCTACACTCGTTACCTGTTACGGCATAATCATTTTGCTCGTCTATTTTTAAATGGCACCCCTTGGGGCACACTATACATATTAGTTCTTTCATTTTTAACTCCGTTTCTTGCCCTTTATACTTGTGGTTCAACGCTTATTACAAGTGGTACGCTGCTTTGAGCTTTTTCAAGTAGCACTTTCGGTAGTGTAATGTTCTCCATCTCACCCGGTGCCATGTGCTCACGCTTAAATTTTGCAATTTCACTGTCTGCACTCATTACTCTTATTACTGCATTTTTGAAAATACTGCGCGTTCTAAAAAACACTTTAACGCTTTTTGCAACGTTGTCACGTCTTATTTTTTGTGGTATTGTGTAACCTACTCCATTGCCGGGGCGTACTTCAACTGTGCTTTCTTTCTCTGGGTTATTGCTGTTTTGCGCCTTGACATACTCTGCCGCACTTTGCCCTGCAAGAGTGCTCTCTTGTGTTACAAAATCTACAAGGTCATGTACATGTAGTGCGTTGCCACAGGCAAAAACACCGTCCATTGACGTTTGCATATTTTCATATACAATTGCACCTTTTGTGCGAGTATCAATTTCAATACCTGCGCTCTGTGCAAGCTCGTTTTCGGGTATAAGCCCTACACTGAGCAGTACAGTGTCACACTCAAGAGTAAACTGCGTGCCCTCAATAGGCTTTCTGTTTTCATCAATTTGCGAAACGGTTACCTCGCTAACTCTGGTATCGCCCTTTATATCTGTTATTGTATGCGACAAATACAGCGGTATATCGTAATCATTTAGGCATTGCACTATATTACGGTTAAGCCCACCCGAATACGGCATAACCTCCACACAAGCAAGCACTTTTGCACCCTCTAGGGTCATTCTGCGTGCCATAATTAGCCCAATGTCGCCACTGCCTAAAATTACAACACGCTTGCCAACCATGTAGCCCTCCATGTTTACATAGCGCTGTGCCGTGCCAGCAGTAAACACACCTGCGGGCCTTGTGCCGGGTATTGATATTGCCCCACGTGTGCGCTCTCTGCACCCCATTGCAAGTATAACTGACTTTGAATCAAGTACTCGGTAGCCCTTTGCTTTGCTTACAGCATGAACTTTTTTTATACCGTCTTTGTCAGCATCAAAATGTAACACCATTGTGTCTAGCTCAAGCTCTATTTCGGTGCCTTTTAGCATGTCAATAAAACGCGAGGCATACTCCGGGCCTGTAAGCTCTTCTTTAAAATAGTGCAAACCAAAACCATTGTGAATGCACTGGTTTAGTATGCCGCCAGCCTCTTTGTCGCGCTCTATTATTAAAACGCGTTTAAGCCCGTTTTCATGCGCAGATACTGCCGCCGCCAGCCCTGCCGGACCACCACCTATAACTATTAAATCATACATTAGAGCCACCTGCTTTCGGTTTGCTATTATTAGTAGCTTCGCCTTTTGTTCTACCTGTTAAAATATATGTGCCTTGTTTATCTTGTAAAATATCCGTCATATCAATATTTAATTCGCGCGATAATATCTCTGCAATGCGTGGTGCGCAAAAACCACCTTGACATCTGCCAAAACCTGCACCAACTCTGCGTTTTACGCCGTCTAGTGAGCACGGTGGTATTTCAGCGTGAATTACCTCTAATATTTCGCCCTCTGTAACAGTTTCACATCTGCAAATAACTCTGCCAAATTCGGGTTTTTCATCTATAAGCTCTGCTTTTTTGCTCTGTGGCAATTCTTTAAATTTTGTTCTGTGTCTTGTGGGGTTAAAATCTTGTTTTTCATCGCAGACAAGCCCTTTTTCACACATCATCTGGGCTGCAAGCTCGCCCACTGCCGCCGCCGCAGACAGCGCAGGAGACTTCATGCCGGCGAGGTCTAAAAACCTGTTTGCACCAAAAGAAATTACAAAGTCACTGTGCCCATGCACATTTGCGCGTATGCCTGCAAAATTGCGTATATTTGCAGAAAAATCAACATTTGGCACACTTAACTTTGCCTTTTCACAAACGTACTGCATACCGTTAAATGTTGTTGAAACGTCTTCTCTATCTACGTCTTGTGCATTTGGCCCTACAATTAAGTTGCCATGCACGGTTGGTGCAACAAGCACGCCTTTGCCCTCTTTTGTAGGGCATTGGAATACAACACTATTTACACGTGCGCCCTCAATTTTATCAAGTAAATAGTACTCGCCCTTAGACGGTGCACTCTCAAGCTTTTGTTCACAAACCATGTTGTGCAGTTTGTCGGCGTCTACACCTGCCGCGTTTACAATAAAACTCGCTGTAATATCGCCGTTATTTGTTTTTATTGAGTAGCCGTTTTCACCATTTGAGCATTTAAGCTCATCAATATTTAAAACCTCTGTGTTAAGCATAAGCTTTGTGCCGTGTTTTACTGCAATTTGCGCCATTGCAAGTGTGTACTCCCACGGGCTTACAATTGCCGCGCTCGGTGCGAAAAGTGCAGCTTTAACGCGCGCATTTATGTTTGGCTCTTTCTTGTGCACTTGCTCTGCCGATAAAATTTGCATGTCCGGCACACCGTTTGCAACACCGTTTTTGTACAGCTTTTCAATGTGCTTTACATCATCGTCGCTAAAAGCTAAAACAAGCGAACCACACTGCCTGTACGGAACATCAAGCTGTGCACAAATTTGCTTTGCAAGCTGTACACCCCTAACGTTAAGCTTGGCGCACTCTGTGCCTGGTTCGGGGTCATATCCTGCATGTAAAATTGCGCTGTTTGCCTTGCTTGTCTTGTTGGCAACGTCATTTTCTTTTTCAATAATTACCGTATTAACGTTATATTTTGCTAGGTTATACGCAACTGCCGCGCCTATAACTCCACAGCCTATAACAGCAACATCATATTTCATATTTACACTCCGTTTTTTAATATATATATTTTGCTTTTATGTATGTGCCGTGCAAAATGTTTACAAAATTTCCAAATGCTTAACGTATTCAAGTTTTCTTATTTTTTCAATCATAGCAGCACCTTGAGAACGCTTTTTTGTTACAATGCTTATCACGGCACTTGTGCCCTCGCCTTTAAACCTACTTTTTGTTATATCACCGATACTCACCTGTATGTCATCGGTGCTCATCTCTTTAATAAAAATACCTATACTCTTATCTGTCTCAAATTCTATGTACAAGTTGTAATATTTTGAGTGAGTTGCAAGCCAGTGGTCTATATTTCCAAAGAGACGCAGTGATATAATTACAAGTAGTAAAACTACTGTTGCGCCCTCAAAAAAGCCAATTCCTATGGCAAGCCCCACACATGCACATGTCCACAGCCCTGCCGCTGTTGTAAGCCCTTTAACCCTGTTTTTTTCTGTTATCATTATTGTGCCCACGCCCAAAAAGCCCACACCGCTTATAACTTGTGCACCCATACGTGAGAGGTCAGAGTCTGTCAATAATGTTTCATTCATGTATTCGCTTGTCATCATAACAAGTGCCGCACCAACACAAACAAGTGCATGTGTTTTAATGCCGGCACCTCTGCGTTTTATTGCCCTGTCCAGCCCGATAATTGCACCTGCCAATAGTGCAAATAAGGAGCGAATTACGGTTGAACTTGTTAAAAACGGGAGTACATCATTTGTAATTGTGTTTTGAATTTCTACCATTTTATGCCCCTTTCTTTTAATTACAGTAAGCAATAATTAGTGCAAAAAATACTTTAAGATACCCCATTACAATAACACAATTTGTGTAAAAAATCAATATTAAACGTCGTTTTTTCATTAATTTTGTGTAAAATACCACAAAATTTTTGTGTGCTGTTTGTGGGTTTTGATTAACACATATTACTAAAATGTATAACAAGTAGTGTGAAAACAAAAATGGTAAAAGACTAAAACCATGCGCATATTTTGCACAAAGCGTAATCTTTCACCATTTTTCTATTTGTAACTGATATTGAGCCTTTACAAGCAAGTAAAAACAATATAAAAATACTTGTTTCACAAGGTACTTTACTTATTAAAAGCAATCTTAATGCACGTGCCCTCGCCCTCGGCACTTTGCAGGCTAACCTTTGCACCGTGTACGGCGGCGGCATGTTTTACTATGCTAAGCCCAAGCCCTGTGCCACCCGTGCTACGTGAATGGCTCTTATCCACACGGTAAAAGCGCTCAAACACACGTGCTTGGTGCGCGCTGGGTATGCCTATACCGGTGTCTGAAACAATAAGGTCAACTTCATTGCCAATGTTTACAACGCTTATTGTTACATTGCCACCGGGTTTGTTATACGTTATTGCATTATCCGTTAAGTTGTATATCATTTCATAAAGTAAAGCCGGCACTGCTGATATTTTAATATTTTTGCCCTCAACTTTTAACTCAACTTGTTTTTTTAGGGCTTTATCGTGAAGTTCGCTTGCAACTGTCTGTGCTGTGCTGTAGATGTTTATGCTTTCTTTTGCTATTGTGCCGCCGCTCTCATCAAGACGTGATAAATCAATTATATCTTGAATTAGCGATATAAGCCTACGGCACTCGTTATATATATTGTTGTAAAAATTCGGTTTATCCTTTTCATTTACGAGGTTGTTGTTCAAAAGTTCCGCATAGCCCAGAATTGATTGAAGAGGTGTTTTCAGCTCATGTGAGACATTTGCCGAAAACTCTCTTCTCATTTGTTCTGCCTCGCACTTTTCTGTCTCGTCAACAAGCATAAGGATACTGCCGCCCTCTTTTGCCAGTGATAGTGTTGCTCTGTAAATTCTGCCTTTTATAACAAGCTCTGCCTGCAACTTTTCATGCTTTTCGCAGGCGTTTGCAAGTTCCACAAAAACGCTGTCTCTATAAAGTGCAAGCAGTGGCTGACCAATAACGTCGTCGCCCTCGTGCTCCAGTATATTAAGTGCGCTTTGGTTTATGCTTATTATAAGCCCCTCGGGGTTTATAACTATAAGCCCCTCCGTCATGGTTTTCATAATGGCGGCAAGGTCATTTCGCATGTTGTGCACTTGCTCAAGCCTTTTTTGAAGTTGCTTGTTTTGCCTGTTTATGCGCCGTAAAAGAGGAGTAAATTCTTCGAAAGTGTCGTTGTTAAGTGGATTTTTAACATCAATAGTCTCTACGGGTGTAATTACTTTTTTTAAAACCATACTTGCAGACATTTTTGATAGTATTACTATAAGAATAAAAAGTATTATTACAACAGGTACTGCGGTTAAAATATGTGTTAATATACTGCCCTTTGTTATACTCACTCTAAGTACATTGCCGTCATCTAGCAAAATAGTGTAAAAATATGCCTCTTTGTCAATGGTATCACAAATACGGTTTGCAGCGCCTGTACCGCTATCCAAGGCACTTGCAAACTCGGGTGTTGACTTTACATTTTCAATTGTGCCTAACGTATTAAAAAGTATTTCACCACTAGCATCTATTATTGAAAAATTTAAGTTTTCATAGTGTGTCAAATCAATGGCTTGATATTCAATTTCAGTGGTGTTTACAATGCTTGCCAGTGCCTCTGCTGTGTTTTTAGCTTGCTCTTTTGCCTCGTTTGCAGCAAATGTTTCAACAACAATAAAAACAATGGCAGTACAAATTATTGTAACTATAATACCTATATATGTAAACTGCCGCGTTACCTTTTTTTTCATACCTCTCCTTGGGTGGGGGCGCTGCTTATCCTGTAACCTATTCCTCTTACAGTTTGCAACTGGTTGCCTGAATCGCCAAGTTTTGTGCGAAGAGAGCGCATATGCACATCTACTGTGCGTGTCTCTCCGTCAAAACCATAGCCCCAAATTTGTGTTAGAAGTAAATCTCTGCTGAAAACGTGCTCGGGGTTATTCATAAGTGTTTGTAGCACAGCAAATTCTTTTCTTGTAAGCGTTTTTTCCTCACCACTTACATAAACTTTGTGCTGTACTATGTTTATGGTAATATCGCCCACTGTTATAAGCTCTGTACCACTACTACTTGTTCTGCGCATTAATGCTTTTGCCCTTGCCACAAGTTCCAACATGCCAAACGGTTTTGATATGTAATCATCTGCGCCACTATCAAGCCCTAAAACCTTGTCGTACTCAGAGCCTTTTGCGCTTGCCATAAGCACGGGTATGTTTTTTGTAGACGAACTGCTTCTTAAGTTTTTCAAAACAGAAAGTCCGTCTTCATCAGGTAGCATTATGTCAAGTATAATAAGGTCGGGCTTTGTGCCCTCAAGTGCGCCGCGTAAACTGCGCGCATCGGGAAAGCCCGAAACCTCCATGCCGGCACTTTGCAGTGCATAAACTTCAAGCTGACGTATTGAATCATCGTCTTCTACACAATATATCATGTTTTTCACCCTCCTGTTTCTTTGTTGTTACGGTGTCGGGCTCATAACCTTGTACGTTTTGTGTTCGCCTGTTATGCTAAACACAACCCACTCTGCTATATTAGTTGCATGGTCTCCAATGCGCTCAAAATATTTTGCTATCATAAGTACATCAAGTACCATTTCGCTGTTGTCTGTGTCCTGTTTCATAAGCTCCAGTGCTTCTGTGCGCACTTTTACAAATAAGTCGTCAACTATATCATCTGATGTAATAACGTTTTTTGCAAGTTCTATGTCTTGCTTAACAAAAGCATCAATACTGCTTGTTACCATTTTTATGGATGCGTTAGCCATATCGTATAAATGTGTTGTGTTTATACTATTTGTAATTTTACCCATGCTTATAATTTCCACAATATCAACAGCTTGGTCGCCTATGCGCTCCATGTCTGTTATCATTTTAAGTGTTGCTGAAATTTGGCGCAAGTCTCTTGCAACTGGTTGTTGCTGAAGCAATAGTTTTAAGCAAAGCGCCTCTATTTCGCGCTCTTTGCGGTCAATTTCTTCGTCTTCCATGCTCATTTCGGCAATGCGATCGCCGTTTGTGCTTTGCAGTGCTTTTGCCGCTTTTGCAATGGCTGTCTCACAAAGAGCACCAAGATATGTTAATTCTTTTTTCAATTGTAATAATTGGCTGTCAAATTTGCTACGCATAATAAATCTCCGTTCTGCCGCTTAAAATATAGTAATAATTGTAAACAAACCCCAAAAAGCGACAATTTGGGTTTAATAGTACACTTTCCTTTGTTACATGGTAAAATACACATGCTTTGAACTTTTAATTAACCAAAACGCCCTGTTATGTAATCTTCCGTGCGCTTGTCCTTTGGCATGCTGAACATTTGCTCTGTGTCATTATATTCTATCACTTCACCTAGCAAGAAAAATGCCGTATTATCTGATATACGCACAGCTTGTTGCATGTTGTGCGTAACTATAATTATTGTGTATTGCTTTTTAAGCTCTGCCGCAAGCTCTTCTATTTTTAATGTAGAGATTGGGTCAAGTGCACTTGTGGGCTCGTCCATAAGCAAAACTTCGGGTTGCACTGCAAGGGCGCGTGCAATACATAGCCTTTGCTGCTGGCCACCGGATAACCCAAGAGCGCTCTTTTTAAGTCTATCTTTAACCTCGTCCCAAAGGGCGGCGCTTTTTAAGCTTGTTTCAACAAGCTCGTCAAGCTGTGCGCGTGAGTGTGTGCCGTGTAAACGCGGGCCGTATGCAACATTATCATAAATACTCATGGGGAATGGGTTTGGTTTTTGGAATACCATGCCAATATTTTTACGAAGCTGTGTTACATCAACCTCTTTTGCATAAATGTCGTTGCCGTTGTATGTTATTTTACCCTCAATGCGCACACCTTGCACAAGGTCGTTCATTCTGTTAATGCTCTTTATAAATGTAGACTTACCACAGCCCGACGGGCCAATAAAAGCTGTTATTTGCTTGCTTGGTATATCCATGTTAATTTTTTTAAGCGCCTGAAAGTCACCATAGTAAAGGTCTAGGTCTTTGGCACATACAATTTTAGGATTTTCGGAAGTAACCATGTTGTTGTTCCTCTCTCTATATAGCTTTTTAGCACAACAGCTATATAAACTAATTATATAGTTTTGTTGGAAAAAAGTCAAAATGTTTTGTAAATTTTGTTTAGTTTTTTCAATTTTAGCATCTGTTTTATGTACAAACATACAAAATTGCTTAAATATTATCTTGAATTTTTCTTTTTAAAGAAGCTTTGTGTTACTTTTGTTGCAATATTTATGAAAAATACAAGAATTAAAAGTATACTTGCAATTGCAAAGGCTATGTCAAACTCTGCTCGCTCGCTTGCATACATGTAAAGCGCAACAGACAGTGAGCCACCGCCCGCTTGATACGCTTGTGCTATGTTGCCGGCAATTGCCGTGCCAACACCTGCTGTAAAGAGCAGTGCGGCACTCTCGCCAACAATGCGCCCAATTGCAAGAATACAGCCTGTTATAATGCCGTCTATTGAAGATGGCAATACAATTGTGCGTATCATGTACCATTTAGTTGCACCTATACCGAGAGAGCCCTCTCTGTAACTTGCGGGCACTGTTTTTAGGCTTTCTTGCGTTGTTCTTATAATGGTAGGCAAAATTACAATAACCATTGTAAAACAACCTGCCAAAAGGCTAACTTTGAGCCCAAGCAACCTTGCAAAAAACAAAAGACCTACAAGACCGTATATAATACTGGGGATACCTGCAAGCGTTTCAGTTGTGAACTCCACAATAGAAATAAAGCGCTTATTTGTTGCATACTCTGTTAAATAAACAGCCGCGCCAACACCAAGAGGCAGTGCAATTACAAGAGTTAGTAAAATAATATACAATGTGTTTAAAATATTAGGTAATATACCAATTGTATCTTGTGTGTAAACAGGTGCGGTTGAGAGAAGTTGCCAAGATATGTGCGGAAAACCACGCACAAAAATGTAACCTATAAGCAAAAACAAGAGAGCCACTGTGATAAAAATGCTTAAATAAATAACTGTTTTAAAGAAGTTTGTATAGAATTTGCGTTTAAATTCGTGACTCATGCGTGTTTCTCCTTTTTCAAAAAGTAGTTGAGGAACGCGTTAATAACCATGATAAAGCAATAAAGAACAAGTGCAATGCTGAATAGCGCATTTTCATGTGTGCCGCTTGCGTAAGCCATTTCGCTTGCAACGGCAGTTGTTAAAAGGCGCACACTCTCAAACATGCTTGGCATATTTGCAACGTTACCAGCTACCATTATAACAGCCATAGCCTCGCCAATAGCGCGCCCAACACCAAGTACTATACTTGCAACTATACCGCTTTTTGCGGCAGGTATACTAACTTTAAAAACTGTTTCTATTTTATTTGCACCAAGTGCAAGGCTTGCTTCTTCATACTCGGGCGGTACTGCAAGCAGTGCCGTTTCACTAACAGAAACAATGCTTGGCAATATCATAATTGCAAGCACTACAATTGCCGCAAATAACGTTGCACCGCTGGGCAAGTCAAAGGTTTCTCTAATAGCCGGCACTAAAACCATCATGCCCACAAGGCCGTAAACTACGCTTGGTATACCTGCCAACAGCTCCACGGCAGGGCGTATTATACGTGAGACTTTTTTATCTGCCATTTTTGATAGGTACACCGCCGCAAGCAGGCCTATTGGCACACCCACTATAATTGCACCCATTGTTGCGTATATGCTGGACAAAATAAACGGTAGTATTCCAAATTGCGGTTCACTGGCTGTTGGTTTCCACTCTGTGCCGAAGATAAAATCCGTAAAGCCTACCTCTAAAATAGCAGGTATGCCCGAGATTACCATGTAAACCGAAATAAACGCAACTGCTGCAATTGATGCCATACCGCAAACAAAGAACACTGCGTTCATTATTTTTTCCACGATTTTCTTCACTTTCAAAAAATTCACCTCATTAATATGCTTTGTATATGTAGTTAAACTGCTTTAAAATTCATTAAATACAGCTGTTAAAATTACGTTTGATTTCGCTTGTATCAAAAGCAATACAAAAGTACCACTAATTGTTACAACTAGATAAACAAAATTTTAACGGTGCCGTCATGTGCAAATTTTAATTGGTTCAACTATGCAATTTTCGTTTTGCGTTTTTTGTCGAATTGGAGACACATATAAAATAATTGACTAAACTACAAAACTAAATGCGTAAAACTTCATGCGCACAGCTTATATAATACTGTAACGCATGAAGTCTTAATTAACTTTACCGCTTCATACAGCGAAATGTTGCTTTAAAATTAAGCTACAGGAGGTACTGCACCTGCGTTTTTAACAATTTCTGCTGCGTCTGCACTTATTAGATAGTCATAGAAAGCTTGTGCCGCTGGGCTTAGCTCGCTATCTGCTGTTGTAACAAAGTTAAAGTTACGTTGTACAGGGTAAGAGCCGTCTTGAATTGTTGCCTCTGTTGCCTCAACGCCGTTAACTGTAACTGCTTTAACTTTCTCGTCAACTGCTGATACTGATGCGTAACCGATTGCATTAGGGTTGTTTGAAACGCTACCGATAACGCCACCTGTTGAGTTGATTTCTTCTTGATATACACACTCTTCAACGCCTACAATGCTCTCAAAGCCGTCACGTGTGCCACTGCCTGCCTCACGTCCGATAAGAACGATTTCGCCGTCTGCACCGCCAAGCTCGCTCCAGTTTGTAATTGTGCCGTCTGCGATAGCTGTGATATCCTCAAGTGCAAGGTCTGCAACTGCATTTTCAGGGTGTACGATAATTGCGATACCGTCGATAGCAAATACTGTGCCCACTGCGCCCTCTGCTGCTTCTTCGTCTTTAACGTCACGGCTTGCAAGACCAATGTCAAGTGTGCCGTCCATAGCGCCTTTAACGCCACTTGATGAACCTGTTGGCTCATATGTTACTGTAACGCCGGGGTTTGCTGCCATGAAAACTTCCATTGCTGAAAGTACTACGCTCTCAACACTTGTTGAGCCGCCAAGTGCTACTGTGCCGCTTAAATCTGATGTTGATTCTTCTGCCGGTGCTTCTTCTGTTGTCTCTGTTGCTGCGTCTGCCGCCGGTGCTTCTTCTGCTGTTGCAGGTGCTGTACAGCCTGCCATTAAACCAAGGCTAAGTACCATTGCTAAAATTAATGCTAAAATCTTTTTCATTGTGTGTCTCCTTAATATTGTTTAAAAAATATTTAAAACCTATTTTAGGTTTTTACCAAGCTTAAAAGCTCGCCCGCAATCTTTTAAAACAAGTTTACTTATTTTTTGGATTTTGGGGTTAAAGCTCTGTAGGTTGTACCCACGCTTAATAGTTTAACAAATGGTTGTAAAATGTAATATCATAGTTGTGTTAAAAAAATGTAAAAAAATTTACATTGTATTTTAAGCTGCTTTTTAATAAGATAACAGTAAAAAATTACATATCTACAATATAATAATATATAAAAACACATTGCACAGCTCAAAATTTATGTTATAATTATTTAATAAATGTGAAAGGAATTTTATTTTAATGGATATTATTACATTACTTAGCAGTTTACCTATGTTTTTAATATCAGGTGTTGTAGTGTTGGCGCTTGCGGTTTTTTGCCTTATATACCTTATTAAAAGTTACCGTGCAGGGCTTGCAATAGGCATGGATAAAAAAATATTGAAAAGAGCTGTTACAAGCAGTGCTACATTTACACTACTACCCAGTATTTCAATTTTACTTGGCGTAATTGCACTTAGCGGTTCTCTTGGTATACCATTGCCGTGGCTGAGGCTTTCTGTTATAGGCTCTTTGCATTACGAGACAAACGTTGCCGACATTGCCGCAAGAGCAGCCGGTATGGAGCAAGGCCTTGGCAGTGAGGCTATGACGGCAGAGATGTTTGTAACAATTGCACTTGTAATGACAGCAGGTATTTTAATAGGTGCATTGCTCTGTGTGTTTTTCTTAAAATCTTATCTTGCACGTGTGCAGAAAAAAAGCAAAGCACAAAGCGAAACACCACAAAGCACAACAGGTGAAACAGCGCAAAGCAAAAAGGCGCGCAAACCCCTTGGCGATGTTATATTTACAGCTATGTTTATAGGGCTTGTGAGTGCTTATTTAGGCTCTTACCTTGGTGTAGGCACTAGCAGTGGCAACTGGGTACCGCTTTTGGTGGCGGGTGTTTCTGCTGTTTCAATGGGTGTGTTTGAGTATTTTGCCAGAGTTAAAGGCAAAACGTGGCTTGACAACTTTTCGCTTGCAGCAAGTATGCTAATAGGTATGTCTGCCGCTATACTTTTTGGTGGGTTATAAGAGGGAGTGCTTAAAATGGACAATATAAAAGACAAAAACGCTGTTTTAGACGAACAGGCAAAGAGCGATTTTTTTGAAAAATACAATAGCAGTGTGCATAGTATAGGGCGCATTGGCACTGTAATAGGCATAATTTTGCTTATGGGCGCACCGTTTGCGTACGGTGCATATCTTGGCAGTGGGCCAAACTGGGGCGCTGTAATTGCAGGCTTTTTAAATGTTGCCGTAATTTACTGGACGTCGGGTGTGGTAGAGTTTCTTGTGTATGCGCCAATGATGGGCAGTGGCGCAAGTTACCTTGCTTTTTTAACTGGCAACTTAATTAATTTAAAAGTACCGTGCGCCGCTAATGCAAGGGAGATATGCAAAACTTCTATCGGCACACCTGAAAATGAGATTGTCTCAACTTTATCTGTTGCGACGAGTAGCCTTGTTAACATTGCGGTGCTTGCGTTAGGTGTTTTACTGCTTGCGCCACTTACACCCGTTTTACAAAACGAGGTATTGCGCCCTGCTTTTGACAATGTAGTGCCGGCACTTTTTGGTGCGCTTGCACTTAAATATTACTCAAAAGGCATTGTGGTTGCAGTGTTACCACTACTTTTAATGTGTACAATTTTTGTTTTAATGCCAAATTTAATAGGCAGTGTGTCAATGCTTGTGCTACTCTCGGGCGCACTTGCCATAGGCATTGCTGTTTTGCTTTATAAAAAAGGTAAAATTTAAGTTGTTAAAGTTTTTTTCGGTGTGTATGGTATGGAAAAATAATGACTTCTTACATTAAATATTAAATAAAATAGTAAAAGACTGTAAGCACACACTTAAAGTGTAGTGTAAACAGTCTTTTATTATTTATATAATGGGTGGTTGGTGCTATTATATTAATTTGCTGAAAAATCGCCGAATTTTTGGTTTTATTTTGAAAACTTAGCTTGCTACGAAAGAGAAGTTCCTACTTTTCAGCGTGAAAAGTAGCAAAAGCGCCGGGGGTTGTGATTCCCCCGGACCCCTAAACACTGTGCTCTAAGAGCCATACCATAAGACCGCCTACGCTCAAAAAAGAACAATTCTTAACGACAACTTTTTTGACCCATGCGCTCTAATGGTATTAATGTGTGGTAGTTGTTAGCTTTATTTATCATACGTTGTTTTTTGTTATTAGCATTGTTTTAGTTTTTAGTCTTGCTTATTACACTTGGCTTCTTACAATTAATTTCACATGTAACGCAACCACCCATTATTTATATTTTGTGTAGCAAAATATAAATTGGCATGTGCGTAGCACCGCCATAAAATAAATTATAAATAAATACATTTAACTTGCAGAAGATTTATCAAATTGGCTCTCGTAAAGCTCCTCGTAAAAACCTTTTTTGCGCAAAAGCTCCTCGTGCGTGCCCTGCTCAATTATGTTGCCGTCTTTCATTACAATAATGTTGTCCGCATTTTGTATTGTAGACAGCCTGTGTGCAACAACAAAGCTTGTCCTGTCTTTCATAAGTGCATCAAATGCACTTTGCACTAGCATTTCTGTCCTTGTGTCAATACTGCTCGTGGCTTCGTCAAGTATTAGCATGTCGGGCTGGCAAAGCATAATTCTTGCTATGCAGAGTAATTGTTTTTGCCCTGCCGATAAATTGCCACCACCGGGTTTTATCACAGTGTCATAGCCGTTTTCAAGCCTTTTTATAAAACTGTGTGCATGTGCCGCTTTTGCCGCTTTCACAACTTCTTCGTGCGTTGCGTTTTGTTTGCCATATGCAATATTGTCGCGCACTGTGGCATTTTTAAGCCACGTTTCTTGCAGTACCATACCATACATATTGCGCAGTGCATTGCGCTTTATGTTTTTAATGTTAGTACCGTCTACAAGTATTTCACCGCCTGTTGTCTCATAAAAACGCATAAGCAAATTAATAAGCGTAGTTTTTCCGCAGCCTGTAGGGCCAACTATTGCGGTTTTACTGCCCGAGGTTGCCATTATATTCAAGTTTTCCATAAACTTTTTGTCTTTTGTGTAGGAGAAACACACGTTATTAAGTTCTACTTTACCGTTGCAATTTTGTAAAACAATGCTGTCCTCACTATCTTGTGCAACTGTTTTTGTGTCACTAATAGCTATAATTCGCCAAAACCCTGCAACAGCGCTCTGCACCTGCGTTAAAACGCCAGACACCTCATTAAAAGGTTTTGTATACTGGTTGGCGTATGTTAAAAATGAGGTTAGCTGACCAACGCTCATTGCGCCCATAACTGTAATTACAGCGCCTATAACGCCCACAGCCGCATAAACAATTGCGTTTACAAAGCGCGTGCCGGGGTTAATTATACTTGAGAAAAACGTGCCGAGAATACCGCTTGTATAGAGCTCGTCCGTCATTTTTTCGAGCTTTTTAAAGCAGTGCTCCTCATATCCGAAAGAGTGTACAAGGCTGTGCGCCGGCACTGTCTCATTAACAAAAGCAGATAGCGCACCTTGCGCCTCTGACTGGCGTTTAAAATATTTAGCCGTTTTTTTAGCCATGAATGAGGCAAACCATATGGACACAGGCGTAACAAGCACCACAACAATAGCAATAACAGGGTTTAGTATCATCATTATTATAAGTGTGCCCAAAATTGTTGCCACACCGGGTAAAAGCTGTGACAAAGCCTGCATTATTCCCTCTGAAACAAATGCCGCATCGTTTACAATTATGCTTATCAAATCGCCGTGCGGTGTGGTGTCAATATAGCTAAGCGGTGCTTTATTAATTGTGTCAAACGCTTTTTCGCACATGTCTTTAGATACGTTTGATGAAAGTTTGCGCGTATAAACGTTCATTATCCACTGCGAGATACCTGCAAGAAGAGACAGTATTGTTATACCTATTATGCAGTAAAAGATATGCTGAAAATCAACGTTATTTACAGAGAAAGCGGCATCAATTGCACTGCCTATCATTACAGGGATTAAAATTGTGAATATAACGTAAAGAACCGAGAACACAAGCGACAATATAAACATGTGCCTATATGGTTTTAAAAATGGTGCAAGGCGGTTGAAAAAATCTTTTGACATCATATTATCACCTTGCTTTCCGCAGTTTTTGTCTTTGGTAAAATACCTTGCGACATGCAAATTTCTTTGTATACCTCACAGTTTTTAACAAGGTTATCGTGCGTGTCTATGCCAACTAAAAGCCCGTCGTCCATTACAATTATTTTGTCGCAGTACATTATGCCTGCCGCGCGCTGTGATATTTTTATTACAGTTGTATCGGCTGTTTCTTGTTTTAGCGCATTTCTCAAGGCCGCCTCTGTGGCAAAGTCAAGTGCGCTTGTGGCGTCATCTAGAATTAGTAGCTCAGGCCTTGCCAAAAGGGCGCGCGCTATTGTAAGGCGCTGTTTTTGCCCACCTGACAAGTTTTTGCCACCCTCTTGCACCACCTCGTCCAGCTTGTCTTTTTTTGCTTTTACAAAGTCTGCACCTTGTGCTGTTTTCAGCGCTTGCCACATTTCGTCGTCTGTTGCATTTATTTTGGCAACTTGTAAATTACTGCGAATAGTGCCACTGAAAAGCGTTGCATATTGCGGTACTATGGCAATTTTGTTGCGTAAGTTTTTAAGGGTGTAGTTTTTAATATCTATTCCATCTATATAGATGTTTCCGTTTGTTGTGTCGTAGTCGCGTAAAATTAAACGTGTTAACGTAGTTTTTCCGCAACCTGTGCCGCCTATAATGCCAATAGTTTGCCCTTTTTCAATAGTAAAAGTTATATTGCTAACGGCGTCTTCGCTGCTTCCGCTGTATTTAAAGCTGACGTTATCGAAAACTGCAATTTCGCTTGTAGTCTTTGGAGTGTCGTTTTCAGAAACTTCGGGCATACTGCTTTTTATGTTTAAAATATCGATAACACGTTTACCGCTTGCTATGCCTTTTGTGCAGATTACAACCACAACGGATAGCGCAATTAGCGCGAGGAGTGTTTGTGTCATATAGTTGACAAGCGCAAAGAGCTCGCCTTGTTCGAGGTTGCCTGCGTTGACATAGCCGCCGCCCAACCATAAAATAACAACAATTGCCACATTTACGAGTGCGTAGAGCAGAGGGTTTAGTAGTGCTGAAATTTTACCTGCTGTTATGTTAAGTTTTGTCAAGTCGTCATATGCTGTTTCGAAATCTTTTTGTTCTGTTTTTTGTTTTGAGAATGCGCGTATGACACGTGCACCCGATAGGTTTTCCCCTACAATTTGGTTTACGCTGTCTTGTTTATTTTGGATTTGTGTAAAATAAGGTACGCTTTTGCGCATTATTACGTATATTATAACGAGTACGACGGGGATAAAAACAGTGAAAATTATACCTATTTCGAAGTTTATGCGAATTGCCATTACGGCTGAGCCTATTATTAAAAATGGGGCTCTTATTGCTAAGCGGATAGCCATGTTTATGCCGTTTTGTACTTGTGTTACGTCGTTTGAGATGCGTGTTATAAGTGTGCTTGTGCCTAGTTTTGCGTGTTCTGATTGCGATAGCGAGAAAACGTGTTTATACAAGTTTTGGCGCAGAGACCTACCGAAACCATAAGCACATACTGCGGCGTAGTATTGGCATATTGTTGCGAACACCATGCCTATAAACCCAAGTAAGAGCATGAACAGGCCGCGTGTTATTATATAGTTGATGTCGCCGTTTTTTATGCCTGTGTCTATTATATCTGCCATTATTACGGGTATAAAAAGTTCTAAAATTGCCTCAGCTAGTTTAAACGTTGGCCCGAGCACAAGTTCTTTATAATAACCTTTAAAATTACTCATAAATTGTTTCAAATAACATCCTCCTCCCGCTCCCGCTTTTTTGAAAAAAAGCTTGGCAAAAAACTTTGATCTTTTTAATTTGTGGTGTTTGGTAACTAGCGACTGTACAGGTTGGGTTTTGTGGTGCGTGTGCTTGGCACCGCATAGGTGGTTTGTAGGGGCGGCCTTGTGTGGTTGCCTGAAAGGGTTTGCATAAAACCAAGTTTACCGCACAAATGGTAGGGGCGGATTCTATATCCGCCCGCGTGGTTGCACAAATTTTAACCACATCTGAAGGTGGGACGATATTGAATTGTCCTATACCGATTATATAAATAATGGGTGGTTGTTATTATGCGAAAACAATTGCAAAAAGCTAAGTGTAATAGGCAAGACTAAAAACTAAAACAAAGCTAATAACAAAAACTAACGGAAGATAAGCAAAGCTAACAGCTATCACGCATTAATACCATTAGAGCGCATGGGTCAAAAAAGTTGTCATTAAGAATTGTTCTTTTTTGAGCGTAGGCGGTCTTATGGTATGGCTCTTAGAGCACAGCGTTTAGGGGACCGGGGGAATCGCAACCCCCGGCGCTTTTGCTACTTTTCACGCTGAAAAGTAGGAACTACTCTTTCGTAGCAAGCTAGGTTTTTTATTTAAAATTAATAATTTTGCCAATTTTCACAACAAGATAATCATATAAACACAACCACCTATTATATAAATACCCCTCAAATCCCACACGGGTTCTTTACCTACCCCACAAACAACACAACCGCGCAAAACAGTTTTTAAAACGTTTTGCACGGTTTTTCACCAAACAGTAAATTTACTTTTTAAATTAAAACCGCTCGGTATTACTATAGTTTATTTTATGTTATGCCTCAATGTTTTTAACGCTGTAAGTGCTCCTTGCATTGCCGTATTCTGTTACGGTGTATTCTGCAATGTCTTCTGCAACTTTGCTTTCAAAATTTTCATTGCAAATAGTGCTTACAATGCTGTCATAAAAGTCTGTTACAAACTGCTCATCGTCTGTGTAGTTTGGTATTACACTGTAAACTAGTGGCATCACGTCAGATTCAACTTGTCCTGCATCGCCCACACTAGATGCCATTATTGCCTGTACTGTCGGTGCGTCGAAATAGTAGTTAAAGTCGTCTGTAACGTAG
The DNA here is from genome assembly GCA_964371675.1 of uncultured Bacteroides sp. Classification (GTDB taxonomy): domain Bacteria; phylum Bacillota; class Clostridia; order Oscillospirales; family Ruminococcaceae; genus Ruthenibacterium. Next base: position 155,175 of record CAYJNL010000001.1, on the reverse strand, counting down.
TAAGTTGTGTTGTATTGTGTAAGTGTGTCCTCTGTATACTCAACACCGCAAATTTCAAAAGCTTCTTTTAGTGCATCTTCTGCAAGCTCGTCTAAATCGCCACCGCTTTTTAGCTCTGCTTCTAGGTTGTCTGCAATTTCCTGTACAGCCGCTTTGCCTGCATCGTCAAGGTCTGTGCCCTCAGCATTTGTAACAGGTAGTGAAAGTGTGTTTATTTGCTTATATGTTTCATCCATATACGCTTTTGCATCGTCTTCTGAAATATTTTCACTCTCTGCCTCTGTGTAATTTGTAAGCAGGTTGTAATAAGCTGTTTGTGTTACATAGTAATCTGCATAGCTCTGCTCGCCAATGCCGTTTGACTCATACACGTCTTGAACGTAAGAAGAGCTGAAAGTATCTTTCGCAGATTGCTGTGCAATGCTTATTTCTTCGTCTGTTAGTGTGTCTGTTTCAGCGTTTTCAACATTTACGTAAACGTACTCTTTTAACAGCCTGTCTGTTTCGTTTTTAATCCATTCAGCGCCTGTAATGCCCTCTATTGTGGCAGATGTTATGTCAACGTCATCTGTTGTAACGTCATCTGCACCGCTTGCATAAAGTTCATCGCTATATGCAGTCATGGCATTGTTGTATGCCTCATACTGGTACATTAAATATATGCCCGATGAAATATCTGTGCCGTTTACATTAACAACAACAGCAGGTGTTGTATAATGGCACGCGGTAAAACTAAATAAAACTATGATGGTGAGTACAATTGCTAATAATTTTTTTGAAATCTTCAAGGGAATACCTCCGAAATAATAAATATCTTATATAGTCGAACTAATTTAAAAATTGCACAATACGGCGCCCGTTAAAATTTTGTTTACCAATGCGCCATAAAATGAGCAATACTGCCGTATTGCAATTGACAAAAAGCAAAGATAAACTGAATTTTAGTAACCGAATTAAATGGATTTTATATTAGTTTGAATATAATACCACTTACGGTATTATACAGCTTTTAAGTGACAATGACAATACATTTCATAAAAATATTACAATTTTTCAGTAATATAACTGATTAATTTAAGAACTGCATGTGTTTACAAAGTAGATATTATGCCTTTTAAGGCGTAAAACCACCAAAATCAGCCCACTTAAAAATGGTGTTTATACTAACTGGTTTGAGGTGCTTTCGATACAACAAGCATGTTATCTAGGAAAAGCTCAAGGCAATCAGACGGGTTTTCGCCGCTCATAATTTTGAGCGATAAATACGGTTTAGTGCCGCCGTTTACAAGTAGTCTTCCTTTAAATGCAGCTAAAAGTGGTTTTATTACATCCATTGTAAGTTTGTCGGAATACAAAATAAGTGTGTCGTTTTTTTGTGATATCTCATAAATGCCAAGCTGTGCCGCCACTATCCTGTTAACGCTTATTGAAATAAGCCCTGCGGCGCTTTTTGGCAATATACCATATCTGTCTGTCAGCTCGTCCGTCACGTCGCTTGCATCGCCTTTGCTTTGTATTGCTGCAATTAATTTATATGCCTCAATTCTGGCAGGTGTGTCTTGTATATAGCTTTCAGGAATATACGCATCTGCGCTTATGTCAATTAGGCACTCGCTCTTATCAGTTGCAATTTCCTCTCCTTTTTGCTGTGCTATTGCGCTGTGAAGTAGTTTTACGTACATGTCGTACCCCACGTTTTGCATGTGCCCATGTTGGCTTTGCCCCAGTAAGTTGCCTGCGCCCCTAATTTGCAAATCGCGCATGGCTATCCTAAACCCACTGCCAAAACTTGTAAACTCTCTTATTGCAGACAGCCTTTTTGATGCCACATCTGTCAAAACTTTGTCGCGCCTGAAAGTAAAGTAGGCATATGCTTTGCGCCCACTGCGCCCAACCCTACCGCGCAGTTGATATAGTTGCGATAGACCCATGTAGTCGGAGTCTTCCACAATAAGTGTGTTACAATTGCGCACGTCAACACCTGTTTCAATAAGTGTTGTGCACACAAGCACGTCAATTTCATTATCCATAAGCTGTTGCCATATGCGTGACAGCGATGCCTCGTCCATTTTGCCGTGCGCAATGCCTATGCGTGCCTCGGGTGCAAGGCGCGCAACTTTTGCGGCGCACATCTCAATAGTTTCCACCCTGTTGTGCAAGTAGTAAACTTGCCCACCTCTGCCAAGCTCTTTTTTTAGTGCACCCGATATCACAATGTCATCATACTCTATAACGTATGTTTCAACAGGGCGCCTCTCCACAGGGGGCTGGTCTATTGTGCTCATGTCGCGCAGCCCTGTAAGCGCCATGTTTAAAGTGCGCGGTATGGGTGTTGCGCTGAGTGTGAGCATGTCTACCCCAACAAACATTTCCTTTAAGCGCTCTTTGTGCTTAACCCCAAAGCGCTGTTCTTCGTCCACAATTACAAGCCCGAGGTTTTTAAATTTTACGTCTTTTTGAATTAGCCTATGTGTGCCAACAACTATGTCGACAGTGCCAAGGGAGATGCCTCTTATTGTCTCTTTTTGCTGTGTGGGTGTTCTAAAGCGCGATAATAGCCCTGTTTTAACTGGGAAAGCCTCCATGCGCGATATAATTGAGTTGTAGTGTTGCCACGCAAGTATTGTTGTGGGTACAAGAATTGCGCACTGTTTGCCGCCCATTATGCACTTAAATGCGGCGCGCAGTGCCACCTCTGTTTTGCCTACACCTACATCACCGCAAAGCAGTCTATCCATGGGGTGAGGGCGCTGCATGTCTTTTTTTATCTCGTTTGTACTGCGCAGTTGGTCTTGTGTTTCATCATATGCAAAGCGTGTTTCAAAGTCACGTTGCCACTCGTTATCTTGTGGGAAAGCGTGCCCGTGCGCCTTTTCACGCTTAGCGTACAGTTCAATAAGCTCTTTTGCCATCTCCTGTGTTGCCGCGCGCACCCTGCTCTTTGTCTTTGCCCAAACATCCGTGCCAAGGCGCGAGAGTTTTACCTTATCGCTGTCCCCCGGGGCAGTGTAACGGCTTACTATGTCAAGCTGTGTAACAGGCACGTAAAGTGTGTCGCCTTTATTGTACGTTATTTTAATGTAGTCTTTTACAAAGCCCTGCATGTCAAGGCGCTGTATGCCGGCGTAAACACCTATGCCGTGGTTTTGGTGCACAACATAGTCGCCCGGTGTTATGTCTGATAAAGACGAAAGCCCCTTGTTTTTGCTCTTTGTCTGTTTTGCTGTCTTTGCCTGTGCGTGCTGCCTGCTTGTGTAAATTGCAACACTTGCAAACGCGTACTGCGAGCCCTGTGTAAGTTGCCCCTCAAGCACCGCGACAGTGCCTTGAGGCAAATTTTGCGGCACTTTGTCACTTGTGTAGGCTGTTGCGCTTATGTCTGCGTTTTGCAGGTCTTTTGCAAGTGCATTTGCCGCGCGCTTTGTACCGCACAGCACGGCAATGCTGTATTTTTGCTGTATAAGAGGCTTAATTTCATCAAGTAATAAGCCAATTTCGCCGGACCACGGCGGCAAACTGTGTGATATTAAGTTTACAGTGCTCTTTAGTTTTACATCGTGAATTGTGCGCACAAAGCTCTCGCTTACTATTGCGCCGTTTTTTTCTGCATTGTTCATAAACGTGGGCATTTCGTCGTAAAAATCGCCAAGCTCTGTACACAGCACACCGTCCTCAAAAAGAGACTGCATCTCTTGCGAAAAGCGCACAGTAAAAGACTTTACAGCATCTTTAACACTGCTGTACTCACTGAAAAATATTATGGGGTTGTCAAGATATTCAAGCACTGAGCACTGCTTTTTATAGCGCAAATTCTTGTATTTATCCATGGATACAGGCAGTATGTCTGCCTCGAGTGTTTTCAAATCATTAACCATAGCGCGTTTTAAAGCCGCCTTGCGCACGGAGGATTGCGCATTATCAAGCGCTGTGCTCAAAAACTGTTTTGCATCTTTTGCACCGCCAAATAAAACCTCGCGCGCTGGGGATAGGTAAACCTTGTCTACTTTAGCCTCTCTGCGCTGGCTCACAATATCAAAGGTGTGCAAGCTGTCAACAACATCGCCCCAAAACTCAATGCGGCACGGTTTTTGCATGTCGGGCGCAAAAATATCCACAATGCCACCGCGCACACTAAATTGCCCTGCACCCTCAACTTGCCCGCGCCTTAAATAGCCTGCCGAGACAAGCGTTGCAATAAGTGTTTCTTGCTTTAGTTCGTCATTTTTTTTGAGGGTGAGTGTGTTTTGGCAAAATTCTTCGCGCGGCATTGTATGCTGTAAAACAGCCTCAACAGACGCACAAACCATATTTGTGCGCCCCCCCACAACGTTGCCAAGCACGGCAAGCCTGCGGAATTCATACTCATGGTTTTGCCCCTCGACACTTCTGAAAACGTAGTCACGAGAGGGGAAAACCTCGCTTTTAGCACCAAAAACCTCTGCGTTTTCGCAAAACCTTGTGGCATCGCCCTCACTACTGCATATAACAAGCGCAGGCCTGTTTGTGTGTTCACACAGTATAGAAATTATGTGAGCATGCGCCACGGGAGACAAGCCGAAAAGAGCCACCACAGACATTTTGTCGCCTGTGGCAGCCAGTAATTTTTTATATTCTGGAGTTTGTTTAATTAGTTCCGATAACATATTTACACCTTTATTTTAAAATTATCCCGCCACCAGAGAATAAGCAAAGACAATAAATACAATAAGTATGAGAATATTTACAATTATTGTGAAAAACAGCGGCCCTTTGCGGTATTTTACACTCTCATCAAGCGGTGTAGACTGCATGTGGTTAATAGATGCCGCAAATGCCATTGCGCCAAAAACAACTACAAGTAAAACTGCAAGCGGCAGTACAAAAATTATAAATGCAAACGCAATTATAGCAAGGCTGTCCTCTGTAAGCACCATGTCGCTATTTGGTGGGTTTGGCATTGATAAAAGCAGTAATAGGCTTAAAATTGACACAGGTGGGAACATTGCAAGCCTAACAGGTTTTGCAAAAGACTTGCTTAAAAGCCTCTCTTTGTCTTTGTACAGAAAAAACCTTGCCACAACGCACCACACCAATATTGCCACACATACACTTATAATAGGAAACAAAATTACAACGAAAATGTTGGGGTTTAAATAAGTGTAAACGGTGCCCAAAATGCTTATAATGCTGAAAATAATTATCATTATTTCGTATCTTTTTTTTGTGTTTTTTTCTTTAACCATTATGTTTACTCTGCGCCTCCTTGATGTTATTTTCTATCATAAACTCAACTGCATGTCGAATATCGTCAAATCTTGTGCGAATTGCATTTAATTCGCTTTGTGTAAAGCGAGATAACACCCAATCTGCAAGTAAATAATCCGCATGTGGCTTTGCGCCCACACCTATTTTTACACGCGGAAAGTCTTGCCCAAAGTAGTCTATCATGCTTTTTATGCCGTTATGCCCGCCTGCACTGCCTTTTTCTCTAATGCGCAGTTTGCCAACATCAAGCGATATATCATCAAATAAAACAATGATGTTCTTGTTTTCTACTTTATAATAAGCTGCCGCTTTGTTAACGCTAACGCCCGATAAATTCATGAAAGTTTGCGGTTTTAGCAAAAGCACGCTCTTGCCGTTTATGTTGACATTTGCGTATAGTGCATCAAATTTTGCGCGTGTTATGCTCACACCGTAATTTTGCGCCATGTCGTCAATTGCTAAAAAACCTATGTTATGGCGCGTGTTATCGTATTTTTTGCCGGGATTGCCAAGCCCCACAACAATGTAATCTATTGCCTTTTTCTTAAAAAACATCTATTAAAAATCCTTTTGCATGTTGTATGTTATCGTATAAATAAATTTTATATCTTGTTTTATGGTGGTGCTACGCTCATATAAATAACCCTCGTATCCCTTACGGGTTATTTATAGTTTATTCTATGGCGGTGCTACGCACATGCCAATTTATATGTGCTACGTTCATATAAATAGTGTGCTAACAGGTTTATCTGTATAAATTCTTGCTATGGCATCGCTCAAAAGTGATGCCACACTCAGCACTTTTATCTTATCAATTTTCTTTTGCACAGGTAAATTAATTGTGTCAAGTATAACAACTTCATCAAGCACACTGTTTTGTATTCGCTCAATGGCAGGACCGCTTAGCACACCGTGTGTGGCACAAGCGCTAACACTCTTTGCACCCCTGTTTATAACAGACCGCGCGGCATTTACAAGCGTACCTGCTGTGTCTATCATGTCGTCTATAATTATAACATGGCGCCCCAGTACGTCGCCAATTATGTTCATTATCTCACTCTCATTTGGTTTTGGTCTGCGCTTGTCAACTATCGCAAGCGGTACATCAAGCCTTTCGGCAAAAGTACGCGCACGGCTTACACTGCCAAGGTCGGGCGACATTATTACAACATTGTCCTTATGGTCTGCAATTTTGCGCTCAAAATACGGCACAAGTATAGACGCGCCTTGCATATGATCTACGGGTATGTTGAAAAAGCCCTGTATTTGTGCGGCATGTAAGTCCATTGTAAGTACGCGCTCTGCACCTGCTGCAACAAGGAGGTCAGACACAAGTTTTGCTGTAATAGGGTCTCTTGCTTTGCTTTTTCTGTCTTGTCTTGCGTATCCGAAATACGGCATAACGGCTGTTATGCGCCCTGCGCTTGCCCTTTTCATGGCATCTATCATTATTAAAAGTTCCATCAAATTTCTGTTTACGGGTTGTGAGGTGCTCTGCACTATAAATACCTCGCTACCACGCACTGTTTCACCTATTGAAACTTGTATCTCACCATCACTGAACAGCCCAACGTCACACTTGCCAATTGATATGCCAAGGCAAGATGCCATAGACTCTGCCAATGGTATATTTGAGTTGCCCGCAAAAATTTTGATGTCTTTACCATGAATGTTCATATAAAACCATTCCTTTCAGCAAAAGCAAAGTTTTAAAGTAAAAACTTTGCCATACATTTGTAAAGCATGATACAGCCCATAGAATAAGCCGCAATATGCTGCTCCGCTACAGCGAGCACTTTACACTTTGCTAAACAAATTAAATGCTTTATTTAGAATGGGATAAGCAAAAATTTATTTAATTGCAAGGAGTAAAACTGCGCACCGTTTTCATTAATGTATAAATACGAACGTATATTTTTACTCCTCAGAGCTTTGCTCAATTTTTGCTTGTTGCTTTTCCTTGTACTTTTGCAGTTTTCTCTCTGCCCATTTTGGTTTTATCTGTTGCTCTGCGCGTGAAATACCAAGTGCACCACTTGGCACATCTTTAACAATTGTGCTACCTGCACCTATATATGCGCCACTGCCTACGTTAATGGGAGACACAAGGTTTGTGTTGCAGCCTATGAAAGCGTAATCGCCCACAACACACCTGCCCTTGCTCTCTCCGCTGTAATTTGCAACAGATACACCACAGCCAAAGTTGCAACCCTTGCCAACGTCACTGTCGCCAACATATGTGAGGTGGCTAACGCTTGTTGCCTCGCCTATATTGCTGTTTTTAATTTCAACAAAATCGCCCAAATGCGCGCGCTCGCCAATAACACTGTCGGGGCGAATGTGGCAAAACGGCCCTATACTTGCGCCGTTTTTAATTGTGCAGTTGTAGCCTTGGCTTGCGTTAAACACAACATCCTCACCCACAATTGCGTTTTCAAGCACGCTGTTTGGCCCTATTTTGCTGTTTTTGCCAATTTTTGTGCTACCTTTAAGTATAGTGCCGGGCATAATTATTGCCCCTGCTTCTATTTCAACATCATCATCTATAAAAACACCGTAATCGGACAAAAATACTACGCCTGCTTTTAAATGCTTGTTAAAACACGTTTTGTACGCAGATGTAGTTTGCTCAAAAAGCTTTTCATTTTCAGTAAGAGACATATAAACCTACCCCCTATATTATATACAGTATATAACTAAAACGCCATATTTGCAAGGTTTTTAAAAATTTTTGCACAAAAAAACATGCTTTAACCTCAGCATTATGTATAAATATTGCATAATTTTATTTTATACTATTATTTTTAACATTTTACTGGTAATTTGCCATTTGTTCTGTTATAATAATCTTTACGAAAAGCTGAAAATCAGCTTGGCAAAAAAAGAAATTTGCCGAAAATAATGGAGGTAGAAAATGAGTCACAAATATGTATACCTGTTTTCAGAAGGAAACGGAACAATGCGCGAATTACTTGGAGGTAAAGGCGCAAACCTAGCGGAGATGACAACACTGGGCTTGCCTGTACCACAGGGCTTCACTATTTCGACAGAGGCTTGCACACGTTACTATGACGATGGCAAGAAAATTGCAGACGAAATTCAAAGCGAAATTATGGAAAACATCTTAAAAATGGAAGATGTTGTTGGTAAAAAATTTGGCGATAAAGAAAACCCGCTTCTAGTATCTGTACGTAGCGGTTCAAGAGCATCTATGCCCGGCATGATGGATACAATTTTGAACCTTGGTCTTAACGAGGAAGTTGTAGAAGTATTAGCTGCAAAGAGCGGCAACCCACGTTGGGCTTACGACTGCTATCGTCGTTTTATCCAAATGTATTCAGACGTTGTTATGGAAGTTGGCAAAAAATATTTTGAAGAGCTAATTGACCATATGAAAGAAGAAAAAGGCATTGTTAACGACGTTGACTTAACGGCTGATGACCTTAAAAAACTTGCAGAGCAATTTAAAGCAGAATATAAAAAGAAAATCGGTAAAGACTTCCCAAGCGACCCAAAAGAGCAACTAATGGGCGCAGTACAAGCTGTTTTCCGCAGCTGGGACAACCCACGTGCAAACTACTACCGTATGCAAAACGAAATTCCTTACAGCTGGGGTACTGCTGTTAACGTACAAGCTATGGCTTTCGGTAACATGGGCGATACATCAGGTACAGGCGTTGCGTTTACACGTGACCCGGGCACAGGCGAGAAACAACTAATGGGCGAGTTCCTTATGAACGCACAAGGTGAGGACGTTGTTGCAGGTGTGCGCACACCAAACCCAATTATTGAGCTAAAGGAAATTATGCCTGAGGTTTATGACGAGTTTATTGGTATTTGCAACAAACTTGAAAACCACTACAAAGACATGCAAGACATGGAGTTCACAATTGAGGACAAAAAGCTTTACATGCTACAAACACGTAACGGCAAACGCACAGCTGCTGCCGCACTTAAAATTGCGTGTGACTTAATTGACGAGGGCATGAAAACAGAGCAAGAGGCTCTATTGATGATTGACCCAAAACAGCTTGATGCACTACTTCACCCACAATTTGACGTTAAAGCGTTAAAAGCGGCTAAAGTTATCGGCAAAGGTCTTGCTGCATCTCCGGGTGCTGCTTGCGGTAAAGCTGTTTTCACAGCTGAAGACGCAGTTGAGTGGGGCAAACGTGGCGAAGACGTTATCCTAGTTCGTCTTGAGACATCACCTGAAGACATTGAGGGTATGCACTACGCAAAAGGTATTTTGACAGTACGCGGCGGTATGACAAGCCATGCAGCAGTTGTTGCACGTGGCATGGGCACATGCTGTGTATCGGGTTGTGGCGAGATTAAAATGAACGAGAGCGCAAAAACTTTCGAACTTGATGGCAAAGTTTATAGCGAGGGCGACTTCATTTCAATCGACGGCTCAACAGGTAACATCTACGGCGAGGCAATTGCAACAGTTCCCGCATCAATTGGCGGAGACTTTGACAAAATTATGACTCTAACAGATAAATTCCGCACATTGAAAGTTCGCACAAACGCAGACACACCTGCTGATGCAAAACAAGCTGCTAAATTTGGCGCACAAGGCATAGGCCTTTGCCGCACAGAGCACATGTTCTTTGAGGCAGACAGGATTGCGGCTTTCCGCGAGATGATTTGCGCAGATACAGTTGAAGAGCGCGAGACAGCACTTGACAAAATTTTGCCAATGCAACAAAGCGACTTTGAGCAACTTTACGAGGCACTTGAGGGTAACCCTGTTTGCATTCGTTTCCTTGACCCACCTCTACACGAGTTCGTACCAACAGAAGAGGCTGACATTGCAGCGCTTGCAAAAGCACAAGGCAAATCAGTTGAGGATATCAAAGCAATTATTGAGGGATTGCACGAGTTTAACCCAATGATGGGACACAGGGGCTGCCGTTTGTCTGTAACATACCCTGAAATTGCAAAAATGCAAGCACGCGCTGTTATTAGAGCTGCTATCAACGTTAAAAAAGCACACGCTGATTGGAACCTAGTGCCTGAAATTATGATACCTCTTATCGGCGATGTTAAAGAGCTAACATTTGTTAAAGAATTTGTTGTTGCTGTTTGCGACGAAGAGATTGCTAAAGCAAATTCAGACATCAAATACGAAGTTGGCACAATGATTGAAATTCCACGCGCTTGCCTAACAAGTGACGTTATTGCAAACGAGGCAGACTTCTTCTGCTTTGGTACAAATGACCTTACACAAATGACATTCGGCTTTAGCCGTGATGACGCAGGTAAATTCCTAGATTCATACTACGAGAACAAAGTTTACGAGAATGACCCATTTGCACGCCTTGACCAAACAGGTGTTGGCAAACTAATGGAAATGAGCGTTAAACTAGGCAAAGCAGCAAACAAAAACTTACACCTTGGTATTTGCGGCGAGCACGGTGGAGACCCGTCTTCTATCGAATTCTGCCACAAACTAGGTCTTGACTATGTAAGCTGCTCACCGTTCCGTGTGCCTATCGCACGCCTTGCAGCAGCACAAGCAGCTTTGAAAGACTAATTTAAAATACAGTTAAATATTTTGTAGGGGCAAAGTTCTGTTCTGCCCGAGGATATAGATAATTTCTCTATTCTCGGGCAGTAAAGCAGAGTTGTCCCTATTTTTTGTGCTTTAACAAAATGCAAAAATATGTTATAATAAATGATACCTAAACAAGGGGTGAAATACATGAAAATAGCCTTAATCGGTTGCGCTGTGCTTATGCGGCAAGTTAGTTTTCTTGTGGCGAGCTCTAAATCAATTGTGCACACTTATTTTTTAGAGCAAGGCTTGCACGAAACGCCCGAAAAATTAAGGGATGAAATACAAAAAACAATAGAGCACATTGAACAGGTGCAGTTGAATTTTACAAAATATGTGCAAAAATATGACGCAATAGTGCTGGCTTATGGGCTTTGCTCAAACGGAATTTTGGGGCTAAGGGCAAAAACCTTGCCACTTATTGTGCCGCGCTGTGATGACTGCATAGCGCTGTTTTTGGGTAGTCAAGAGAAGTATCTTGACATTTTTAACAGCAACAATGGCATTTACTGGTACAATAAAGCATGGTGCGAAAACACCGCAATGCCCTCAAAAGAGCTGTATGAAAAATATTATGCCGAATACACCGAGCAGTATGACGAGGACACAGCAAATTACCTAATGCAGGCAACACACGGTTGGCGCGAAAATTATGAAAACGTGTATTTTATAAAATCAGCCGTGTTTGACGACAATGCAGAGCAAAACACGACAAAACAAATATGTAAAGATTTTAACTGGAATTATATAGAGGTAGATGAAAATTTAGATTTTTTAAAATGTCTTACAGATGGCAATTTTAACAGCGAAAAGTTTGCCGTGTGCAAACCGGGGCAAGAGTTTGTTGCAGAGTACACGGGTAAAAAAGTTGTTGCAAAAAATATATAAAAAGCAAAAATAATTATGAGGTGGGAATTTTGAGCGAATACAACGCAATATCACAGTTTTATAATTTAACAGAGAAAATTTTACATGCAGATAAAAAAGCGCTTGCCATGTGCGAAAAGGCATTTACAGAGCTTGAAAAAATAAAAGAATACAACCAGATTAAAATGCTAAAAGCGTTTACTGATTGCAACGTGGGCGCAAACCACCTTGTGGGCACAACGGGTTACGGCATAGGTGATGCAGGGCGCGAAAAACTGGAGCAAGTTTTTGCAACGCTCACAGGTAGCGAGGACTGCCTTTTCCGCCAAACTTTTGCAAGTGGCACGCATACGCTTGCCGTGGCACTGTTCGGCTTACTGCGCCCTGGCGACAAAATGGTGTGTGTAACAGGCACACCATATGACACTTTGCACGGTGTTATAGGCATAAAACAAGGAGCAAGCGGCAGTTTGCAAGATTTTGGCATTATATATGAAGAAATTGATTTAATAAATGACAAACAGCCTGACTATAATAACATTAGCGAGAAGTGTAAAACAGCGCAGATGTGTTATATTCAGCGCAGTAGGGGCTATAAACAGCGCAGGGCTATGTCGCTTTTAGATATTGAAGAAATAAGCAAAACGGCAAAGGCGGCAAACCCCGATATTATAGTTATGGTAGACAACTGCTACGGTGAGTTTACAAACACTAAAGAGCCAACACAGTGCGGTGCGGACATAATGGCAGGTAGTTTAATTAAAAACCCGGGTGGTGGCATTGCGCCAACAGGTGGATATATAGCAGGGCGCGCAGACCTTGTGGAAAAATGCGCAAACAGGCTTACAGCACCGGGTGTAGGTGCGGAGATTGGTTGTACACTTGATGTTTTAAGGCAGCTGTATTTGGGGCTTTACTATGCACCGGGTGTAACGTGTGAGGCGCTGAAAGCAAGCGCATATACCGCGGCACTTTTTGAGGTGCTTGGCTTTAGCGCACAGCCACGCTATGACGAAAAGCGTGACGATATTATAACAAGTGTGCAGACGGGCAGTGAAAAAGCAATGTGCGCACTGTGCAAGGGTGTGCAATCAGGTAGCCCTGTTGACAGCTTTGCAACGCCCGAGCCAAGCGAGATGCCGGGTTATGAAGACAAGGTTATAATGGCGGCAGGAGCTTTTACAATGGGTAGCAGTATAGAGCTGTCTGCGGACGGGCCTATCCGCCCACCGTACACTGTTTATGTGCAAGGTGGCATAAACTTTAACGCGGCAAGGGCAGGCGTATTGCTTGGCGCGCAAAATATAGTTGATTTGCAAAATTGATGGAACACGTGCACATGTATGGCTTTCAGATGAAAAACAGTGATATTAAGGAGTGAAAATTTTGCCTTTAAGCAAAAAGATTAAAAGCGAATGGGGAAAACTGAAAAATATAATTGAATATCACAATAATTTATATTATAACGAAGATAATTCAGAGATTGAAGACTTTGAGTATGACTCTCTTAGCGTAAAGCTCAGAGAGCTTGAAAAAGCGCACCCCGAACTTTTGGAGATGGATTCTCCCACCAAAAAAGTTGGCGGCAGTGCCTCGGGGCGCTTTGCAAAAGTTACACATGCCGTTAAAATGGAGAGCTTACAAGATGCTTTTTCCTTTGACGAACTGCGTGAGTTTGACAGGCGAGTTAGAGAGCAAAATGATAGTGTGCAGTACGTTGTTGAGATAAAAATTGACGGTTTATCAGTTAGTTTAGAGTACGAGAACGGTGAGTTTGTGCGTGGCTCCACAAGGGGAGACGGCACAGTTGGAGAGGACGTTACACAAAACCTAGCAACAATAAATGACGTGCCAAAGCGCATTGAAAACGCACCGCAGTTTTTAGAAGTGCGCGGTGAAGTTTACATGCCAAAAAAAGAATTTTTGCGTGTTGTTAAAGAGCAAGAGATAAGCGAAAAACAGCCGTTTAAAAACCCACGCAATGCCGCCGCGGGCTCACTGCGCCAAAAAGATGCGAATATAACAGCAGAGCGCGGGTTATCGTGCTTTGTTTTCAACGTACAGCAGGTGAGGGGAGAGCTGATTGAAACACACAGCCAAAGCCTTGATTACTTGCATAGCCTTGGGTTTAGTGTTTCACCAAGGTACAGCGTTTTTAACAGCATTGAAGAGGTAATTGACGAGATAGCTAAAATAGGTGAGATGCGCGGAGAGCTTGAGTTTGACATTGACGGCGCCGTTGTAAAGGTAAATAACTTTGCACAGCGCACGGCGCTTGGCAGTACAATGAAATTCCCACGCTGGGCAATAGCATATAAGTACCCACCCGAGGAAAAAGAGACTACACTGCTGGATGTGCAGGTGTCCGTAGGCAGAACAGGCGTGCTTACCCCAACAGCAGTTTTAGAGCCTGTGCAACTTGCAGGTACGTCGGTAGCACGCGCAATTTTGCACAACGAAGATTTTATAAACGAGATGCAAATAGGCATAGGCGACACTGTGCGCGTGCGAAAAGCAGGCGACATAATACCCGAGATAGTAGCCGTGACAAAGCACGCAGACGGCGGCGAGGCATACAAATTGCCAGCAGTTTGCCCATCTTGCGGAGAAGAGGTTTCGCGCTTTGACGGCGAGGCGGCGCTAAGGTGCACAAACCCCGAATGTCCTGCACAAATACTGCGCAACATCATACATTTTGCCTCAAAAGGCGCAATGAATATTGACGGACTGGGCCCTGCTGTTACAATGTCACTTGTGGAAAACGGGCACATAAAAAATGTGGCTGATATTTACACATTGGAGCGTGAACAACTGCTTACTTTGGGCAAAGACGTGGGTGTTTTTGCCGATAACTTGCTTTTTGCAATAGAGCAGAGCAAGCAAAATAACCTTGACAAGCTTATTTTTGCACTTGGCATACGCCATATAGGCGAAAAAGGTGCACTTTTGCTTGCTGAAACACTGCTGAATATGCAAGAGTTTTTTAATGTTACAGCTGAAAAGCTCAATGAAATTGACGGTTTTGGCAGTGTTATGGCGGAAAGTGTAGTTGACTTTTTTGCAAAAGAGGGCACGCGTGACCTTGTGGAAAAGCTAAGCGCGCAAGGTGTTAACATGCATTACAAGGGCGAGGCAAAAAAGACTACTTTAAGTGGTTTGACATTTGTTGTAACAGGCACGCTCCCCAGCCTATCACGCACAGAGGCGGAGGAGTTAATTGTGAAAAATGGCGGCAAAACGTCATCTTCCGTGTCTAAAAAAACAGCGTATGTGCTTGCGGGAGAGGCGGCAGGCTCTAAGCTGAAAAAAGCAAATGATTTAAACATTCCTGTTATAGATGAGCAAGCTTTTCTTGAAATGATAAAATAAAAGTCAATATAGTGCAAAAAGTTGTTTTTTAAGCGTTAATATATTATAATAGGAATATTGCATGGGGTATCTTACGTATGCCCTACCTAAATAAAATAAATTTCCGAAAGGTACGGTATTATATATGGCAAAAAAAGTTTTGGTAACAGGCGCAGATGGTTTTATTGGCTCACACTTAACGCAAAAGCTTATAGCTGACGGCTATGACGTAACAGCATTTTGTATTTACAACTCTTTTGGCACATGGGGCTGGCTTGACAAAATAAGCAACGAAGAGAAAAAATCAATGAAAGTTATTTTGGGCGACGTGCGCGACCCAAACGGCGTTAGAGATGCAATGAAAGGCATTGACACTGTTTTTCATCTCGCGGCACTTATTGCCATACCTTTCAGCTACACCTCGCCGGATTCTTACATTGACACAAATATAAAGGGCACACTCAATGTGCTACAAGCGGCAAGGGAGCTTGACACGCAAAGGGTACTTGTTACCTCTACAAGCGAGGTTTACGGCACGGCGCAATATGTGCCAATTGACGAAAAACACCCATTTCAAGGGCAAAGCCCGTACTCCGCAACAAAAATTGGCGCAGACAGAATTGCAGAGAGTTTTTACCGCAGTTTTAACACACCAGTAACTATTGTAAGGCCGTTTAATACATACGGGCCAAGGCAATCAGCGCGCGCAGTTATACCCACAATTATTACACAGTTACTTTCGGGTAAAGAGGAAATACACCTCGGCTCATTAACGCCGACAAGAGACTTTAACTATGTTAAAGACACTGCAAACGGCTTTGTTACAATTGCAGAGCACGAAAACACAATTGGCAGAGAGCTGAACATTGCAACAGAGCAGGAAATAACAATTGGCGAGCTTGCAAATGAGCTAATTAGCCAAATTAACCCAAATGCCAAAATTGTTACAGATGACGACCGCTTGCGCCCCGAAAAAAGCGAGGTAAACCGCCTTTTGGGCACAGCAAAAGAGCTTAACAAACTTACAGGTTGGCAGCCACAGTACACATTCTCACAGGGAATAGCTGAAACTGTTGAGTGGATGAAACAAAACCTTGACGGCTACAAAACAGACATATACAATGTATAAATTTTACGATATAAGGGGAAATTAATGTTTTCAACTTATTATGATAAATTAAAGGTAATTAAGCAAAAACCTATGCTTATTTATGTGCTGTGCTGTGTAATGCTATTGCCCTTGTCGGTGTTTGCAGTGTATTATTTCCGCGTTTTATATGAGCCCGACTGGATGGGGCAGCTGCAATACACAGCATATTTGTATGTTGCGCTTGTGGCTTTGTTTTCAGCAATGTTTTTCCTCATGAAAAAATACAAAAAGCACCCCGAACTTGTATTAAGTGCTGTAATTTTAATACTTGGAATTTTGTATGCTTTGGCAACACCAATAAACCAAGTACCCGATGAAAACGTGCATTTTTTGCGCGCACAAACAATGGCACAGGGGCAATTTGGCTTTGATGAAAACCACGAGTTCCCACGCGATAGCATGGTGCTTATGGAAAGTTTTCCAAACATGTTTTTAAACGGGCACAGGTACAGCATTGCACAAAAATATGAGCAATATTTCGACAACATGGCGGACGAATCACACACGCCACCTCAGATAAGTATAATAATTTTTCAAATTTTTGCGTATATTCCGCAGACACTAGGCATTGCGTTTGCACGGCTTATAGGCTGTGGCGCAATGGGTGCATATTATTTTTCAAGGGTGTTTAATGCTCTGTTTTTTAGTGTTTGCGCATATTTTTCTTTTCGTTTTGCACCGCGCTTTAAACTATTGTTGTTCACGGTTATGTGTATACCAATTACGGCGTATTCCATTGGTAGCGTGAATAGCGACAGCGTGCTTTTTGCACTTATGTTTTTAGCAATTAGCTGTGTTTTAAGTGAGAAATTTGATGCAAAAAAACTTGTTATTTTTGCAATTTGCACTGCAATTTTAATAGTTAGCAAGGCAAGTTACGTGGTAATGTTGCCGCTTGTGCTTTTTGTGCCAAAGCAAAATTACTGTGTTAAACTTAAAAACCGCAATATTTCAAAAGTTGTTATATTTGTGTTTTCAAGCATTATAGCAGTAATAATTTACCAATTTATGGCGCTTTATGTACAGCTTTTTTCGAACTACGGTGTTATAGAGCGCACTATGGACAGCACAAACCCTGCACAGCAGCTTACATTTATACTGCAAAACCCACTGCGCTACATGGTAACTTTTGTTGATGTTTTAATTGATAATTCGTTTTTTATGTTCAGTGCAGGGCTGTTTGGTTGGCTTGACGCAAACCTTAATATTATAAGCAATTTAACCGTGATTTTAGTTATGGTAATAATTTTTAAGCACAGCGGTGTTTTCAAAAAAGAGGATAAGAGTATTGTTTTTGGTTTTGCATTAAATGCAATACTCACATATGGTGTTGTTGTTACGGGGCTATATTTATCATGGTCGCCTGTGGGGCATATTGATATTATTGGCTTGCAAATGAGATATTTTATACCTGCCTTTGTTGGGTTTGTTATTGTCGCAGGCTTTTATTTTAAAAAGTTTGCAAAAGAAAAAGTGCCGCAAAACACTGATATAAGTAGCATTTGCGCACTTTTTGGGCTCAATATTATTGCAATTATTTTGCAGTTTAGTATGTATTATATGCGGTGAATATGAACCGAAAAATCAAGGCGAAAATAGGTCTAGGTGCAAAAAATATTACAAATAGCTTGTGCTTATTTGTTTTACAGTACAGCAATACACAAAATATTTGAATCTCGGTGAAAAACATGTTAAATCGCACAAAATTCGTAGGGTACGCCCTAGTGTTTACTATATTTAAAATACAAAGCTAAGCTAAGATACAAGGCAATCCTAAGAATAACAGGTTTATATTTAGGATTACATCGGCTTGGCTAATGTTGTGAGTGTTATAACATTTTTTATATGTGGTTAAATCTGTACAGACTTATAGTTAGGTGTAAACTTGACGCTATGTTTTATCTTTATTAATACAAACAAAAAGGTTGTGATGAAATACTCAGTATTTCATCACAACCTTTTTTAAAATATTATACTAATTCTTTTTTGTATTTAGCACCAAAACTATTTGCTGGCGCCTGTAAGCGGTGATATTGCCGCACTTGTACTGTCAGTGGTAGGTGGAGTAGGCACAGGTGTTGGCAAGAATGTGCTTGTTACAACAAACTCAGAGAAGTGGGTTGTTGTAAATGTAATTAAACCCGTAGCTTTGTCGTAAGTTGCATTGTGCTGTGTTAGTGTGCCGTCAGGTGCGAGATAGCTTACTTTAATGCTATTTGGGTCTTCGTTTTCAGATAGCTCGTAAGGTGCTGTTATTGTAACAACGCCGCCGTTAAAGTTTGTGAACTCTTTACCGTTTAATGTTATTGTAAGTTTGAAAACAGTGCTTGTGCCGGCTGTTTTTTGCTGTTCAGGTGTTAGGTAGCGCGAGTCTACTTTGGTAAAATTAAATGTAAGATTATCATCGTAAAAATCGCTGGCAAAAAACGCAAGTTCTTTTAAAGTGGTATTGTCTAATAGCATTGAGAAATCTTCGCCTGTTACTTTTAGTGTTAAGCCGGGATATTCCATGCCATAATTAACAATAGTGCTCGCGGGCATTACTACACTGTACCCATTTGTTATGCCTTTTTTGTCTAGCAACACCTCAACGCGTGGGTCTGTGTTTTGTTGAGATGCCTCGTATGTAGCCGCAGCAAATGCTTCGTTTAAAGATTCGCTTGTAGATGCAAGAGCCATGCCGCCTGAAAGAGTGCTTTGTGTAATTACAGTGGAAGTTGTCAAGTTATTTTCAAAATCTGTAACAGGTGGCTCAACACCGGGGTCGGGCAGGTCAGAGCCTATTTGTTTATAAGTTACAACTATGAATTGTGTTGAAGCTATGTTTTCAAGAGTATATTTGTTATTTGTAGGTGTTACGCTATTGCCATTAACCATTACTGAAGCAATTTCATAGCCGCTGTTTGGTGTGAATGTAAATTCTTGTGAACTACCTTTCGGCAAATATAAATCGCCTGACGGGCTAATTGTACCTTTATGGTCTGAAGTTGCCTTAACATGGTGCAGGGGTATTGCTTTGTCGTAAACATTGTAGCCGAAAGTATTGCTTACAGTGCTACCGTTGAAAGTTATAGTTGCAATGCGTCCCTCGCCGCTTTTATTTGTGTCAAAGCCTTCTAGTGTGTATTCGCTTGCGCCTAGCACTCTGCTGTTGCCGTCAGAGTAGTTTGCTGTAACCACAAGTCCGGTTAGGTCTATGTTATCACCAATAATGTAATCTGTTTTATTAGGTGCAGTTACTTTTAAAGACAATAGTTTAACTGAAACACCTTTGCTCTCTACTTTAGGCACACCATCATTTAAAAATGTTGCATACATTATGCCTGTGCTTGTTTTTGTAAGTGTGGGAGTAACCGGTGTTTTTGCTGTTATTGTCTCAACAATTTCCCCCTCATGCACCCAACCGGTGCTTATGTGCCTATAAGCACGTAAATTGTATGGTGAATTATGGTCAGTTGTAAGGGCATAAACGTTGCCGTCAATTATATTAAGAGATGGGTCAAAAACTCCTTTATAACTACCATCAAAGATGTTGGTTTGGGGGATCCACTTACTACTAGCCCACATAGTTATACCAGTACTGCCAAAACTTCCTGCTGCTAATACAAAAACATTGTTATTGTAATTAATGGCTTCGAATGAGTTGATTGGGCTTAAATTTACAGGTGCATCTGCTATTTTTTCGTATGAAAAATCAGTAGTGTTAATTTTAAACGCGTTCAACGAAGTTAACGACATAGTGTTGAGGTATATAGCATAAACATTGTTGTTAACTACAGTAAGCCTTGTTTGCCCAAATGCAGTAACATTTGTAATTTCGTCAAGTGTAACATCTGTAAAAGTTGCGGGCGTGTTTATATCAATTATGCGAACTCTAGCCCTATCTAAAGTGGTATCATAGTAACTAACAAACATTTTGCTGTTATCTTGTGAAAGAGCTATGTCAAAGTCTTCTTTTGTTATATCAGGTATTTCTGTAAAATCAACCCAAGCACCGCCGGTGTGTTTTTTTATAACAATCTTGCCGCTTGCTCCACCACTCGTAAACTCATAATATGCATAATATATGTCGCTGCCGATGTTTACCATAATAGGTGTTGTTTGTGATGTAGATATATCAACTGTACTAAATGACTGAAGTGTCGTCCAATTTGTGCCATCAAAAGAGCGTAACACCACATCTTTGTTCTCAACAGTAGCCACATGTAGCACATCATTTACCATTAAAGATGAAATTGAAGTAGCACTACTTGCAGGGAAACTTTTGTCATCCCACAAATCAAAGCTTTCTGCTTTAGGTATTTCAACTTCAAAGCTCATACCGTCTGTTTCGTTTTGAATGTTTTTTATAACAATGCCGGAGTTTGAGCCATCGCTAAATGTAAGTGCGTTATCCGTTACACTTGTATCGCTAGTGCCAAAGGTTTGGCCATCTGTAAAATATGTGTTATTATCGGAGTTTTCGCTCACAGAACCAAGAGCAGAGTTTCTGAAAACATAAACGCCTGTTTTACCGAATTTGTTTGAAAGTTTGCTCACATTTGTGTCAACACGGTAAATAATAAGCCCTTCTCCTGGTATTTTTGCATCTAAAAATGTCTCATCTGTAGCAAGTGAGTTGCCTTTAGCGCGGTATTCTACAACAAAAAGCTCTGTGGGGTTTTGCTGTGATTGCAAAATGTAAGCTTGGTTGCCGTTTTTATCGCTTTGGTCGTTTACTACAAGTTTGCTTGTAGTGGAGGTGGTGATAGTGTCTAATTCTATCCAGTTGCTAAAATAGTACCTTGCATATGCAAGTGGGTACTGCATAAAAACAGAGGTATCAGCCATTATATCCCAGCCACCTACAGGTGTATATGCTGTTTCTGTATAAAAGTCTGGGTAGCCAAGGCTGTGTAAGTATTCGTGGGCAATTAAGCCGGCACCACCAAAAGTACTGCCAAGTCTATCTGTATTTAAAATGTTAATGTCACGTATATCATGACCGTCTAAAGACGTACCTGTCATAGTAGCTTGGTGTGGCCATACAGTAGGGTATACTGTTGAATCAGCACCTTGCTCGTCTGTGCCCAGTACAACCGAAAAAGTGTCAATAGAAGTGATGCCATGCGATGACAAGTCAATTCCATCTAATGCTTTTGTTATTTGGCTTATAACACTGTAGTCTGCAAACTGACCTTTTATGCTCTCTTGACTAATTGAAAGCGCAACAGGTTCAATTACAGTACCGTTATCTTGTAAAAAAACATTTTGTACCTTTTCTTGCCCGTAAGACACGGTGTTTAAGTACCCTGCAAAAGTAGTTGCGTCATTTGAGTCGGGTGACATGCCAAACATATCAACCATTTCATTGCGGTAAGCCGCGCTCTTCATTCTCTCAACTTCCGCCGCAGAAGTATCTGTGAAATAAGCGAACACCACAACATTTGTACGTGTGTGATTTTTAGGTGTGATTGGCATACCTGCGCTTACTGTTACTGCTAAAGACAGCATTAAAGCAATAGCCAAAACAAGTGATATTAACCTTTTAAAAACCATGTGAATTTCTCCTCTTAAATATAATACATTTATTTTTATATTATTATAAAAAAATGATATCCATTGAATTTTACCACATTTTGCTTTTAAAATCAACATAAATATTTCACAATTTGGTGTTTTTAATTTCACATATTTGTGTTTTAATGGAATAATTTTAATTCAGCATTTTAATTTAAAAATTCATGGGCGCTCCTGTGTGGTTGCCCGAGCTTGGCTACAAAGAGTTTATAAAATATGTTTTTTAAATAAACAAAATTAACAACTTAAATATTGCACATTCTAAGCAATAGTAGTATAATATATAAGATTGAAGTAAAAAGGGGGTAATTTGTTGCATTATCTTGACAATGCCTCAACTACACCCGTGGACAGCGGTGTTGCAGATGTGGCTAACGAGAGTTTGCGCAAGTTTTTTGCTAACCCATCGTCTCTTTATGCAATGGGTGCAGACAGCGCAGATGTTATTGAAAACGCGAGGGCAAGCCTTGCAAGCGCCTTGAATTGCACAGATAAAGAGGTTATATTTACATCTTGTGGCAGCGAGAGCAACAACATTGCCATTAAGGGTGCGTGCAGTGCACGGCGAGGCTGGGCAAACCATATAGTAGCAACAGGTTTTGAGCACCCAAGTGTGCACAAAGTGTGCAAAAACTTGCAGAGCACAGGTTTTGAAACAAGCTTTGTAAACCCCGAGAAAAGCGGAGAAATTGACACCGCCAAAATTTTGAGCGCAATTACAAACAAAACGGCGCTATTAACTGTTATGCACATTAATAATGAAATAGGCACTGTTGCAGATGTTGAATATTTAGCAAAAGAGGCGAAAAAAATTAACTCTCGCATTGCCGTGCATGTAGACGGTGTTCAAGCCTTTGGCAAGCTCAGCTTGAATTTGGCTAAAAGTAGTATTGACAGCTACTCTGTGTCGGGGCACAAAGTGTGTGCACCAAAGGGCGTGGGTGCGCTGTATCTGCGCAAAAATTACAACATAGAACCTGTGTTTTTCGGTGGTAGCCAAGAAAACGGCATGAGACCGGGCACTGAAAATATAGCGTATATTGCAGCTTTTGGCACAGCGGCAAATTTAATTTGCAAAAATACGTTTTGCCCTGTAAACCTTAAAGATATGTTTGTTGAGGGTTTGAAAAATATAGACGGCATAACAATAAACAGCCCACAAAGTGCACACGCGTCTATACTTAATTTTTCAACAAACAAGGTTAAGAGCGAGGTTATGCTACACTTTCTTGAGAGCAAGGGCGTTTATGTTTCTGCTGGGTCTGCTTGCAGTAAAGGTGTTACAAGCCACACACTTGCCGCAATAAAGTGCGATAAAAAATGTATGGACACCGCAATAAGGGTGTCTTTTGGCAGGCAAAACACAGAAGATGACGTGAAAGCGCTTTTAAATGCGCTTAAAGAGGGGCTAAAAACACTTGTTGGTGTTTGATGTGTTTATAAAATTGCATCAGCTTGGCTAGGGCTCTGCCCTAAAAAAACGAAATGTTTTGTAAAAAAAGTAGTAAAACTTTTATTATTGAGAACGGAGTTTCAAATGCGTGAAATAATTCTTGCATATCAAGGCGAAATGGCACTTAAAGGGCTTAATAAGTCTAGTTTTGAGAGCGTTTTGCTTAAAATAATTCGCCGCAGGCTAAAGAGCATAGGCACTTTTAAGGTGTACAAGGCACAGTCTACAATGTACATTCAGCCGGAGGATGAGCAGGCTATTGCAAATATGGACGAGGCTTTCGAGAGAGTTGAAAAAGTGTTCGGCATTGCAACGGTCAGCCGTGCGGCTATTTGTGAAAAAAACTTTGAGGATATTACAAAAACGGCAAAAGCATACTTGCAAAAACAGTTGCAAGAGGCAAGAACCTTTAAAGTAAGCGCAAAACGCAGTGACAAAACGTTTAAAATGAACAGTATGGAAATTGGCAGAGAGCTTGGCGGTGAGCTTTTAGAGGCATACCCTCATTTAAAGGTAGATGTTAAAAAACCACAGCTCAATGTTACTGTTGAAATAAGAGATTTTGCCGCATATGTGCATGCAGGTAAGGTGCCCGGTGCAGGCGGTATGCCTGTGTCAACCTCGGGCAAGGCGGCATTGATGCTCTCGGGCGGTATAGACAGCCCCGTAGCAGGCTACATGATGGCAAAAAGAGGGCTTTCATTAACGGCGGTGCACTTTGCAAGCCCACCATATACAAGTGAGCGTGCAAAGCGCAAAGTGCTTGATTTAGCGCGTAAAATTGCACCATACACAGGTAATTTAAAGGTGTATGTTGTAAATTACACAGAGCCACAAGTTTATATAAGAGACAATGCCCCAAAAGAGCTTTTTACAGTGCTAATGCGCCGCAGTATGATGCGCATTACCGAGATAATTTGCAAGGAAGTTGACGCTAAAGCAATTATAACAGGTGAGAGCCTTGCGCAAGTTGCCAGCCAAACACTAATGGCACTTGCCTGCACAGACGAGGCGCAAAAACTGCCCGTACTGCGCCCTTGCATAGGTATGGATAAAGTAGAAATAACCGATATAGCACGAAAAATTGACACGTTTGAGACAAGCATACAGCCGTATGAAGATTGCTGTACACTGTTTACACCACCGCACCCAAAAACAAAACCGACACTTGCAGAAATTCACGAGGCAGAGCAAAACATGCCGCAATTAATTGAGCTAGAACAGCTTGCGGCAAAAGACGTAACACCCGAATACGTAGATATTTAAAATAAAAAACGCTTACAAAATCCCCAAAAAAGGAACGTAAAATAATGGTAGCAGAAATTATAGCCGTGGGCACGGAACTACTTCTTGGCAACATAGTGAATACAAACGCTAAATTTTTGAGCGAACAGCTTGCATTTCTAGGTGTAGATGTGCATTTTCAAAGCGTTGTGGGCGACAACCCCGTGCGCCTAAAAAGTGTGGTAGAGCTTGCAAAAAGCCGTAGTGACATTATATTAATGTCGGGTGGGCTTGGGCCAACACAAGATGATTTGACAAAGCAAACTGTCTGTGAGGTTTTTAATGATACGCTGATTTTTGACGAAGAAGAAAACGAGAAGATAGAAAACTTTTTCAAAGCGCTAAACCGCACCATGACAGAAAATAACAGAAGACAAGCACTAGTGCCAAAAAACGGTGAGAAGATACCAAACGAAAACGGCACAGCACCGGGCATGATTTTTAAAGATGACGGCAAATACGCGTTTTTAATGCCGGGGCCACCAAACGAGCTATACCCTATGTTCAACAACAAGGTGAGACCTTTTATAGAAAAATTGAGTGATAGCGTGCTTTACTCCACAATGCTCAACGTTGTGGGCGTTGGCGAGAGCAAGCTTGAGACAATGGCAGAGGATTTACTTGCCTCGCAAAACCCAACGTGTGCATTATACGCTAAAACGGCAGAGGTTAGCATACGCATAACGGCAAAGGCAAAGACTAGTGAAATTGCAAAAGAGATGTGCGAGGAAAAAGTGGGGCAATTTTACGAAATTTTGGGAGATAATATATACGGCAGAGATGCAAGCTCGCTTGAACAGGCTGTTGTAAAACTGCTTGCTGAAAAAGGCAAAACGGTTGCCACGGCAGAGAGCTGTACGGGCGGACTGCTTGGCAAGATGATTACAAGTATTGAAAACAGCAGTGCGGTGTTTGGCTACGGTGCAATTGTTTACGCCAACGAGGCAAAGCAAAAAATCCTTGGTGTAAAAGAGCGCACACTAAAAGAGCACGGCGCAGTGTCACAGCAGACAGCGGCAGAAATGGCAATGGGCATTAAAGAACTCTCGGGCTCATATTATGGAGTGAGCATTACAGGTATTGCGGGCCCCGGTGGCGGCACAGAGGAAAAACCCGTTGGCACTGTTTATATAGGAATTGCTTTTGAAGACGAGATTTACGTGCAAAAATCTGTTATAAAAGACAGAACACGTGAGTATGTGAGGGCGGCATCCGTGAGCAGAGCGCTTGATATGATAAGACGTGCTACATTAAATATTCCACTTAAATATTGCGATAAAATTAAGTAAATATCATACGATGGCTAACAGCCATTTATATGTATTAATAAAAAAATAAGCCTAAATTATATAATTGTTTACAGGGAGGACAATACTAATGTCAGAGCAGTATAACCCATTAAATTCACAACAGCAACAAGGTGCACAAAACAATAGTGCAAGACAAAACAACATGCCACAAGGCGCACAAAACATGGGACAAAATATGCCGCAAGGTGCTAACCAAGGTATGAGCTCAATGCAACAAAATATGCGTAGCGCTCAAAATGGTGCAAACCATAATATGGGTGCAGTTGCACAAGGTGCAAAGCAAGGTATGGCAACAGCACAACAAGGCGCACAAAACATGGGACAAAATATGCCACAGGGCGCAAGGCAAGGCATGGGCACAGCACAACAAGGCGCACAAAATGTAGCACAAGGCGCACAGAACATGGGACAAA
>CAYJNL010000001.1:0-128887 GCA_964371675.1 uncultured Bacteroides sp. | reverse complement strand
ACAGCACAACAAGGCGCACAAAATGTAGCACAAGGCGCACAGAACATGGGACAAAGTATGCCACAGGGCGCAAGGCAAGGCATGGGCGCAGTACAACAAGGCGCACAAAATGTAGCACAAGGCGCACAGAACATGGGACAAAATATGGCACAGGGCGCAAGGCAAGGCATGGGCGCAGCACAGCAAGGCGCGCAAAATATGCGTCAAGGTGCACAAAACATGGGTCAAAATATGGCACAGGGCGCAAGACCAGCCATGGGCATAGCCCAACAAGGCGCACAAAATGCAAATCAAGGCGCACAAAGCATGGGACAAAATATGCCACAAGGTGCAAGGCAAGGTATGGGAACAGCCCAACAAGGCGTACAAAATGTAGGGCAAGGCGCACAAAACATGGCACAAGGTGCACAGAACATGGGCGCACAGCAAGCACCTGTACAAAATGCAAACGCACCACAGCAAGTAGCGCAAAACAACATGCAACAAATGCAAAACGATGGGCCACCAAAACCCGCAGAGGGGCCGGGTGTGCAAGTTGTGCTTAGAATGTTCCAACCCGATATGAACCTGCTCAAAGCAACGGCAAAACAACTTTCGGAGTTGCCACACATAAAGCTTAACTTGTATGGTCAAGGTGGAGAAATACTTGTAGTTATTGCGGCGCAAGGGCGCACAGCACCTGCAACGGAGCTTGCAGAAAACGCAGCGGCACAAATGGAGGCGGCAATGGGCGATGTTGTCTACACAAGGGGCAAAACACCGCTTGCAGAGTACGTTTGCGCACTTATGAATAAACATGAGCTGAACTTAACAGCACCCGATGATGAGACGGGCTCACTACTTGAGGCAGAGTTTAAAGCAGTGAAAAGTGCTGATAAAGTGTTTGATTTTGGACACGACAGCTACCACCACAGCAAACTTGCAGGCAAAATTGCAGACACTGCAATTATGGACGACGAAGAGAGCAGTGACCCTGTACAGCTAGCTTCCGACAGAAGCTTTGCGGCTAAAAAATGCACAAAATCTGATTTTGGCGTGTCAATTTCAAGCGTGCCGGGTGCAGACACAATTGCAGTTGCGGTTACGTATGGCAAGCTTGTTTATATTCGCAGCATAAAAGAAGGCGATGATGCTAGGAAAAAAGCTGTGCTTTCAGCTTTGGATATTATAAGAAGATTAATTAACGGCAAAGAAATCCCGTATGCACGCACTTTCAAAGCGGCGCAAGAAATTGATTGGAACGAGCCTGTTACAAATGCAAAGTCAAAAGGGCTTGAAAGCGCAAACAGCAAAGGTTTAATAATACCTATTATTGTGCTTGTAATTGTGTCAATAGCACTTGGCGTAGGCATTTGGTACGTGGTGCAAAACTTTATTATAACAGACGAGAGCGCAATGCCTGTTGCAGTTGAGCAAACGACTTCACAGTCAGAGCAAATAGCAGACAGCACAGCGCCGGCAGAGGGCGAAGTAGCCCCTGCCGAGGGCGAAACAACACCTGCCGAGGGTGAAACAGCGCCTGCCGAGGGCGAGACAACCCCGACAGAGGGTGAGGGACAAGCTGAGGGCGACACAAGCGAGGTTGTGCACCCATTCGGTTAAAAATAGGAGAGGCTAATTATATGCAAGATTATAAAGTCAGCGGATGTATAGTGGTTTACAATGGTTTTGATGAGGTTGAAACAGCTGTAAACAGTGTAGTAAGCCACACATGCAGTGTTGATTTTGAGCTTTTTGTTGTAGATAATAACTCCCCCGACCACTCGGGAGAAAAGCTGAAAAACGCAAACTTTGCAGATAATGTGCACGTAATAAAACTTAGTGAAAACAAGGGTTTTGGCGGTGGGCATAACAGTGTGATTAATAAGCTAAACAGCAAGTATCACGCTGTTATAAACCCTGATATTACACTTGATACAGACGCTGTTTCGACAATTTGTGCATATCTTGATGAGCACCCTGAGGTGGTTATGGCAACCCCGCGCCTTGTTTTTCCAAGCGGAAAAGAGCAGTACACGGCAAAGAGAGTGCCATCTTTTATGGCACTTTTAAGCAGGCAACTGCCACTGCCGTGTTTGAAAAAAATAGAAAACCACTATTTAATGCTTGATGAAGATTTGAGCACTGAAAAAGAAATTGACTTTTGCACAGGTTGCTTTTTTGTAATGCGCACAGATGTGTTCAAAAAAATAAATGGCTTTGATACGCGATATTTTATGTACGTAGAGGATGCAGACATAACAAGAGAGGCGCAAAAGCATGGCAAAGTTATGTATGTGCCCATAACGCATGTAATCCACGCGTGGCACAGAGATACAAAGAAAAAACTTAAAAATTTTACAATGCAGCTGCATTCAATGTTCAAATATTGGCAAAAATGGGGCTTTAAGTTTAAATGACAATTTTGTTTAATTAATAAAATAACGAAATGGAGAAACCACCGATGAAAGGTATTATTTTGGCAGGCGGTGCAGGCACAAGGCTGTACCCTTTAACAATGGTTACAAGCAAACAGCTACTGCCCGTGTACGACAAACCCATGATTTACTACCCACTAAGCACGCTCATGCTTGCAGGCATAAGGGATATTTTAATAATCTCTACACCGCTTGACACACCGCGCTTTGAGGAGCTTCTCGGTGACGGTAGCCAGTTTGGTGTAAATTTGTCTTACAAAGTACAGCCAAGCCCCGACGGGCTTGCACAGGCGTTTTTGCTTGGTGAGGAGTTTATTGGCGATGACAATTGCGCCATGGTACTTGGCGATAATATTTTTTACGGCAGTGGTTTTTCTAAATTACTTAAAGATGCAGTTGAAAACGGAAATAGCGGCAGAGCAACTGTTTTTGGTTATTATGTAAACGACCCCGAGCGCTTTGGTGTTGTTGAGTTTGACGATAACAGCAAAGTGGTTTCAATAGAGGAAAAACCGACAGTGCCAAAGAGTAATTATGCTGTTACAGGGCTATATTTTTACGATAAACGCGTTGTGGAGATGGCAAAAAAAGTTAAACCCAGTGCAAGGGGAGAGCTTGAAATTACAACGCTTAATGAACTTTATTTAAAAGAAGATGCGCTTGATGTTAAGCTTCTGGGTAGGGGTTTTGCGTGGCTTGACACAGGAACAATGGACAGCCTTGTAGATGCCGCCGACTTTGTGCGCATGGTGGAAAAACGCCAGGGCATTACAATAAGCGCACCCGAGGAGATAAGCTACAAAAACGGCTGGATATCGAGAGAAAAATTGCTTGAGAGCGCCGAGAGATACGGCAAAAGCCCATATGGTTATCACTTAAAACAAGTGGCAGATGGCAAAATTGTTGCATCAAGATAGAGCGTAAAATTCGGAGGTATGTATGAAAATACTTATAACAGGCGCAAACGGTCAACTTGGCACAGAGCTTTGCAAGTGTCTTAAAAACGGCAAAACCGAGCTTGGAGACATTGCAAAAGAGCTTAAAGGCGCACAAATTTTTAAAACAGACATTGAAAACCTTGACATAACAAATTTAAAAGCAGTTAAAAAATTTGTGAAAGACAGCCAGCCCGATGTTATTATAAGTTGCGGTGCATACACAAATGTGGACGGCTGTGAAACAAATTTTGACGATGCTTTTAAAGTTAACGCACTTGGCGCAAGAAACCTTGCAATGGCGGCAAAAAAAGCAAAAGCAAAGCTTATACACGTGTCAACAGACTATGTTTTCAGCGGTGAAAAAGCAGACGCACCGGCTTGTGAGTGTGAATTGCCAAACCCAACCTCCGCATACGGCAAGACAAAACTTCTTGGTGAAAAATATGCACAGCAGTTTTGTGACAAAACATTTATTGTGCGCACAGCGTGGCTTTATGGATATGAGGGCAAAAACTTTGTAAAGACAATGGTGCGCGTTGGCAAGCAAAACGGCAAATTGACAGTAGTAAACGACCAAGTGGGCAACCCCACAAATGCCGCAGATTTAGCACACCACATTTTAAAACTTGCCGTGACAAATGAGTACGGTGTATACCACTGCACAGGTAGCGGTATTTGCAGTTGGTACGATTTTGCCACTGAAATAATTAAACTTTCGGGTGTAGAGGCAAGTGTGTCTGCGTGCACAACAAAAGAGTATAAGAAAAATTACCCAAATTCCGCAAGCAGGCCGGAATACTCAGCACTTGACAACACAATGCTGCGCTGTACAGTTGGTGACGAAATGCGTGACTGGAAAGATGCGCTAAAATGTTATTTTGAGAATGTAACTGGGGAGCAACTATTTTAAACATATGCTTTATGCAAAATGTAAATTAATCATGAATAATATTACAAATAAGGAGATTATCTTTAATGAATAACACAAAAACTTACCTTGTAACGGGTGGCGCCGGCTTTATTGGCTCTAACTTTGTTTTGTACATGCTAAATGCTTATAAAGATATTAAAATAATTAACGTAGATGCGCTTACATATGCCGGCAATATGGAGAATTTAAAGAGTGTAAAAGACGATGCAAGGCACATTTTTGTACATGCGGACATATGCGGCAGAGAAAAAATGACACAGCTTTTCAATGAAAACGACATTGATTTTGTAATAAATTTTGCGGCTGAAAGCCATGTTGACAGGAGCATAACAAACCCTGAAATTTTTGTTAAAACAAACGTTGAGGGCACTGTTAACTTGTTGCAATGTGCAAAAAATGCGTGGTATGATAATGGCACTTGGGCACAGGGCAAAAAGTTTTTGCAAGTGGGTACAGACGAAGTTTACGGTAGCCTTGGAGAGACAGGTTATTTTACCGAGACAACACCGCTTGACCCACACAGCCCATACTCTTCAAGTAAAGCTTCGGCAGATTTGTTTGTAAAAGCTTTCGGTGATACGTACAATATGCCTATTAATATAACACGATGCTCCAACAATTACGGGCCGTATCAATTCCCCGAAAAGCTCATACCTCTTATGATTAACAACGCAAAAAACAAAAAAGCCTTGCCTGTTTACGGCGATGGCATGAACATAAGAGACTGGCTTTACGTGGAGGACCACTGCAAGGCAATTGACGTTGTAGCGCAAAAAGGACGCCTTGGAGAGGTATATAACGTGGGTGGTCATAACGAGAAACCTAACATTTTTATTGTAAAAAGTATTATATCAATTTTAAACCGAGAAGTGGATAGCTCAATTGACGAAACCCTTATTAAATACGTTGAAGACAGGCTAGGACATGACCGCCGATATGCTATTGACCCGAAAAAAATTACAGACGAGCTTGATTGGACACCCGAGACAAGCTTTGAAGTGGGAATTGAAAAAACAATTAAATGGTACATTGCAAACGAGCAGTGGATGAACAACATAACAAGCGGAGAATATGCAAAATATTACGATGATATGTATAAAAATAAGTAATTAGTTGACGGGGTATATTATTTAATGGACAGCGTACACAGCACAAAAGACAGCAATTTTATATCTGCCGTTGTATATGTTAAGAATAATGAAAAAGAGATTGGTGCGTTTTTTAGCAATTTAAACAGCGTGCTTGCACAAAAGTTTGTAAATTACGAGATAATTGCGGTGGACGATGCCTCATATGACGACAGCGAAAAGCAAATAAAAGCTTTTGCAAGTGAAAAAAATGCACCTGTAACGCTTGTTTCAATGAGTATTGCAGGTGGCAGAGAGCTGTGCATGAACGCAGGTGTTGACGCCGCCATAGGCGATTTTGTGTTTGAGTTTGACACGCTTAACATGACCTTTGATTTAGCACTTATAACAAGCGCATACGAGGTGTTGCTAACAGGCTATGACATTGTTTCGGTAGGGCCTAAAAAGAGCAGAAACATAGGCAGTGGGCTGTTTTACGCTGTTCTAAAGCACTCGCTAAACACAAAGAGTACTTTTAATACTGAGGTGTTCAGAGTACTGTCGCGCAGGGCAATTAACAGGGTGCGCGCCGTTACGGCAACCCCTATTTACAGAAAAGCCGCCTACGCCACATGTGGGCTTAAAACCCATGCTATAGTGCACGAGAGCGTGCACTACTTAAGTAGCCGCGATACGGGCATGAGAGTCTCGCTTGCTGTTGACTCGCTTGCACTCTACACCACTTTTGGGTATAGGGTAAGTTTTGGCATATCAATTGCAATGCTTTTAAGTATGCTTAGTGTGCTTATATACACGTGTGCCGTTTTTTTTGGCGCACAAAGGCCCATTGAGGGCTGGACTACAACAATGCTTGCGCTGACAATAGGCTTTTTCGGGGTGTTTGCAATACTAACAATAGTGTTAAAATACCTAACACTGCTTGTCAACTTGCTTGTTAAAGAGCAAAAATATCACGTTGAAAAGGTGGAAAAGCTTTAAATGAGCGCCAAAGCAAAGAGTTCGTTAATGAAAAGCAGTGTGTTTGAAAATTTAATAAAAAACGACATTTCACGCAAGGTGTTTATAATTTTTGCCTTATTAATTTCTGTTTTAAAATTAATTTTATCTGCACAGCAAATGATTTACATTACCCCCGGTGCGGCGCCTATTGACGACGAGCTCATGTTTAACGCCGCAATGAGCATTGCAAACGGCACATGGCTTGGGGAATACAACTGGTTGACATTGAGTAAATACCCTCTTTTTGCAATTTGGCTTGCCTTTTTAAACACAATAGGTGTGCCGTATTTGCTGGGTGGGCAAATTTTGTATTTATTTTCTTGTGTGTGCGCCGTTTATTCGCTTGCACCTTTTTTGCAAAAAAACTACGCTAAGTTACTGCTTTTTTTTGTGCTTGTGTTTAACCCCGTGCAAACGGCAGCGGCAGTGCAACTGAGAGTTTATAGAGAAAATATTACAAGTGCGCTTTCTCTTTTGCTTTTTGCAGGTTTTGCCGGCATGGCTTTGCGTGCAAATTTGCCTGTGAAAAAAATGTTTGTAAGCATAATTATCGCATCAATAGGGCTTAGCGGCTCTTACCTTAACAGGGAAGACGGTGCGTGGTTTTTAATTTTTTGCATACCTGCAACAGCAATTACATGTTACTTTATTTTGGTAAAAAGCGAGAAATTGCAAAAAAAAATAAAAGCGATTTTGTGCCAGCTTATACCTTATACTTTCCTTATAATTTGCGTTATAGCGCTATCTTTTGTTAATTTACAACACTATGGGCGCTTTACAATAAGCGATTTTACAAGCGCAGAATTTAACGATGCCTGCGGTGCACTTATGCGCGTTAGCATGGCAGAGGAATTTGAGCAAATTGACAAAGTGCCGGTGTCAAAACAGGCACTAGACGCAGTAAAAAGTGCCGTGCCACAATTTGAAGAGGTTGTATTGCAACTGGAATCTGAGTTTTTAATAAATAATTTTGGAGATTTGCAAACAGGCGAGTATACCGCAGGTGGCTTTTACTGGGCACTGCGCAGTGCCGTGTATAGCGCAGGCTTTGCAACAAGCGCAAGCGAGGCACAGCAGTACTATGAAACACTTGCAAGCAGTATAAACGCACTTGTAGACAGCGGAGAATTGCACGGAGCAGAGGGCGAGATATCCTCAAGTTTAATGCCGTTTAAAGTTGAATATTTGCAGGGTGTTTTTGCCGAGGCATCAATTAACGTTGGCAGAATGTTAATTTTAGAAGAAACCTCGCCATATTTTGCGCATTTGTCCGAGACCACAGCGCAAGATGAGCAGTTGTATGAAGATTTTTTAAAAACACAGTCTAACACAGCGGCGCAAGAGGGCTCACACCTACCTTATCACTCTATAATACAGCGTATTGCGTACTTTACATTTGATGTATTGCGCTATGCTTTTGCTGTTTTAATGTGTGTTAGTTTTGTTGTGGCGGTATATTGGCAAATGAAAAATTCACGTCATGCAGTGCAAAATACATTTAAAAAGCAGTACACTATTGCAGATGTTATGTGGTGGGTGCAGCTTGGCTTTTTGCTTAGCGTAGTTTTAAGGTGCCTTATTGTGGCATACATGTTTGTAACGTCGTTTAACACATGGGTGGGGCGTATGCCTTATTTATGCGCCGCACAGGCGGCACTTATATTGTTTTGTTTTGGCGGCGCAGTTTTAGCCGTAAAAGATTGGAGGCACAAACGTGCTTAATGTTATAATTATAGGCGCAGGTGCGGCAGGGCTTTTTGCCGCAGGTACAGCCGTGCAAAGTGGGCATAACGTGCGTGTTATTGAACACAAGCCATCAGCCGGCGCAAAACTGCTTATCACAGGCAAAGGGCGGTGCAACGTAACTAATAACTGCGACATTGATGAGTTTATGAAAAATGTGCGCAGTAACCCACGCTTTTTATACTCCTGTTTGCAAGCTTGCCCACCGCAGTATGTTATGAGTATTTTTGAAAACGAGCTGGGTGTACCGCTTAAAACAGAGCGTGGCAGGCGCGTTTTTCCAAACAGTGACAAAGCGCAAGATATATTACTTGCACTGTTAAAACGCGCAAAAAATGCTGATATTATGTATAATCAAAGCGTGAAATCGCTAATAATAAGCAATGGAGCAGTGCAGGGCGTAAAACTTGCAAGCGGTGAAACAATAAAGGCAGATGCCGTAATTGTGGCAACAGGCGGTGTGTCTTACCCTGTAACGGGTAGCACAGGAGACGGCTACAAGCTCGCAAAACAGGCAAAGCACACAATTGTACAGCCACAGCCCAGTTTAGTCTCGCTTGTTGAGAGAGGCTCACTTTGCAATAAAATGATGGGGCTGTCATTGCGTAACGTTGCACTTACACTGCATGAAAACAATAAGCCTATTTACACAGAGCAAGGCGAGATGCTCTTTACACATTTTGGTGTGTCGGGGCCAATTGTGCTAAGTGCAAGTGCGCATATTAAAGATATAAATAAGTATAAATATCACATTACAATTGACACAAAACCGGCACTTTCTACAGAGGTGCTTGAAAAAAGAATAGACGAGGACTTTAAACTGCTTGCAAAGAAAGAGGCGAAAAG
Organism: uncultured Bacteroides sp.; assembly: GCA_964371675.1. GTDB lineage: Bacteria > Bacillota > Clostridia > Oscillospirales > Ruminococcaceae > Ruthenibacterium. The sequence goes on along the minus strand of CAYJNL010000001.1, from coordinate 119,925 downwards.
TTGCCTAACAAAACTTTTACCACTTTCAATGCAACAAGTGGTTATTGATGTTTGGGGTGTCGACACAAATAGACAAGTTAACCAAATAACGCGTAAAGAGAGGCAAGACCTTGTAAAATTGCTAAAGGCGTTTCCGATACAGCTAAAGAGCAAGGGAGATTTACAGCACGCTGTAATTACGGCAGGCGGTGTTAGCACTAGGGAGATTAACCCAAAAACCATGGAGAGTAAACTGTGCAAAGGGCTGTTTTTTGTGGGCGAGGTAATTGACGTTGATGCCTACACGGGTGGTTACAACCTTGGCATTGCGTTTGCAACGGCACACGCAGCAGGCAGTGCTGCAACTTAATTTTAAGGCTAGATAAGGAGATAAAACAATGATATCAATAGCAATAGACGGGCCGTCAGGTGCAGGGAAAAGCACGTTGTCACGCAAAATTTCACAGGAGCTTGGTTATATATATGTAGACACCGGTGCAATGTACCGCACTATTGGGCTTGCGGCATTGCGCTGCTTTAAAAACACAAAAAGCAGTGAAGATATGCAGGCGCTACTGCCAAATACAAACATAGACTTACGCTATGTAAATGGCGAACAGCGCATGTTTTTAAACGACGAGGATGTATCTGATTTAATACGTACACCCGAGGTTTCCATGGCGGCATCGGAGGCATCAGCACACGGCTGTGTGCGTGACTTTTTACTTGAGGCACAGAGAGCACTTGCACTAAAAAGCAATGTGCTTATGGATGGCAGAGACATAGGCACTGTTATTTTACCAAATGCAGAGGTTAAAATATACCTAACAGCAACAGCAGAAGACAGGGCACAGCGCAGATACGAGGAGCTTGTGCAAAAGGGCGAGAAAGTGGTGTACAGCGATGTACTGTCTGATGTTATAAAGCGTGATGACAATGATATGAATAGAAAAACAGCACCTTTAAGACGCGCAGAGGATGCAATTCTTGTTGATACAACGGGAAATACTTTTGAGAAATCTTACAATTTATTGCTTAGTGTAATAAAGGAAAAACTAAACGGGGTTAAATAATTTTATGTGGTATATATTTTGGAAATCGGTGGCGGCAATTATATGTTACCCAATATTTCGTATAAAAACTATTGGTAGAGAAAATTTGCCAACTGACAGGGGATATATGATATCGCCAAACCATGTTTTTGCGCTTGACCCTGTGTTTGTTGTACTTTCTTATCTATCGTTTAAAAAAGTGATGATACTCGGCAAAGAAGAGCTTTTTAAAAATAAAATTATAGGCGCTTTTTTAAAAACACTCGGTGCTGTGCCGATACACAGAGGCTCGGGCGATATGAAACCCATTGAAACAATTATAAAAAAAGTAGAAGACGGGCACGCGGCACTTGTGTTTCCCGAGGGCACACGCAGTAAAACAGGGGAGCTTGGCAAGCTTAAATCGGGCGCGTTTGTAATTGCGGCACAGGCTAACACAGACATTGTGCCCTGCCGTATTATTTATAAAAAGTGCAAATTTTTCCCTATACCAAGGTGTTATATTTATTATGGAGAGCCAATACTTGCAAGTGAGCTCAATTTAAGCGGGGAAAAAAGCTCCGCAAACTTGCGCCGTTGCAAAGAGGTTTTAAAAGAGCGCATACTAGCACTTGGGGAAGAATAATTTGTTTTAGCTGTAAAAGTAGTATGAAATGAATTAGATACAATTTAAAAGGAAAATAGAATAATAACATGGAAATAATAAAAGCAAACACAGCAGGTTTTTGTTTTGGGGTTAACAGGGCTGTGCAAATGGTTGACAATTTGCTTGATAGCGGTGTAAAAATTGCAACACTGGGGCCTCTTATACACAATGCGCAGTGTGTTGCACGGCTTGAAAAAAAAGGTGCTGTTACGGCAAAAAGCACTTGCGACATACCTAGCGGTTATGACGTTGTAATTCGCAGCCACGGTGTGGCGAAAAATGTTTATGACGAGCTAGAGAGCAGACAAATAAAAATTTACGATGCCACATGCCCTTTTGTTGCGAAAATTCATAAAATTGCAATCGAGGCATCAAAAGAGGGTAAAATTTTGCTTGTTGCAGGTGACGAAAGCCACCCGGAAGTAGAGGGAATTGTAGGACACACCGATAAAGAGGTTTATATTTTTAACGATTTATCACAGCTAAATACCATTTTAAAGGAAAAAATGGGAAATAATGGGGCATTTATGGTGGCTCAAACCACTTTTGAGATAAAAAAATGGGAAGAATGTTGTAATATCGTAAAAAAACTATATACAAATGTAAAAATATTTGATACAATATGTATTGCAACATGGAAAAGACAGCAAGAGACGAAAGAACTTAGTCAAATATGTGACATGATGGTCATAATAGGCGGTAAGAATTCTTCGAATACGCAAAAACTTGCAACGGTCGCCGGACAATATACTAAAGCTGTTAAAGTAGAATCAAAAGCTGACTTGCAAAAAGAGTGGTTTTACAAAGTTAACACCGTAGGTGTAACGGCAGGCGCATCAACTCCATTGTCTGTAATAGAGGAGGTACTGAAAAGTATGAGTGAAATATTACGTGAAGAAGAACTTAGCTTTGAAGAAATGCTTGATGCATCAATGAAACCTGTTTTTGCAGGTCAAACAGTTAAAGGGATAGTTACGGCTGTTTCTCCAAGTGAAGTTCAAGTTGACATCGGAATGAAACAAACAGGATTCATCAGGCTTGAGGATTTGACAAATGACCCAAGTGCCAAAGCTGATGAGATTGTTAAAAAGGGAGACGAGCTCGACCTTATTGTTACGAGTGTTAAAGATCAAGAGGGTATTGTGTACCTATCTAAAAAGCGCTTTGACGAGAACAAAGGTAAAGCCGATGTTGCCGCCGCAGTAGATAGTGGAGAAATCATGGATGGTCTTGTTACCGAATTTAATTCGGGTGGTGTAGTTGCACTTGTTAATAACGTGCGTGTTTTTGTGCCGCGCTCACAAGCAACATTGCGCCACAGCGATGATTACACAAGCCTTGTTAAACAAAACGTTAAACTAAAAATCACACAATGTGAAGGTCGTCATATTGTTGGCTCAATCCGCCAAGTGCTTGCAGCAGAGGCTGATAAACTTCGTGGCAAGTTCTGGGAAGATGCGGCTGTTGATAAACAATACACAGGTAAAGTTAAAAGCCTTACAAATTACGGTGCATTTGTGGACATTGGCGGTGTAGACGGTCTTGTTCACATTAGCGAGCTATCATGGGATAGAATTAAACACCCAAGTGAAATTGTTAAAGTGGGCGACGATGTTGTTGTTTACATAAAAGAGCTTGACGGTGAGAATAAGAAAGTGTCGCTTGGTTACAAACAAGCAGCAGATAACCCGTGGGAAAAACTAAAAAGCGAGTACCCAATTGGTACAGTGTTTACTGCTCCTGTTGTGTCGCTAACAAAGTTTGGCGCATTTGTGCGTATTCTACCGGGTGTAGACGGTCTTGTTCACATCAGCGAGATCTCACACGACAGAATTGAGAAAGTGTCTGATGCACTAAAAGTAGGCCAAGAAGTTGAGGTTAAACTTACAGACGTTGACTTCGAAAAACAGCGCATTAGCCTTTCAATTAAAGCGCTTGTTGAGCCACAAGAAACAGCAGACGAAGAAGCGCCGGCAGAGCAAGAAGAGGCTGCTGGCGACGAGTAAGAATAATGGTTTATGTTAGCTAATTAACATATTATGATATTATAATAAAAACCTGACCGTGCGAAGTTCAGTGAATTTCGGCACGGTCTTTTTGTATTGACAAAGAGTTATTTAATTTAACAATTATAGCAAATAAAACGTAGGGGTAGCTCCGCAAAGGAGCTGCCCCTACTGCCATGTTCATGCTAAAACTATGCACCACACAAAAATTAAATTAAACTTTCACAAACTTTAAAAAACAAATACTGCCATATTTATATGTTTTTTTTAGCTCAAGCTCGCCATATTTTTCTTGCAAATTTGTAGCTGTGCTTGTCTCTGCTAAAACTATGCCACCACTTTGCATTATTTTTTCTGCATGTGGCAATATTTCCGCAAGTAAATTAGAGGCATAAGGTGGGTCTAAAAAAATTATGTCAAATTTTTCATTACAGTAAGACATATAAGATAATGCGTTTGTTTTTTCAATGGTTGAACAGCCGCTAAGCCCTGCTTTTTGCAAGTTAGATGATATTATTTTCACTGCATCTTTGTTTTCGTCTACAAATACACAAGCTTTTGCACCGCGAGACAGTGCCTCAATGCCAAGCTGTCCACTGCCTGCAAATAAATCCAGTACTTTAGCACCTTGAACGGCAAATTGTACACTGCTGAACATTGCCTCTTTTACTCTGTCGGTGGTAGGTCTTGTTGTGTCAAGCCCTTTTAAAGTATCAAGCTTTGTGCCACGTGCCGTGCCCGAAATAATGCGCATTTTTACCTCTTTTCACTTAAAAAAGTTTGTTTTCATTACCAAAGTTAGCTTGCTTTTATTGTGTGTTGAAACCCAAATATTTCTATATTTAGCTGAATGCAAATGTTAAATAACATTTAAATAAAACCCTTAATCTTGTCCCAATACGCTTTGGCAGCTTGTTCTGTTTTGTTTTCACCATATTCGTAGTAAACTTTGCCTTTTAAAACATCGGGCAAGTATTGTTGCTGTACCCAGTGGTTTTCAAACGCGTGTGGATATTTATAATTTTGCCCTTTAATTTTCGCATCAGCGCCGTCGTAGTGTTTGTTTTGCAAACAGCGCGGGACAGGGCCGGTGTTGCCGGCTCTAATGTCTTGCATAGCAGCATCAAGCGCAAGGTATGCACTGTTGCTTTTTGGAGATGTAGCAAGCAATACAGTAGCTTGCGCAAGCGGAATGCGCGCCTCGGGCATGCCTAGTTGCAAGGCGCTGTCCACACAAGACTTTACTATGGTAATTGCCATGGGGTATGCAAGGCCAATGTCCTCACATGCAATAACAAGCAAGCGCCTACAAGCAGAGAGCATGTCGCCACCCTCTAAAATGCGTGCTAAATAGTATACTGCGGCATCTGCATCAGAGCCTCGTATGCTCTTTTGAAGTGCAGAGATGCTGTCATAATGAGCATCGTCGCTTTTGTCATACTGCATGGACGACTTTTGTGTAACTTGCTCTACCATATCTTTTGTTATTGTTTGCACGCTGTCACTATCTGTGCTTTTTGCACTAATAAGAAGTGCATTAACAGCAAATTCCAGTGAACCGAGAGCCTTTCGCATGTCGCCACCACTGCCCATTGCAAGTGCGTTTAACGCATCTTGCTCAATGGCGATATTAATGCCGTTTTCTTCGCAAATTTGCTTTAGCGCATTCGCTATACCCTGCTTTACATCTTCTTTTTCAAGTGGTTTGAACTCAAACACGGTGCACCTGCTTAAAAGTGCACTGTAAATGTAAAAGTGTGGGTTTTCTGTGGTGGAGGCTATAAGAGTTATTGTGCCGTTTTCTATGCACTCAAGCAGGCTTTGTTGTTGTTTTTTATTTAGGTACTGTATTTCATCTAAATATAAAATTATGCCGTTTCTGCCGTTAAAAGTGTCAATTTCGCTTATAACTGCCTTTATGTCGGCAGTGCCGGCGTTTGTGCCATTTAGCTTGTGTAGGCTCTTATTACTGCTGTCTGCAATAATACGTGCAACAGTTGTTTTGCCAACACCTGATGGGCCGTAAAATATCATGTTGGGTATGCTCCCGGTATCTATTACACGGCGGAAAACTTTGTCTTTGTCAAGAATGTGACGCTGACCGCAAACGTCATCAAGCGTTTTTGGGCGCAATCTGTCTGCAAGTGGGCGGTTTGTATTATGCTGCCTTGGTGTTGCCATATTTTGCGCTCCTTTCGCTTATTTGTGTAGACAGTAACTACATTTAAAAGCTATCTAATATTTATTATATCTATCCTAAATTCGGCACATGGCTCCAGTCTTCGTGCTTTATGTTTGCGTAGCCGTTATCTAAAAAGAAATCAATTGCATATACAAGGCTTCTGTCCCAGAAATTCCAAGTATGGTCTCCCGTCCACTGCATGTGTTTGTAATTTGCAAGGCTGTATTTTTTCGTGTTCTCATAGAACGAGTCATTTTGATGTTTTATAAAATATTTTTCAATATCTTCATATCCGCAGGTGGTAAGAATTTTAGGTTGTTTTTCTTTTGGGAGTGCGGCAATTTTGCCTGTTAAATTTAGCAAATCACTGTATTCGGGCATTTTTCCGTCAACTGCGCCAAGAACAAGTGAAAACTGATCTTTCATATCTTCTGTTGCTGTATTGATAAAAACATTCATGTCAAGTGCACCGGAAAATGATGCACAGCCGCCATAAATTTCCGGGTGTGACATGCCAAGGTAAAGTGCGCCGTAACCGCCCATTGAGAGCCCTGCAATAAAATTACGCTCGCGTTCTTTTGGAAAAATAAAAATGCGAGACAAAAGATCGGGCATTTCTTGTGTTAAAAAAGTTTTGTAATGCCCCAATGCGGAATCTTGATAAAAATAATTTTGGCAAGACGGGCAAATTAATACAAGCGAATTATCAGCGGCATACCGTGCGGCGGCTGTCATTGTAACCCAATCAATACTTGAGCCATGGTAGCCGTGTAAAAGTGTGAGTGTGCCTTTTGGCACAAAACCGGGCTCTGCCGGCAAATCACAAGGAAAATACATGTTTATGTTAACGCATGTTTGAAGTAAGTCGCTTTGAAGTTTTAAGTCAATGTGTGCCATATGTTACCTCCGTATTTTGTATTGTGAAAATGATTTAAATGAGTTTTAAATAACCGGTGCAAGATCTAATGGATATTTGCATAATTCTAAAGATATTATTTCAAATAATGTGTTAGACAAACAACAAAAGGTTGCTCCTACAACATTTTGCAATATTGACACAGCAATTATCCAGTATCTACATTATAATACCAAATTCGATATTGGTGCAACAAAATTTTATTATTTTTTTAAAATATTATATTCGCTATTATATTTTGCTCTTTTAAAAGTTAAAATTAATTAATTTGATAAAAAAATGTATGGCGCACCAAATAGAAGGTGTTTACAAAGTCGCCTTTACAAAAGAGTAGGTAATATTCCGTCATATTTCACAAAAATGCTCATTAATACAAACAGTATTGCTTGCGTTTTTTGTTTCATCTGACAAAAATTTTGCTCTATTTTTTTGCAAAGTCTTTGCTTGCCAACACCTCCATGTGTGGGCGTCATACATTTTTAAAGATAACTATATAATGTCATCACAGCCTAAAAAAATACTACTGTGATATTTTAAGGTGCTCCTGCAATAAGTGCCGTTTACATTAAAACAGGGTATCAGGTGCGATTAATTCATAATTTTCATCGTATACAATTTCTAAAGCACCAATTAGTTCACTTAAATCATTATTTAACTCAATTTCTGTTACAGTGCCGGATAAAAGTGTCATTATATTTTCGTTAATGTAAGACTCATCCATTGGCAAACGGCGCAATATATGGTAACCATATGAGGTTTCAACTATGTCACTTATTTCGTTTTCAGCAAGTGCATATGCAGCTGTTTCAAACTCTTCAACCATTGTGCCGTATGTGAAATAGTAGCCCTCAGCCGGTTGGCCCGGGTCTTCGCTGAACTCTTTCATTAGTGTTTCAAAGTCTTCGCCGTCTTGTGCACGTGCAAGTACATCTTGTGCTGTCTCAAGTGCATCTTCTGTGTCTGCGTCAACATCTTCTGCCTCTTCTGTGTCAACATCTTCTGCTTCGTCAGTTTCAGCAGTGTCGTCTGTGTCGGTTGTTTCAGCTGTGTCTTCAACTTCTTTTGTAATTAAAATGTGTTGCACATGAACAAAGTCCTCGTTAATTTCTGTTTTTAAATCATCTGCATAAACTTCTTCAATTGTCTTAGTCAAAAGTAGAGAGTTCTCCATCATGTCCTCAAACAAATCTATTGACATGTTTTGTGACTCAAGCCAAGCTTCAAACTCTTCTTCAGATGCAAATTGAGTGCTTGCACTATCAATTTGAGTTTCAAGTTCTACTAGGTCTTCCTCGCTAAGTTCAACACCATTTTGCTCTGCTAAAAGGCGAATACCCTCCATAGAAAGCACATTTCTCTCTGTAACGTCAAGCAGTGTGTCTTTTAAGGAGGCAATCTCTTCAGAGTCAGTGTCCCAAATTGTCAAGTCACCATAGTCAACGCTCATTCTGTTAGCAAGGTAGAAATATCTGAATAAGTCAAGTGAAATTTCCGTGTCACCCACTGTCATTATTGTGGATACATCTATTTTTTCACCGTCTATAAATAGGCCGGGCTCATGTGTTGTCATTGGCACAAGATCTTCTGTGCTCACACCTTCGTCTTCTGTAGCATCTTCCTGTGTCTCTACTGTTGCCTGTGATGTTTGTGGCTGTGTTGTTTCTGCGCTTTCTGTGCAAGATGCAAATGTAAACATTAGCATTGCAAGCGTAATTACAGCACACATTGTTCTAAAAATATTTTTCATTATATCCTCCGTAATATACAAATTTTATTTGTCATACTGAATTATACATTAAATTTGTGTCTAAATATTGAACTTTTTAATTTTGTTTTGATTTTGACATATTTTTTTTATTTTTTGTAACTTTATACATAAAATATCACCACTTGCACAGCATTGAACTTTGGCACACTTTGTGGTACAATAAATAGCAGGAAAATATAAAAATGGAGTGATGTTTTGATAATTTTGTTTTTTATGATAGCACTTGTTGCCTCAACAATAGGCGCAATAAGTGGTATTGGTGGCGGTGTTATAATTAAGCCTGTTATGGACGCTTTCAGTGGGCTTGACATTGAGGTTATTAACTTTTTATCGGGCTGCACTGTGTTAACTATGGCAGTTTCGTCATACATACGAGGTTTAAAGCAAGAGCTCAAAATAAATTATCGCCGCAGCATACCGCTTGCGCTTGGTGCAAGTGTTGGTGGCATTGTTGGCAAAACACTCTTTTCTATGATGAGCGGTAACCTTGCGCTAATTCAGTCATCAATGCTACTTGTAATAAATATAGGTGTTTTTATTTATATTTTGAAAAAGGCTAAAATTAAAAGCCTTAATGTAGAAAATATTGCGCTGTGCTGTATTATTGGCTTTATGTTGGGCACTGTGTCGTCTTTCCTTGGCATTGGTGGCGGGCCTATAAACATTGCCGTTTTATACTACTTTTTCTCAATGTCGCCAAAAGTTACAGCAAAAAATTCACTCTTTATAATACTATTGTCGCAAATTACAAGCCTTGGCACAACATTTGTAACAGCCTCTGTGCCCGATGTATCTTTGCCAACGCTTGCCTTGATGTGCACAGGCGGTGTGGTAGGTGCAATTGTAGGTGGCAAAATTGACAAAATTATGGACGATGATATTACAGAAAAGTTTTTTATGGTTGTATTAACACTTTTAATTTTGCTAAATGTTTACAATGTAGTGCGTGCATTTTAAAAGGAAATATAATAGGGTTGCTATAACTACTATATTACAGCAACCCAAAAGCACAATTATTACTATTTTATTTTTAAAAAGCGCGATATTCTATAACCCACATACTCAAATGAATAGATAATTAGCAAAAATTCAATATAAATATAATTTGGTAAATTTTTCAGCTTAAACTTTGGCTTTTGCAATTTTGGCAGTGCAATAAACGCTTGTTTAGCGCCCTCTATATAGTCATTATTAAAACCTTTTAGGCTGAACATTAGCACTTTTAGTAAATAACCTAAAAGAAGTGGCAAAAAATTAATAATAAACATAATTATGGGCATATTTTTATACGGGAGCAATATGCTGTTGCGCCCGCTCTGTACACTTTTAAACTTGTTGTACCTCACAGCGCCCGTTGTTGCACCGCAAATATGGTAGCACTTTGCGTTTGGATTGTACATGTTTTTGTAGCCAAGAGAGTTTGCGCGCCAAGATATGTCTACATCTTCAAAATATGCAAAGAAAAGCTCATCAAAAAGGCCAATTTCATCGAGAATGCTCTTTCTGTAAAGGCTGGCACCTCCACATGCGCTAAATATACGGCGCGGTTTTGTGTAGCGTTTCCAATATAGCCCGTCTCCACGCTTACACGCAAAGCCGAAAACTGTAACATAATCTCCCGCATCATCACATATATCACGCTCAAAATGGCGTATCATGAGGCACTGTACGGCAAAAATTTTCTCGTCTTTTTCAGCTGTTTGTATTAGCTCATAAAGCCAGTCTCGCTCTGCAAAGGCATCGTTGTTAAAAAGCACAACATATTCGCCTTTTGCAATGCGTATGCCGGCGTTAACAGCGGCAGAAAACCCTGTGTTTTCACTGTTTTTTATAAGTGTATAGTTTGCACGCCCCTCATAACTCTCGGCAATTGCAAGGCTTTCGTCCTCAGAGCCGTTATCTATAACAATAAGTTCAAAATCTGTAAAAGTTTGCGCCCAAACGCTTTCTATTGAGTCTTTTAGCCAATTTGCGCCGTTTAAATTTGGTATTACAATGCTGGCTTTCAAGGCATTTCCTCCTAAATTTTTAATTTATTGATAGAACTTTCCAAAATGCAAGTTTTTAGTAGAATTAAATTATAGCATGTTAATTTGCTTTGTGCAAATTACAATATAATACGCACATTTTTCACCCATGAATGAAACGGATATTAGCGTGAAAAATCACGCTAATTAATTATTAAAATGACAGTGCTACGCACATGCCAATTAATCTCCATTCTGTATGGAGATTTTCAAAACTATTTGTGCTGTGCACAGAATGGAGATTAAAATGAAAATATACAAAAATTTCTCAGAAATGGTTGGTAAAACACCACTTGTGCACCTAGAAAAAACAGAGAAATTAACTGGTGCAAGTGCTAAAATATTGGCGAAAGTTGAGAGCCGCAACCCAGGTGGCAGTGTAAAAGACCGCATTGCAAAAAATATGCTTGAAGGCGCCATAAAAAGCGGGGAAATTGATGAAAATACAACTATAATTGAGCCGACAAGTGGCAATACAGGCATAGGGCTTGCTGCAATTTGTGCACAGCGTGGCTTAAAACTTGTGCTTACAATGCCCGAGACAATGAGCATTGAGCGCCAAAAGCTTTTAAAGGCATACGGCGCACAACTTGTGCTTACAGAGGGCGCAAAAGGTATGTCCGGTGCTGTGGAAAAGGCGAAAGAGCTAATGCAAAGTACAAAAAACAGCTTTATGCCACTGCAATTTGAAAACGCAAACAACCCCAAAGCACACTATGAGACAACAGCGCCCGAAATTTTTGCAGACACAGACGGCACTGTTGATATATTTGTTGCGTGTGTGGGCACGGGCGGTACACTTTCAGGTGTTGGCAAGTATTTAAAAGAAAAAAACAGTAGCATAAAAGTTGTTGCCGTGGAGCCGCTTACTTCAAACTTGCTTAGCGGCGGCAATGTAGGCCCACATAGAATACAGGGCATAGGCGCAAATTTTATACCCGAGGTTTTGCACAAAGATATAATTGATGAAGTTATTTGTGCAAGCAACGAAGATGCCTTTCAGTATGCAAGGTTTTTAGCTAAAAACGAAGGCTTGCTTGTGGGTATTTCGTCGGGTGCGGCAGTGTATGCGGCAATAATGCTTGCAAAGCGCGAGGAAAATGCCGGCAAAACAATTGTGACCATTTTACCGGACACGGGCGAGCGATATCTTTCCACAGAGCTTTTTAGTGGTGATTAGTAAGTGCTCAAAGATATAGGGGAATATCTGCATTTTAAGCAAAAGCAGTAAAAAACATGGTTTTATATATTGCTTGTATATAATAAAGAATATTAACAGCGCTCTTTTGCGATTTTTTGCGAAAGAGCGTTTTTTTACCATTTAATTCCTTTTTATCACCTTGTAGAAATAGAACGAAAAATAGGTTGTATTAAAAAAACATATGTGCTTGTATTACTTGTATTTAAAAGCAAAGATACAAGATTGTGCGCACTGCATATACATGTACACATTTTGTTTTACATGTATACAAATTTGCAATAATGTTGCAAAAATATGTTGAAATCAGTGCATTTTGTGCATATAATATAAGACAAGATAATACAAATCGACACAACATGATACAAAGCATCTAAATTTGTTTTATCTGCTAACGTTAAAAATGTACACTTTATAAGATGTGTACAATTTTATATAAAAAACGGAGGTAAATATTATGAAAAAAAGATTTAGTCTAGCGTTATCACTTATTTTATGTGTGGCAATGTTGCTAACAGCTTGCACACAACCGGCAGAAACCACCGAGGCAACAACAGACACAGCTGAAAGCACAACAGAAGCAACCGAGACAACAAAAAGCGTTGACACAGATTTTGCAGACATGACATGGGAAGAAGTTCTTGCAGAAGCCGAAGGCCAAACAGTTACATGGTATCTATGGGGCGGCAGCACAGAGACAAACGATTTTATTGATAACATCGTAGCACCTGAAGCAGAAAAATACGGCGTTTCAATTAACCGCGTTGGTGTAAACAACATTACAGAGGCTGTTAACATCACAATTGGTGAAAAACAAGCAGGTAAAGATGATGGCGGCACAGTTGACCTTTACTGGATTAACGGCTCTAACTTCATGATGATGCAACAAGCCGGCGTTACATTTGAGAACTGGTCAGAGTCTCTTCCAAACTCAATGTATGTTGACTGGACAGACCCAAGTATCGCAAACGACATGGGCTTGCCTGTAAACGGACAAGAATCTCCATGGATGAGCGCTCAACTACAAATAATTTACGATTCAGCACGTATTAGCGAAGATGAGCTACCACAAAACTACGCAGAGCTTTTAGAGTGGGCAAAAGCAAACCCAGGCCGCTTTACATATCTTGCACCACCTGCATTTATGGGCACACGCTTTATTAAAGGCGCTATGTATGAATTGACAGGCGGTTACGAGCAATACAACGTAGAGGGCATGACACAAGAAGATTTAGCAGTAAGCCTAGAGCCTGTATTTGATTACTTAAAAGAACTTGAGCCATACCTATGGCGCGAGGGCACAACATACCCACAAGCACCTAGCGATTTAGAGACAATGTTCAGCAACAGTGAGGTTGACTTCTCATTTACAATGAACGGCATGGGCATACAAGGTGCAATTGACACAGGTGCAATACCTGAAACATCACAAGTTTACTGCATGGAAACTGCAATTGCAGATACAAACTACGTTGCAACAAGCTACAACTCTGCTAACAAAGCAGGCGCTATGGTTGTTGCAAACATCTTGCTAGACCCAGCTATCCAAGCACAAAACATTGCATCAACAGGTGGCGCACCGGTTGTTGACTTTACAACTCTAACAGAGGAGCAAATTGCAGCATTTGACGAAGCAACAGCAACTTTGGGCGATGGAACATACGTATCAAACGAAGACAAAGCAGCTACACGCGCACCTGAGGTTAGCTCTTACCTAAACCCATTTATTGAAACATTATGGCAACAAGAAATAGGTCAAGGTTAATTTCAAACAAGAGAATTTAAAATAATATTTTAAATTATTGCTCTGTGTCAGCCAAAAATTTACAATAGATAAACGGCTGTTTTTGTTCAAAACAAGGCAGAGAAATTAGGGATACCACTTGTATTCCGATTGACTGGAACACGGTTTTGCGCAAAAAAGCAAGTAGCTATGTGAGTTTTTGGCTGGCACAGAGCATTATGGTAAACAAGTAGAATTTTAAGCAAAGTTATTGCAGCAAAATACCCCTTGTTTACAACAAAATTAAACAAAGAGATTTACATTATCGGATAAACAAATATTCACTCTGCGGAGGAACAACAAATGGTAAATAATAAAAAAATATGGCTTATGCTAGCACCGGCGCTTTTTATAATTATTGGGCTTTTTGGCGGCGGCTTTTTCCTTGGGTTTATTCAAAGTTTTAACTATATGCCACTTATTGGGCAATATGACTTTAACTTTGACGCATATATTATACTTTTGTCAGACTCAACTTTCTTAGTTTCTCTTGCGTATACATTTTATATAGCCATAGGTTCTACACTTCTTGCGGTTGTTATGGCAATTATACTTTCAATGGGTATACGTAAATCTTTTAAAGGCAAAAAACTTACACTTTTTGCATATCAATTTCCGCTACCTATTCCACACCTTATAAGTGGCATAGCAATGCTTTTAATGTTTACTCAAAGTGGTTTTGTATCAAGAATTTTAAACGCCATGGGTCTTGTTACAGAGCCGGCAGACTTTCCTGAAATTATATACGGAAGCTCTGCTATTGGTGTAATACTTGCAATGGCATGGAAATTTACCCCGTTTGTGGGCGTTGCTATTTTGGCAATACTGCAAACCTCGGGAACACAGTACGAAGACGCTGCAATTAGCCTTGGTGCTTCACCGTGGAAACGCTTTTGGTACGTTTTGTTCCCAATTATGATTCCTTCAATATCAACATCGTCTATTCTTTGTTTCGCATATGCTTTTTCAAGCTATGAAGTTCCCTTCTTGCTTGGCTCTGTTTACCCAAAAACACTTGCAATTACTGCGTATGAGAGATTTTCAAACATAGATATTTCAGTGCGACCACAGGCAATGGCAATGGCTGTTATAATAACAATTATTGTTTTAATAGTTGTTATATTATACCGAAAATTACTTGCTAAATATCGTTATTAAGGAGGCGCACACAATTGATTAAAAAACTAAAACAAATGTCGTTACCGCGTAAATTGACGGTGCTGGCAATTATACTGGGAACATTTATTCCATTTTTGCCTATTATTATTTGGTCGTTCTCTTTCCGCTGGGCATACCCAAGCCTAGTGCCTGAATTTGGGCTTAGGGCATGGGAATATGTTTTTACACAGGGCGAGATTATTGAATCGCTGTTTTTAAGCATTGGTCTTTCAAGCATAGTTACTGTTGCATCACTTGCAGTAGGTTTTCCTGCCTCACGTGCACTTGGGCTATATAAGTTTAAGGGCAAGCGCCTTTGTGAAACACTGCTTACCTTGCCTGCAATAGTACCCGGTCTTGCTGTTTTAATGGGTCTTCAAGTTATATACATTCAAGTAGGCCTTATTAACACATTTTGGGGCGTTGTAATTGCACACTTAATACCAACAATGCCATATATGATAATGTACCTCACAAGCACTTTTGAGGATTATCAAATAGACTATGAGTATCAAGCTCAAACACTCGGATGCTCAAAAATTAAATGTATTTTCCTTGTGACTATACCTATTATTTGGCCCGGTATTGTGGTTGCAGCACTATACTCATTCCTAGTATCGTGGACACAATATCTACTTACAATAATTGTTGGTGGTCCGGCGGTAAGAACATTGCCCACAATTCTTTTTGCATTCCTTGGCAGTGGCGATTACCCAATTTCTTCGGCAGTTGCGCTTATATTTATACTACCTGCACTGCTTATGCTTGCATTTTCTTCAAAATACTTATCAGGCGACAAATCATCGCCTAAAGGAGGAGCTTAATAATGACAGCTTTAGATTTGGTGAATATAGAAAAACACTACCCGGGTAACCCTACACCCAGTGTTAAAAACTTTAACTTACATGTAAATCCGGGCGAGATGGTTGCCTTTTTAGGCCCATCGGGCTGTGGTAAAACAACTACTTTAAAAATGATAGCGGGCCTTGAAGACCCAACAAGTGGCGATATTTTGTTTAATGATGAAAGCATTGTTAGCACATTGCCCGAAAAACGCGAAATTTCTATGGTTTTCCAAAAACCACTACTGTTTCCACATATGTCTGTTTTTGATAACGTTGCATTTGGCCTTAAAATGCGCAAAGTGCCAAAAGATGAAATCCAAAGCAGAGTTACTAAAATGCTTGAGTTTGTGCGCCTTGGCGGTTATGAAAAACGCAGAGTAACACAAATTTCCGGTGGTCAAGAGCAACGTATATCGCTTGCACGCGGCCTTGTTATTGACCCGCGCTTGCTACTGCTTGACGAGCCACTCTCAGCTTTAGATGCGGCACTTCGCATTGAGATGCGCGAGCTTATTTTATCTATACAAAGAAACCTAGGCGTTACAAGCATATTTGTTACACATGACCAAGAAGAGGCTGTTATGCTTGCAGATAAAATTGCACTTATGTTTGACGGTTGCTTGCAACAGTACGATGTGCCTGAGGCGTTTTACAGCCGCCCAAGAACTAAGAGAGTTGCTGAATTCTTTGGTTGCAACAACTTTATTAAAGCTACACAAAAAGGCAAAAAAGTTGAGAGCAAATACGGAACATTTACATTAGAGCACCTAGAGGAGAGAAACGGCGAAGTTTACATTGTTGTGCGCAACGAAGGGCTTGAGGTAAGTGATGCCCCCGGTAGCATGAAGGGCGTTGTTAAATCACGTATATTCATGGGCACAAATGTACGCTATATTGTGCAAATGGCTGATGAAGAGAGTAGCCTGTTCCATGTGGCAGCAGACCCTGCATCGCCATTCAAAGAAGGCGATACAATTAGTTTGAGCCTAATAGAAGAGAGCCTTTGGACTGTACCGCAAAATGAAGATAACTGTTAATTCAGTACAGTAGCTGAAACCCTATAAAGCTGTTTTAAACAGCACAGCGAAAGGAATAATCATAACTATGAAAAAATTCATGAATGATAAAGCAAACCTTGTTACGGACATGCTAAAGGGCTATGTGGCAGCTTTCCCTGAAAGGGTAAAATTAGAGGGCACTAATGTACTTTGTCGTAAAGAGGCAAAAGAGGGCAATAAAATACCTGTTTTGATATCAAACGGCAGTGGGCACGAGCCTGCAATGATTGACCTTGTGGGAAAAGGGCTTTTTGATGCAAATGTATGCGGACATATATTTACGGCACCTTCACCTGTTGCAATGATGGAGGGCATAAGAGCCATAAACAACGGCATGCCTATATTGCTACTTGTATCCTCACACTCAGGCGATATATTCAACGCAAAAATGGCTGTTGTGCTTGCAAAGGCAGAGGATATTGACGTGCACATGGTAGTGCTTTGGGACGATATTGCAAGTGCACCCAAAGGCAAAGAAAGCGACCGAAGAGGAACAGCCGGGCTGTTCTTTGCATTCAAAATTGTGTGTGCTGCCGCTGAGGCAGGCATGGGAATTGAAGAGCTTAAAGCACTTGCAGAAAAGGTTAGAGACAACACACGCACACTCAGTGTAGCCGTTAGCGGTGGCACACACCCCGAAACAGGCTTACCTATGTCTGTTTTGCCTGATGATGAAATTGAAGTGGGAATGGGTGTACACGGTGAAAAAGGAAGTGGCAGAATGAAAATGCCAACTTCAAAAGATATTAGCAAGTACTTACTTGACAAATTGTGCGAGGACAAACCATTTGTCAGTGGTGATGATGTGATGGTGCTTATAAATAATGCAGGTGCAACAACAAGAATGGAGCTTATGATACTGTTTGGCGATATTGAACAGCAATTAGGCGAGCGCAAAATTAAAGTTGTACGCAACTGGGTTGGCACTTACGTTACAACACAGGAATCAGCAGGTTTTGCACTGTCTATTTGTAAAGCAGACGATGAAATGATTAACTTGTTTGATGCACCGGCAGATAGCCCACTTTTTTAAATGTTAATTTTAGAGGTAAGGACGAATGGTTAAGCTGAAAATAGCTGTTTTAGGCATTTATAACGATGTTTATTACGCAAAAGAATACGATACATATAACAAAAATGTGCAAAAATTAATGCAGTTTGCCGATGAGCACAACTTTGAAGTGCTACAAGCAACACCTGTATATACTGCTCTAGAGGCAGAAAATGCGCTTTTAAACTTTAAACAGCAAAATATGGATTATCTTATTGTGTTACACTCGGGCTTTTCCATGGGAGACATAAGCGATGCACTTGAAAAATGTGAGTGCCCGCTTGGTGTCTGGGCAATACCTGAGCCAACACAAAGCGGAGATATCAAACTGCATAGCTTTGTTTCAATGAATTTATATGCAAGCGTTGCAAAGCGCTGTCAAGACAATACAAAGTGCAAGTGGTTTTACGGTGACGCTGATTCAGAGATGTTCAAAAAACGTTTTTTAACAACAGTTGATGCCCTGCGTGCTGTGAAGGCGCTTAAAGGAGCAAAAATTGGTGTTATTGGCGGTACAGCGTTTGGATTTTATAACCTAGAGACTGACGGCGTGCCTTACAGCGAAAAATACGGTGTAGAATTTGTGAGGGGCACAGTAGAGGAACTTGCAGATTATGCAAAGAAGTTGTCAGATAAAGAGATAAAAGAAGCCTGCAACTTAATTCACAAGACCGCCTCGGAGTGTTTAGTTAGTGAAGAAGTGCAAATTAAAGGTGCAAAAGCATATTTAAGCCTTAAAAACTTTTGCAAAACAAATGGAATAAGTGCCCTGGCGGCGGCTTGTTGGCCGGATTTTCAAGATGAGTTTGGTATTGTGCCATGTGTGCCATTTACAGTGCTGGGTACTTTTGACAATATACCTGTAGCTTGTGAGGGCGATATAGGTGCTGCAATAAGCATGCTTGTTGCAGCAGAAATAAGCGGTAAAATGTCAACTATTATGGACGTTGCAGCAGTAGATGAAAAAGACAATGCCATTTTACTTTGGCACTGTGGCATAGGTAGTTGTGCTTTGCAACCGTGCAAAGAAGATATTAAGATAATTCATCACCCAATGATGAACCGCAAAGATGATACAGCACAAAAATTTGGGCTTGCTTATGATTACACATTTAAACAACAACCTGTTGTGGTAAGCAGGCTAACAGACAACGGAAAAATGCTAATAAGCTTTAGCGGAGAAGTTATTGCAAACAAAAATGCTTACGATGGAACACGGGGCTGGATTGGAGAGCTAAAACACGACGGCGAGAGTGTAAATGTGTTTGATGTTGTTGATACAATGATGCAAGAAGGTGTAGAACACCATTTAGTTATAAGTGCAGGAAATTGTGAGAATGCTTTTTTGGAATTTGCGGCTTTAACAGACAGCCCTGTTATAAAAGTAAAACCTTACAAAGACCATTTATGAGAAGAGGAATGTGGCATGAAAAAGCATGAAAACATAAAAAAACTTGTGGATGAGCAAGGACACTATTTTATTATGGCAATTGACCATCGCGCTGTTTATACGGATTTAATGCTTAAAACAACAGGTAAAGAGCCAAGTGCAAAGGACGTTGTGGATTCAAAAATTGAAATTATAAAAGAGTTTGCTAACAGTGCAAGTGGCTTTTTAATTGACCCACAGTACAGCATACCTGCTGTTGTAGATAGCGGCGCAATGGGCAACAAAGGCTACATGATAGGCATAGAAGGCGACGATTACAGCACTACAAGCTTTAAAGAAGATTACCTAAACCCCGATATATCTGTTGAAAAAATTGGCGAATACGGCGGCAGTATGGTAAAATTGTTTATATTTTACAACCCAAACTCTGAAATAGCACAAAAACAAGAGCTTATGGTGGAGGAAATTGCAAAACAATGCAACAGTGCGCAGCTACCATTTTTGCTTGAGCCTATAATGTATTTTGACAATGAGCCAACACAAAAAGAACGTGAAGAAGTGTTTAGGCAAATGCTAAAAGCATTAAGTAAATATGATGTTGATGTGTTTAAACTTGAATTTCCGGGGAATACAGAGCTACTAAGTAGTGAAGAGAATATAAAAGCTTGCCTAATTGCAAAAGAGGAGCTAAGCGTGCCATGGATACTGCTAAGCTCGGGTGCAAACAGAGATGTATTCTTAAAACAACTTGAATATTCCATGCAGGGCGGCGCAAGAGGTTTTGCAATAGGTCGCAGCCTTTGGGGCGAATGTGTATGTAAGCAAGATGGTGAAAGTGATGAAAAATGGCAAGATATGAAAGAGTTTTTTGAAAAAGCTAAAAGTGTTGTAGTAGAAAATGATAAATAAAACACAATTGCACATTTAGCAAAAAACTTTTGATATTTTGCCAAATAAGGGGAGTTGCAACATGACGGATAGAAACACTGCACAACCCATGTACAAGATAATAGCAGGCGAGATATTGCAAAATATTGCAAAAGGCGAGATAAACAAGGGTGCTTTGTTTATGAGCGAGGCTGAAATGCAGCGTAAATACGGCGTTAGCCGTGTTACTGTAAGAAAAGCGTATAAACAGCTTATAGACCAAGGCGTATTAAAAACAGTACAGGGAAAAGGCACTTATGTTACAGACATAGACTCAAACGACTGGACATGGATGAGCCACTTTACAGAGGAAGTTAAAGCGGCAGGACATGTACCAAGCACACGTATGGTTTTTATGAAAACCATAGAGGCAGATGAAAAACTTGCAGAGCGTTTATCTATAAGTGTTGGCACAAGTTGCTACTATTTTAAGAGGATACGCTGTGTGGACAACCACCCAATGTGGCTTACGGAGAGTTATTTGCCTTGTGCTGTTGCACCGGGGCTTAATGTTGGATATTTTTCTGTTTACGGTGTGGCACAGTCTCTGTTTAAGGTGCTGGAGCTAAATTATAACTTGCTTTTCACTGGTGGAGAAGAACAGCAAGAGGCAACTATAATTAAGGGCGAAGATGCACTTCTTATGGAGATAAAAGGCGAGAAACCTATAATAAGGGCGTCATTTTTAGTGTATGGATATGACGGCAAAGGGCTTGTTTTTGAAAAGACGATTTTTAGGCAAGGGCTAAAAAGAGACAGCAAGTCTTTACCGCTTGGTATTCTTGATTACAGAGATGACTATTAAAGTAAAAAATATTTTAAGTGCAGGATAGTGTAGACGATATTTAAAAAATTGGTTTTCCTTTACAGTTAAATGCTGTTGGGAGGGCATGGCAGAGCTTTACCATTTTTTAGGCAAAAAGTTGTTTTTGCGGAAAGGACTGTTCTATTATGAAAGTTGCAGTACACATGTCAATGTTTTGTAAAACGTGGCAAGATGATGTATCGCCATACTTTTCAAAGCTGAAAAAAGCAGGTTTTGACGGTGTGGAAATATCACTTTACGGCGCAGAAAAAGAAAAGCTTTTGCAAATTTTTAATGTTGCTAAAAGTGAGGGGCTTGAGATAATATGTGGCACGGGAATAGGCCCTGATACAGACATAAGCAGTGCTGATGAAAATGTGCGGAAAAATGGCATTAATTTTTTACGCAATGCGGTGGAAATTGCCGCAAAAGCAGATGCAAAATGTTTAAATGGTGTGCTTTATGCACCTTGGCAAGCTTTTGGCAATGGTGAAAAAAGGCAAGATAGATGGGAGCGCAGTGCACAGAGCTTGCAAATAATTGCTGATTACGCAAAAGATGCAAACATGAACTTAAACTGTGAGGTTTTAAACAGGTTTGAATCAGATTTTATAAACACACTTGACGAGGGCAGTGCTTTCGTATCACTTGTAAACAGAGATAATGTAAAACTACTGGCAGACACTTTCCACATGAATATTGAGGAAAATGACATAATGAAAGCACTTGAAGAAAACATTGCAAATATTGGGTGCATACATGTGTGTGAAAACCACAGGGGTGTTCCGGGCACAGGGCAAATAGATTGGGGTAAATTAACGGCTAAATTAAAGAAACTAGGCTACGGTGGCTACCTTGATATGGAGTGTTTTGTAGAGACAGGAACACAAGTTGGAGACGCCCTTTTTATGTGGCGCAACCATGGAGATAACCCCCTAGAAGAGGCGGAAAAAGGTGTTAAATACTTAAAAAATCTAATTTAAGGAGATAAATTATGAATAAATTTAAAGAGTATATAAACAAGCTTGACGAAGTTTTTAAACGTGAGTGCGATGCACTGTGTGAGCTTGACTCACTGGCAGGCGACGGAGACCATGGGCTTACAATTTCGCGTGGTTTTGATGCCGCAAATAAAGCAGTAAAAGAACTTGGCGACGATGTATTGCCCTCGGAGCTGTTTAAAACTGTCGGTTATGCAATGCTTGGTGCAATGGGTGGTGCCTCAGGGCCTATATTTAGCTCGTTTTTCATTCAAGCATCAATTGGCTTAAAGAACGATAAAGAGCTAACGGCTGAAAACTTTAGAGAAATTTTAAAAGTGAGTGTAGAACAAGTTGGGGATTTGTCCAGCACTGTTGCGGGCGAAAAAACAATGTTTGACGCACTTTATATGGCTAATGAAGCTGTGCAAAAAGAAGAGAGCAACGACTTAGCCACTGTGCTTTTGACAGCTGTAAACGGCGCACAAGAGGGTAGCGATGCAACAAAAGACATGGTTGCAACAAAAGGTAGAGCACGCTTTATGGGCGAGGCAAGCCGCGGCTTTATAGACGCAGGCAGTGTATCCATAGTATGGATGATGAAGTGCCTATACGAAACATTTAAGTAATGAAAAAATTAAAAATAAAAAGGAGAAAAAATGATGTATAAAGTTATACTTGATTGCGATAACACCATGGGTGTTAAAAGAAGCGACATTGATGACGGCTTGACTTTTGGCTATTTGAAAGGGCACCCTGATGTTGAAATTCTGGGTGTAACATGCACATATGCAAATAACCACGAGCACGTTGTATATTACAACACAAAACAAATGTTTGAGGACCTTGGCATCACAGACGTTCCGTTTTTTAGAGGCGGACGCAGTGAAGAGGATTATGACTCAGAATCAGTGGATTTTTTAGTTAAAACAGCAAGAGAAAATAAAGGTGAAATTAATGTTATAGCAATAGGCTCACTTTGTAACATTGCAGGTGCATACACTAAAGACCCTGAGTTTTTTAACAATATAAAACATTTGTACATTATGGGTGGCATTACAGAGCCGCTATATTTAAACGGTGTTTTGTTAAACGAGTTAAACTTTACGGTTGACCATAAATCTGCCGCAAAAGTTATTTACAACTGCAAAAATATGTCTGTACTGTCGTCACAGTGCACACAAGACGCGTTTTACAGCATGGAAGAAATGGAAAAATTACTTGCAATTGACAATAAATTTATCAATTACGCTATGCCAATAGTAAGGGCATGGATTAAACACATAACACCGCAATACGGCAATAGGCCTGTGTTTATTAACTGGGACTTATGCGCTGCGGTTTACATGTTGCATAAAGATTGGTTTGAGCCAAAAACAGTGCGCGTTGTTAAAAATGTAGACAACATGAAAACAGGGCTAATGCAAATTGATGAAGACGGCTCGTACCCTGATAGCGAAGTGAATTTAGTAGATATTCCAACAAAAATTCTTGAGCTTGACAAAATGAACGAAGAATTTTATGAGATGATTTCACATCTTAATTGATGTGTGAATAGGAGATAATTATGGCAAACAGAGTTAAAATTACAGTTATTAAAAAAACACTGCAAGAGGATTTGATGGCAAAATACAACAAGCCCGAAGTTAAATATTGTGACCAATTTGAAGAGGGCGATGAGTACATATGTGAGAACACAAACCATCTACCGGCAAACTTTTGTGCATGGGCATTTGCCGACCTAGCGAGAGAAATATCACTTGTTGCATATGACCTAACAAGGAATACCACAAAAGTATCATGTTGTACGTCGGGTTTTCACAATGTTTATTTTTATATTGAGCCGGCGTAAATAATTTTTTTAGAGGTGAAAAAATGCAGACAATAGGTTTTATAGGCTGTGGCAGAATGGGCATGTGTATGCTAAAAGGTGTGCTGGATAACAATTACAGCGCCGTTGTGTACGACAAATTTGAAGGTGCAAAAGAAGCCGCAAAAAAACTTGGTGCACAAGTGGCAAACACACCTGCTGATGTTGCCCAAAATGCAGAAGTTATATTGATGTCTTTACCGGGGCCACAGCAGCTTTTTGAGGTTATGAATGGCGAGGGCGGCATTAAAGAATACTTGACAGAAAAGCACATTGTTGTAGACACAAGCACTGTTGAGCCACAAACAACAAGAGAGATGTACAAGCACGCAAAAGAAAAAGGCGCAGAATACTTAGATTGCCCTATTTTGGGCAGGCCGTCAGCCGCGGGCAAATGGCTACTGCCAACAGGTGGTAGCAAAGAGGCACTTGAAAAAGTTAAACCAATACTTTTAACATTCAGCCAAGATGCCATACATGTGGGTGATAGCGGTGCAGGTAATGCGCTGAAATTAATTAACCAATTAATGTTTAGCAGCATAAATGCAATAAGTGCCGAGGCAATGGCAATAAGTGAGCATGTGGGCATAAAAAAAGAAGTGTTTTACGATGTTGTAGCATCGTCTTCTGCGGCAACTGTCAGTGGGCTTTTTAGAGAAGTTGGCAAGTGCATTGTAAACGACGGCTATGAATCACCGGCTTTTACTGTAGATTTGCTATTAAAGGATACAAAGCTTGCAATGAAGATGGCAAGCGAGTCAAATGCGCCGTCTGTTATAGCAGGTACTGCGCAAATGTATAACGAAATAGCACACGCACAGGGAATGGGTGGCGATGATACTGCGGCGCTGTTTAAAACGTTTGAACAACACTACAGTAACATAAACAATTAATTTGTATATTTAAAAAGTAAAAAGGAGTATTTATGAAAAAACTAGATTTTGAATATGGCTACGGTTTAATGAGTGCAAATTTACCCGACAATACAGATGTTTTTATTCCCGGTGAGACTGTTGAAGACCCACCTTGTATGCCGCAAGAAATGGACTATTTGATAAATGAGACGAGAAAATCTGTGCAAAACCCAATAGGTATGGCACCGCTTTCAAAAACAGCTAAAACAGGCGATAAGGTTTGCATAGTAATACCTGACATTGTAAAAGGTGGCATGCAACCGACTTCTCACAGAAAACTGTCAATTAAAGTTATACTTGAAGAGCTATATGCGGCAGGTGTAAAGCATGAGGACATTTTGCTTTTATTCTCAAACGGTTTGCACCCACGCACAACAGACAAAGAGGCAAAACAAATACTGGGCGATGAACTATTTAATGAGTTTTATTCTTGCAACCAAATTACAAGCCATGACTCTGAGGATAACGACAATTTAGTAGACCTTGGATACACACAGCGTGGCGACAGAGTAATAATGAATAAATTTGTGTTTGATGCAGACATAGCCATTTTAATAGGGCATACACAGGGCAACCCTTATGGTGGCTACTCCGGTGGTTACAAGCACTGCACAACAGGCATTACACACTGGCGCAGTATTGCAGAGCACCATGTGCCTAAAGTTATGCACCGCGAGGACTTTACACCTGTTTCAAGTCACAGCCTAATGCGCAATAAATTTGATGAAATAGGCATGTTAATGGAAGAAAAAATGGGCAAAAAATTCTTCTGCTGTGATGCTGTACTTGACACTTTCTCAAGGCAAATTGGCATTTTTTCAGGGTATGCAAAAGAAATGCAACCTGCTGCTTGGGCACTTGCAGACACACGCACATACGTAAACTGGGCAGAGAAAAAATACGATGTACTTGTGTTTGGTATGCCGCAAGATTTCCACTACGGCAACGGAATGGGCACAAACCCTATTCAAATGATGCAAGCACTCTCTGCACAAGTTATTAGGCACAAGCGTGTTATGAGCGACAAATGCGTTATAATTTGTAGCACAGTGTGCAACGGTTATTTCCATGACGAGCGCTGGCCGTACTCTCGAGAGTTGTATGAAATGTTCCAAAAAGACTACATGCAAACATTGCCCGACATGAACATGTATGGTGAGTATTTTGCAACAAATGAAGAGTACATTCGCCAATATCGTTTCAAAAATGCGTTCCACCCATTCCATGGTTTTTCAATGATGTCATGCGGACATATAGCAGAAGAAAACACAGCCGCAATATATATTGTAGGCGCACAAGAGCCGGGAATTGCGCGTGGAATGGGCTTAAAAACACGTGCAACTTTTGAGGAAGCTTTGGAAGATGCCAAAAAGAAATTTGTAGGCGAAAACCCCAACATTTTAGCACTGCCTAAAGCGTTTAAACTTGGCGCTGTTCACCTTGCAATGAAAGATGAAGTTTATTCATCTAATGCAAATAAATAATAATTAAAAAGAGGTGCATCAAATGGATAAAAAATTGTTAAAAGAAGCATATCACAAAATGAAATTGATACGCGTGTTTGAGGATTATGTTGAAAAATCTGCCGCAGAGGGCACAGGCCCGTTGATGGGGCTTTTGCACACACATTCGGGCGCAGAGGCATGGGTTAGCGCTGTTATGCTTAATTTAGAGCCTAAAGACTACGTGCTTTCCACTTACAGAAACCATGCGCACAGTATTGCAAGAGGTATAAACATGGGCGAATTTGCTGCAGAGATTAGCGGCAAAATTACAGGCACATGCCGTGGCATGGCAGGCAACATGCACGTTGTTGACCAAAACCTAAATATGGTGGCAGGTTTTGGCATAATTGGTGCAGGGCTTCCCAGTGCGTGCGGTACGGCGCTTGCAAGCAAAATGAATGGCACAGATGAAGTATCCGCTGTATTTTTTGGCGACGGTGCTATGGCGCAAGGTGCAACGCATGAATCGCTAAATATGGCAGGCGTTAAAAAATTGCCCGTTCTATTTTGCAACGACAACAACCACATTGCTATGAGTACAGACCCTAAAAATAACTTATGCAACACAACAACAGCAAACTACATGGCAGCATACAACATACCTGCGGTAACTGTTGATGGCATGGATTTCTTTGCATCTTATGAAGCAACGCAAAAAGCTGTTGAGTACATAAGGGCAGGTAAAGGCCCATATTTTATTGAGTTTGACAATGCACGCTATGGCGGACAGTGGGTTGGAGATGCTGTTAATTACAAATCAGATGAGCAAAAAGCGGCAGAGTTTGCAAAAGACCCAATTAAGCGCTTTGAAAAAGAAGTGGTAAAAAAAGGCCTTTTGAGCAAAGACGAGCTTGAAGAGATTGAAAAAACAGTTGTGCAAGAAGTTGATGATGCTATTAAATTTGCAGAAGAATCACCGCTTCCTGAAATTAGCGATATGTTTGTAAACATATACGCAGACAAGTATTAAGAAAGAAGAGGCCTTATAAATGAGCAGAAAATTATTAACTAAAGATGCAATAAACGAAGCAATATCTATTGCAATGGAAAATGATGAAAATGTTTTTATAATGGGCGAAGATATATGCGGTGCAGCAGGAAATGACTTTGAGGGCTCAGTAGATTCACTTGGTGGAGCTTACGGTGTTACAAAAGGACTTGCAACAAAATTTGGGCGTGAAAGAGTTATTGACATGCCAATATCAGAGACGGCTTTTTTGGGCATGGGTATAGGTGCGGCATTTGCAGGCAAAAGACCTATTGTTGAAATTATGTATGTTGACTTTATAGGTGTTTGCTATGACCAGCTATTCAACCAAGCTGCAAAGTTATTCTATTTATATGGTGGCAAAAAACCTATTCCTATGGTTTTGCGTATGCCGTGTGGCGCAGGTTACAGAGCAGGTGGCGAGCACTCTCAAATTTTGTATAACATGTTTGCATCTATACCGGGGCTTAAAGTTGTAACACCGTCTAACGCTTATGATGCAAAAGGCTTGATGTTACAAGCAATTAAAGACAATGACCCGGTTGTATTTTTAGAGCACAAAAAATCATATGTGAGAGAGTGCGAAGTGCCGGAGGGCGAATACTACATACCATTCGGCGAGGCTAAAATTGTGAAAGAGGGCACAGACGTAACAGTTGTGGCACTTCATAGAATGGTGTGGGAGAGCATGCAGGCAGCAGAAGAGCTTGAAAAAGAGGGTGTCTCGGTTGAAGTTATTGACCCAAGAACAATTTCACCGCTTGATATGGATACAATTTTGAAATCTGTTAAGAAAACAGGTAAAGTTATAGTTGTAGACGAATCTTACCCTCGTTGTGGCATGGCAGCAGATATATCGGCACAAATTACAGAGCAAGCATTTGATAGCTTGAAAAAACCTGTAATGAGGGTTATTCCGCCACACGCACATATCCCGTTCTCTGCACATCTTGAGGACGACTGGATTCCAACAGCAGGCAAAATTAAGGCTAAAATTTTAGAGATAATAAAGTAAATTAAGCAATATAAAATTTAAAGGCAGTGGCTTGTTTCAAGCCACTGCCTTAGTTTTATCAAGATTTTTGTGCTTTTTCAATACTCTCTTCTTTTGCATAGTCTTCTGAAATAACACTGACTATTGCATCTTTTATATAGGTTTTGCTTTCAACATGTGCCTCATGTGCTTTTTTTGCAAGCTCTTTTTTAGCAACGCCTTGCTTTGCAATTTGTTTTGTAAGGGAGTATATAACACTGCAAATAGGAACTGCAACAAGCATACCAACCATGCCAAAAAGGCT
This sequence comes from uncultured Bacteroides sp., assembly GCA_964371675.1. Taxonomy (GTDB): domain Bacteria; phylum Bacillota; class Clostridia; order Oscillospirales; family Ruminococcaceae; genus Ruthenibacterium. The sequence goes on along the minus strand of CAYJNL010000001.1, from coordinate 91,579 downwards.
ACCTGCTACCGTAATTGCCGCCAAAACCCAAATGCCGGGCAAACCAACGCTTGTGCCAACTACACGCGGATAAATTACATTGCCCTCAAATTGTTGCAGTGCAATAGAGTATAGTATAAACCAAAGCGCTTGAAGTGGGTCTACAAGTAAAATCATGAATGCACCTATTATGGAGCCCGAAATTGCACCAACTATAGGAATTAACGCAAGCACGCCAACAAGCGCGCTTATCATTGTTGCGTAGGGGAACCCGAAAATTGTCATGCCAACAAATGATAACAAACCTAAAATACAAGCCTCCGTGCATTGCCCTGTTATGAATTTTGCAAAAGAGTCAGAAGTTTCTCTTGCTATATATGCTATGCCACCTACAACTTTATCGGGGAAAATAGCATGGAACAACGTTGAAAATTGGTGTTTAAGTTTTTCTTTGCCAAACAAAATGTAAAGTGCGAATATAAATGCAATGAAAAAGTTTGCAACACCGCCCGTTATGCTTGTTACAAGTGTAAAAGCACTGCCAAGTATAGTAGATGCACTGTTTGTAACGTATGCTAAAAGGTCGCTGCTTATTTTTGCAATGTCTAAATTAAGCGAGCTAATTACGGTTTCAATTTCGCTACTTAGTGCAGTGTTGTTTAAAAACCAGTCATATGCTTGTGGCGCAGCAGTAATAATGCTGTTTACAAGCAAGACAATGGCGTTAATAAACTCGGGTATAACAAGTATAAAAACAATTGCCAAAATAGTTAGCACAATAACAAGTGCTATTAAAAGGCAAATTACGCGCCTTATTGTTTTTAAGTTTTGTTTTTCTGTGTTTGGCATAATGTAACGCTCAAGAAATTTCATTGGTACGTTAATTGCAAATGCCATACAAAAGCCTAAAATAAGCGGTGTAAACACTTGCAAAATGCCTGAAACCCACGATGTGAAGTCTGACAGATTAAATAAAATCCATGCAAAAAGCACAATGCCTGCTAGTAGAAAGAATAAGTGCAAAAAAGTTTTTTTGTTTGGTTTGAAATTCATAATGTAAATCTCCATTCTGTGCATAGCACAAGTAGTTTAATATATCTCCGTACAGAATGGAGATTTTTTTGCATGTGCCGTTTTTAAGAACAGTTCCTTTTGAAAGCAAGCCTTAGTAAAACAAATTAGCACAATTTTAACGCTAATTTTGTGTTATTATCTTTGTTTAGTATAAAAATCAGTAGTTAATAAAAATTGTCATTAATATGTACAATAATATCATATTAAGTACAGATTTTACAAGTTGAAATAAGAATATTTCTGCAAATAAAGAAAATAAAGCATATCTTACTTTTACAAAAGAGTAATTGGGATAACATTAATCTGCACCAAGTTCACCGCGCGCTTTTAAATCGGTTATAATATTGTCGTACACATTTTTTGTTATTTTAAATTTAAGCCTATATATAATGTACCCCGAAATTATAAATACAAGCGGTACAACAAGCATTAAAATTTTAATGGTGAACTTTCCGCTATCAGGGATACTGCTTGCTACAACCTCGCCTGTTTTTATGTGCGAGGCAACAATACCGTAGCTTACAATACCCATAGAAATAGCGCCACCTATTTTGTTAATAAGAGGTTGCACAGAAAAAATAAGGCTCTCGTTTCTCTTGCCTAATTTCCACTGCCCATACTCAATTGTGTCTGATAAAAACATCAGCATTAAAAGTTGCACAAAAGCCTGCCCTACAAAAAGAAAAATTGCGGCAATAGCAAGGATGATCATGCTGTTTTCGCCAAACCAGAAAATTGCATAGCCTGTGCAGATTAGCACTGTGGCAAGCAAATAAAATTTTTCTCTTGTTAAAAACTTAGATATAAGCGGAAAGATAACAAGTGCTGTAATTTGCGCAACGCCGAGTACTGCCGCCAAAACGCTGTACATGCCAATATTGCCAAAAACGTACTCCATGTAATAAATTGCAAAAGACGTGGTGGTTAAATAACCTATTGTGAAAAGTGACATTGAGAGTGTTGTCCAAAGAAGTTGGTCGTTATTTGAAAAGACGTAAGCAATACCTTTAAAAGTAGTTTTATCATCTTTTTCTTTAAACATCTCTCTTTTTTCTTTAACACCAAACAGTGTGAAAAGAGAGAAAAGTATCATTAAAACCGTTACACAAAGTGCAAAGAAAAACCACCCTAGTTGTGCGTTGTTTAGTGCATTTCCAAGCATTTGAGTTACGGGCTGCCATGCAACAATTACTGCAAACATACCCACGTTTGCGCAAATTCTTGCAAATGCACCAATTCTCTCGCGCACTTTTTGCTCAACGCTTAGCGAGGGCAACATTGACCAATATGCAATGTCATTAAGCCCGTAAAACACGTCCCAAAGTAAGTAAGCAATTGCAAAAATTACAACAAACCAGTAATTTCTAAGGCCAAAGTCTGTAAAAATTACCATGTAGCAAACAGCACCTATTATGCCACCAAAAGCAAGCGGCGGTTTGTACTTACTGCGCTGTGCACCCGTGTTGTTGTCAATAAGCAGCCCCATAAGAGGGTCATTTAAAGCGTCAATAACACGCAAAATTGTGAACACGGTAGAGGTTGCAATAAATATATTAAGAGGTAAGTCTAAAACGCTTGATAAATAGTAAATAAGTGCGTTAGCAATAAAGGCATAAAACATGTCTCTGCCGATTGTACCAAGCCCATAAAAAACCATGTTGCGCTTATCCTGTTTTTGCATATTACCACAACCTTTTTATTATTTGTACATATCTAATCAAGCCCAATGTAATTTGAACCGAGTTCGCACTGCACGGGCTTATTAATATACTTTGATATTACCTAAACCTTAACAGCCCTCAATATAACAGCCTCATATGGCAAAAGTGTCTCACAAACTTCTGTTTCGCTGTAGCTTGAGAATAAGGCACTGCCACAAACGGGTGCATCTTGCAGTTTGTTTGTTAGGTTTACGGCTATGCGCAATTTTTCACTGCCGAGGATTCTGTCAAAAATAAATACGCCGTTTTTACAGTAAATCTCTTTGTAATCACCTTTCTTTAATATGTCACTGCTGTTTCTGTAAGCAATAAGTTTTTTGTAAAAAGTTAAAACACTGTATTCGTCGCCCTCTTGACTTTTAACGTTAATTGTTTTGTGGTTTGCATTAACTCCAAGCCATGGTGTACCGGTTGTAAAACCACCGTTTTCATCATCTGTCCACTGCATTGGGGTTCTTGCATTGTCACGGCCTTTTGTCTTTATCATGTTCCAGCGCATTTTATCAGGGAAACCAAGTTTTTTTGTAAGCTCCCATATGTTTTTGCTCTCAACATCACGCACCTGGCACATGCTGTTAAAGTCAAAGTTAGTCATGCCAATTTCTTGCCCCTCAAATATAAACGGTGTGCCTTTTAAGCATAGTAGCAGTATTGCAAGCGCTTTTGCACTCTCGCGAGGGTAAAGTGTGTCGCTGCCGAAGCGCGAAACACTGCGAGGCTGGTCGTGGTTTTCAAAGTAAATTGTGTTCCAATTAAGCTCTTTTTGCCAGTGTGACAAAGTTTTCAAGAACTTGTTTGGTGAAAATTTACGTATAAACCACTTTACAAAATAACAGTCCGTCTCCATGTGCTCAAAGGAGAAAATTGTGTCAAGCTCGTGGCGGCTTGGGTCTATTAAATCTTTAGCGCGCTGTGGGTTAACAAAAACTGTTTCGCCCACGGTATAGCAGTTATATGGCTCAAAAACTTCGCTGTTAAGGCGGTTTAGTACCTTGTGTGTGCCCGCGCTGGAGCAGTAGTGCTCAAGCCCTACAAGCGCAATTTGAGGTTTGCCGTCTGCCAGTGTTGTCTTGTACAATATGTTAATAACATCGCACCTAAAGCCTGCAACACCTTTGTCAAGCCAAAATTTCATAGCCTCTTTTACAGATTCTATCACGTTCTCATTTGAATAGTTTAAATCAGGCTGTTCTTTTGCAAAAAGGTGTAAATAATACTCTCCGCGCATGTCGTCATAAACCCAGCAATCCTCGCCGAAAAAACCTGTCCAGTTGTTTGGTTTTTTGCCGTTATTGCCCTTGCGCCAGATATAGTAGTCTGTGTATGGCTCTATTTTGCGCCTGCTTTTTTGAAACCACTCGTGCCTGTCTGAGGTGTGGTTTATAACAAGGTCCATAATTATTTTAATATCGCGCTGTTTAGCTTCCTCAATAAGCGTGTCCATGTCTTGCATGGTGCCGTAGTTTTCGTGCACACTGCAATAGTCGCTTATATCATAGCCGTTGTCTTTATTTGGCGAGGCATAAACAGGAGACAGCCAAATGCCTCCAACGCCAAGCTCTTTCAAGTAGTCGAGTTTAGAAATAATGCCCGGCAAATCTCCAATGCCATCGCCATTAGTGTCGCAAAAGCTCATGGGGTAAATTTGGTATATAACTTCTTCTTTCCACCAGTTTTTGTTTTTCATAAGATGTCACTCCTTAAAAGAGTTGAGCTGTTTTTTACAGCACCTTGTTGATACGTAAATCTCTTGCAGATAATTAAAAATGTAAAATAGGGCTTGTATTCGAAGGTGTGTCTCGAAACTACCCCGAAGTCTCCTTTACAAATAACGTCGGCAAAACTCTGTCATATTTTACAAAAATGCTTATTAATACATACAATATTAATTGCAATCTTTGCTTTATCCGGCAAAATTTTGCTCTGTTTTTTGAAAAGTCTTTGTTTTCGGGCAACTTTGTCTTTTTGCCCTGTGCATACTGCATTTGTAAAGTGTGGTAAAATAGCATTTTTTTACCGCACTACACCATAAATTCTTATTAAATTATACATTAAATTATACCATACAAAAAATACATAAGCAACAATAACACATCATAATATCAACGTTTATTTATGAAGTTGTATATGAGAAGATTAAAAAAACATACCTTCGGTATATTTGTTGTTGAATATACTGCTTGTTGATAAATCTATTGCCGATGCACTGTTTGCAATTGTTGTTGCCTTTTTACACATTTGCTCTGAAAGCAACATTGCACATGCACCCATAAGCGCAGCATTACCCAAAACAGCCGCTTTTTGCGGTGCTTTTTTTGGTACAAGCCCAATGTTTGCCGCACTTTCTATATTGAGATAACTGCCAAAACCACCTGCTACATAAAATGTGGTTAACTTGTCAAATATCAAGCCTTTTTGCTCCACTATGGTGTCAATGCCGGCGCAAATTGCACTTTTTGCAAGTTGTATCATGCGTACATCCTTTTGTGTAAACACAACATTGCCCGACAAAACAGCCTCTTCATCTTCCATGAAACCTGTTTCGTCTATGTCTTCTGTCTGCAAAAGGCACGATACAGCGTCTATAACACCGCTACCGCAAATGCCTATTGGCTCTGTGTCGCCAATTACGTGCACGGTTATTGCGCCATTATCTACAAAAACATGGTCAATTGCGCCTTTTGTGCCGTTCATGCCCATTGTTATGCCTGCGCCCTCACACGCAGGGCCTGCCGCAGTGGAACAGCAGAGTAGTTTTTCCTCGTGCCACAGTGCAATTTCACCATTTGTGCCAATGTCTACAAGCAAGCTTGTCAAAGGCGTGTTGCACATGCCGCTTGCAAGTATACTGGAGGTAATGTCTGCCCCAACAAATGAGGAGATGCAAGGTGGAAGGTATACGTCTGCGTTTTCAATAATAAGGCGAATTTCTTTGCCGTTTATGTGTGCATCAAACAAGTAGTCTGCCTCAAAAGGTGCGTGTGAAAGGCAGTCGGGGTTGCGCTCTGTCAATAAATACAGCATGGTGGTGTTGCCAACTATTACGGCGCTGTCAATTTCAAGTGGGGATATGTTTTCGCTCTCGCACATCTCTTTGATAAGCTCGTTTATTTTGTCACGAACACAAGCAGCGATAATTTGCATGTTTTCTGTACTCTCCAGTGCGTAACCTATGCGCGTTATAACGTCTGCCCCATAGCGCGTTTGTGGGTTTTGGCTTGTTGCTTTGCACAGCAGTGCACCTGTGCTGTTATAAAGGTGCGTGGCAATTGTTGTTGTACCAATATCCACTGCTACACCGTATGATTTAAAGGGTGGGTCAATATCAAATTTTGGCAAAATGCCGTCGGATTTTACCTTAGCACTACTCTCATCATTCAAGTAAATGTTGCAATTACCCTCTGCTTTACAAAAACATGCAAAGCGTATGCCCTCTGATATTTCCTCCTGTGTTAAAGCCTCTTTTTCTGCACTAGTCATTGCAGAAAGCGCACCGCTTGCTTTAACCTTGCACTTTTTGCATTTTTGCATACCACCGCAGGGCATGGGTGGTATAGATAACCCACTAGCCGTCACCTCATTTGCTCCATGTAAACAAAGAACATCAGAAAGTAGCGTGCCGCGCTCTGCTTTTATTTTAATATCGTTGTTAATCGTAACAGTAATGCTCATGTTGGTTACCACCATTCAAGTTTTTTACATATTATAGTATTAAAGAAAGTTTATGCTCATTTTATAAGTTTGTCAACATTTTTTTGTGCAAAACAAGCTTTGCGCAATATATAGCAATTTTGTGAAAATATTTATCAACTTTTAAAAGGCGTTTTAACAAAAAACACCGTGAGCAATCGTTTTGTAAAATTAACAAAAGGTTAACAGTAAGTACTAAGGGTGCCGTTAACCAGTTACATATATGTTACAATCATTATCTATCTAAAAAAATATAAGGGGTTTTAACATTATGAGTTTAGCAAAAAGAATGAAAACAAGTGTAATTGCTGTTACTACGATAATTTTAGCACTTGTAATTGCTGTTTTGGTACTTGTTATTGTGCTTATTAGGTTTATTGCAAAATCACGCGCGTAATTTAGGTAGACCGGTAATACGCAAAGTACAAGCGGTAAAAATTAGTTTTTTATCTATATTTATAATTAGTAATAAATAATACAAAAGGGCTGCTCTTACATAATATAAGGGCGGCCCCATCAACATTTATAATATATGACAGAAATTTGCTTTAGTTTTTGCGAAGTCTTTGTTTGGGGGCGCCTCCATGAAATACACCCATACATTATATAAGCTCAAAGCCGAAAGCTACCACAAAAAATAAATTCCTTACAAAAAACTCATCTTACATGTTGACAACAAAGCAAAATAGGTGTAAAATATATGTACTGCGCCGTTTAGGCGTGTTTTGTCTTGCCAAAACAATGCGCAGTTTTGGGTGTATTGCCCAAAAATATGTATAAAATTTATTAAGAAAGGAGAAAATAATGCCAACATTTAACCAACTTGTACGCAAAGGTCGTGAAGTTTTGGTGAAAAAGTCAACAGCTCCGGCTTTGCAAAAAGGATACAACTCCAAAAAGAAAGCATATACGGATAAAAGCTCACCACAAAAACGTGGAGTTTGCACAGCTGTTCGTACAATGACACCTAAAAAACCTAACTCAGCGCTTCGTAAAGTTGCTCGTGTGCGTCTTTCAAATGGTATCGAAGTTACTTCGTATATCCCTGGTATCGGCCACAACCTTCAAGAGCACAGCGTTGTTTTGATTCGCGGCGGACGTGTTAAAGACTTGCCGGGTGTACGTTACCATATTATTCGTGGTACATTAGATACACAAGGCGTTGCTAACCGCGGCCAAGCCCGTTCAAAATACGGTGCAAAACGTCCAAAGGCCGGTGCTAAATAAGTAAAAAAAGCAAACCCTATTTAAACGATACTTGCCCTAAAAGAGGCTTTTATATATATAAATATACCTCTTTATAAAGCAGTACGGGAGTTTTTTATTACTTTCGAGTACCAATGATATCATTAATATGAAGGAGGGAAGAAAGATGCCAAGAAGAGGAAATATTGCTAAGCGCGATGTTCTTGCAGATCCGTTATACTCATCAAAAATGGTTACACGTTTAATCAACAGCATTATGTATGACGGCAAAAAAGGCGTTGCGCAAAAAATTGTTTACGATGCGTTTGATATCGTAAAAGAAAAAACAGGAAACGACCCACTTGAGAGCTTTGAGAAAGCACTTGAAAACATTATGCCTGTGCTAGAGGTTAAAGCACGCCGCGTGGGTGGTTCAACATACCAAGTACCAATGGAAGTACGCCCTGACCGCCGTGAGACTTTAGGCTTGCGCTGGCTAACACTATATTCTCGCAACCGTAACGAGCGCACAATGCGCGAGCGTTTGGCAGGCGAGATTATGGATGCTTGCAATGGCAGTGGTAATGCTTGCAAAAAACGCGAAGATACACACAAAATGGCAGAGGCAAACAAAGCATTTGCACATTTCAGATATTAATCTTTGCGCTTTATTACTTGCTAGTTAAAATTAAATTGGCACGCCGCTTGCCGTTATAAGCGGCAAATGCGGACACACTTTGCAAACTCTGAATGCCGTTTTTGGAGCTTTTGTTATATTGGGTGTCAATGTAAAACGGCAGAATGGAGTTTAGTATGCCAAGAGACGTCTCTCTGGAGATGACCAGAAACATCGGCATTATGGCTCATATCGACGCCGGCAAAACGACTACAACCGAGCGTATACTGTATTATACAGGTATTACGCACAAAATCGGTGAAGTTCACGACGGTGCCGCTACAATGGACTGGATGGAGCAAGAGCAAGAAAGAGGTATTACAATTACTTCTGCTGCTACAACATGTTATTGGAGCCATTCCGATTTGCAAAACGACCCTGCTAAAGCTAAAAAAGCAAGACACAGGGTAAATATTATTGACACACCCGGACACGTTGACTTTACTGTTGAAGTTGAGCGCTCACTTCGCGTTCTTGACGGCAGTGTAACAGTTATGTGTGCTAAGGGCGGTGTTGAGCCACAGTCTGAGACAGTGTGGCATCAAGCTAACAAATACCGTGTTCCACGTATGATTTACATTAATAAAATGGACATCATGGGTGCGGATTTCTTCCGCGTTATGGACATGGTTTTAGACAGGCTAAAAACTAACGCAATCCCCATTCAATTGCCAATAGGCGCTGAAGAGGCATTTAGAGGTATTGTGGACTTGCTAGAGATGAAAGCCGACATTTATTATGATGATTTAGGCAAAGATGTACGCGTGGAAGATATTCCCGACGACCTTAAAGAAAAGGCTGAAAAGTACAGAGAAGCTCTTGTTGAGGCAATTGCTGATACAGACGAAGACATCATGATGAAATACCTCGAGGGCGAGGAGATTTCTATAAACGAGCTAAAAGTTGCACTTCGCAAAGCTACAATTGATAACAAAATTGTTCCTGTTGTTTGTGGTACATCGTACAAAAACAAAGGCGTGCAAAAATTGCTTGACGCAGTTATCGACTACATGCCAGCACCTACTGATATCGAAGATATCAAAGGTGTTAACCCCGACACAGAAGAAGAGGAAACACGCCCATCAGACGACAGCAAACCTTTTGCTGCTCTTGCATTTAAAATTGCAACAGACCCGTTTGTAGGTAAACTTTGCTTCTTCCGCGTATATTCAGGCACTGTTTCAGCAGGTTCAACAGTTTACAACTCTGTAAAAAGCAACCGCGAGCGTATGGGGCGTATACTTCAAATGCACGCAAACCACCGTCAAGATATTGACGTTTGCTATGCAGGTGATATAGCTGCTGCTGTTGGTCTTAAAAACACAACTACAGGCGACACACTTTGTGATGAGAAGCACCCTGTTATCTTAGAGAGCATGGACTTCCCGGAACCTGTTATCCGTGTTGCTATTGAGCCAAAAACAAAAGCAGGCCAAGAAAAAATGGGTATTGCACTGTCAAAACTTGCAGAGGAAGACCCAACATTTAAAACATACACAGACGAAGAGACAGGACAAACTATTATTGCAGGTATGGGCGAGCTCCACCTTGAGATTATAGTTGACCGTTTGCTCCGTGAGTTCAAAGTTGAGGCTAACGTTGGTGCACCTCAAGTTGCTTACCGTGAGACAATTCGTCGCAACGTTGACCAAGACACAAAATACTCTCGTCAATCGGGTGGTAAAGGTCAATTCGGTCACGTTAAAATTAAAGTTGAGCCCAACGAGTCGGGCAAAGGTTATGAGTTTGTTAACGCAATTACAGGCGGTAGTATTCCTAAAGAATACATCAACCCAATTGACCAAGGTATACAAGGTGCAATGCAAGCCGGCGTTTTGGCTGGCTACCCTGTTGTTGACGTTAAAGTTACACTTTATGATGGTTCTTACCATGAGGTTGACTCTTCTGAGATGGCATTTAAAATTGCCGCATCTATGGCATTTAAAGACGCTATGAAGAAAGCTGACCCCGTTATCCTAGAGCCTATCATGAAAGTTGCTGTTATCGTGCCCGATGATTACATGGGCGACGTTATTGGCGATGTAAGCTCACGCCGCGGTAACATTCAAGGTACTGAGGCAAGAAGCGGCTCACAACAAATTAACGCACAAGTACCGCTTTCAAACATGTTTGGCTATGCAACAGACTTGCGCAGTAAAACACAAGGTAGGGGACAGTATTCTATGGAACCAAGCCACTACATTGATGTGCCTAAGAGCATTGCAGAGCAAATTATGGCAGGCAGAAGCAAAAAGGACAGCTAATTTAATAGAAATTTAACATAATAATATTAAAAATGCTTGCTTTTTTTCTTATATTTTAGTAGAATTACAATTATGAATAAGGTCTTATAAAAAAGGAGGACATATTAGAATGGCAAAAGCAAAATTTGAACGTAATAAACCCCATGTTAACATTGGTACAATCGGTCACGTTGACCACGGTAAAACAACATTGACAGCTGCTATTACAAAAGTTCTTGCAATGAGAGGTAATGCAGAGTTCACAGATTACGCAAACATCGACAAAGCTCCTGAAGAGCGCGAGCGTGGTATCACAATCAACACAGCACACGTTGAGTACGAGACAGCTGACCGTCACTATGCACACGTTGACTGCCCAGGACATGCTGACTATGTTAAAAACATGATCACAGGTGCTGCACAAATGGACGGTGCTATCCTTGTTGTTTCATCAGCAGATGGCCCTATGCCACAAACACGTGAGCACATTCTTCTTTCTCGCCAAGTTGGCGTTCCTTACATCGTTGTTTTCATGAACAAAGTTGACCAAGTTGATGACGAAGAGCTTCTTGACCTAGTTGAGATGGAAATTCGTGAGCTTCTAACAGAGTATGAGTTCCCAGGCGATGACACACCTATCGTTCGTGGTTCTGGTCTACAAGTTCTTGAGAGCTCATCAACAGACGTTGACGCTCCTGAGTATGCTTGCATCCTAGAGCTTATGAATGCTGTTGATAGCTACATTCCTACACCTGAGCGCGCAAAAGATCTACCTTTCCTAATGCCTGTTGAAGACACAATGACAATCACAGGCCGTGGTACTGTTGCAACTGGTCGTGTAGAGCGTGGCGAAATCAAAACAGGCGAAGAGGTTGAGATTGTTGGTTTGAAAGAAGAAATCGGCAAAACAACTGTTACAGGTCTTGAGATGTTCCGTAAAACTCTTGATTACGCACAAGCAGGCGACAACGTTGGCGCATTGCTACGTGGTGTAACACGTGAAGATATCGAGCGTGGACAAGTTCTTGCAAAACCAGGTTCTATCAAACCTTTCACAAAATTTGCAGGTCACGTTTACGTGCTTAAAAAAGAAGAGGGCGGCCGTCATACTCCGTTCTTTAACAACTATCGCCCACAGTTCTACTTCCGTACAACTGACGTTACAGGCATAGTTACTCTACCGGCTGGCACAGAAATGTGTATGCCTGGTGACGACGTAGACATGGATGTTGATTTGATCACATCTATCGCTATGGAAGAAGGCCTACGTTTTGCTATCCGTGAAGGCGGACGTACAGTAGGTTCTGGCATCGTTACAAAAATCACAGAGTAATCTCGCTTTTTTGTAAAAAAGCCCCTCAAAAAACTTTGAATTTTCTAACCTGTGCTCTCTTTGATAAGAGGGTACAGGTTAGTTTTTTGTTTTATAAGTTAGCAAAAGTAAGAGGCTTTGAGTGATTTTTTCTTAACTTGTATGAAGTTTTTTGAAAATATTCACTTAGCGAGTCATATTACAGTTTAAAAGGCAAATAAGCCGAAATAAGCCGTTAAAATAAAATATTTTTAAAAAAATACCAAACCTAGTCGTTTGGATAGTTGATTTTACAAAAAAAATGTGGCATAATAATGTATGTGTATAAAATTATGCCAAAAACACTGCATTACCAATTATAATATAAAATATCTTAACAAGGGAGTACCTATGAAAAAACTACAACTACTAAAATTAAAAAACAAAATTTTATCAAGCTTTTGCACTTTTGCCGTTATAACGGTAATTTTATCATGCTTTTCTATAACGGTATTGGCGGAGTCAGTTGGTGCTTTTGAGGTTACGGGTGGTACGATTGGTGATGACTACAGTTATGACAGTTATACTACAACGCTAACTATTTTAAGCGATAAAAATTTAACCATTAAAAATACAACCCCGGAAACACCTACCACAGACAAAATTGTGGTGCGAGACGGCACAAGCGCAAACCTTACCCTAGACGGCGTAAATATAGATTTGGCGGCGGTACGTGATACTTCTGCTTTTGAAATTGCAGGCAATGCCACGGCAAATATAACGCTGGCAGACGGTAGCGTTAACACACTAAAAAGTGGGCCTAATGAATCCGGCTTACAGTTGAAAAGCACTACTGCTACGCTTAATATAACGGCAGCTTCCACAGGCACGCTAATTGCCATTGGCGGCGAAAACGGCGCAGGTATAGGCAGCGAATGGAATAAACATGGCGGTATAATCAACATAAATGGGGGCATTATAGCAACAGCACAAGGCGGCGACGGCGGCGCAGGCATAGGCAACGGCAACGGTGGCGGCGGCAGCACAATAACAATAAATGGTGGCACAATAACAACAGCACAAGGCAGCGGTGGCGGCGCAGGCATAGGCAGCGGCTACAGCGGCGACGGCGGCACAATAACAATAAACGGCGGCACAATAACAACAGCACAAGGCGGCGACTATGAACACGGCGGCGGCGGCGCAGGCATAGGTGCTGGCGGTAACCGCGACGGCGGCACAATAACAATAAGCAACAGCGCAATAATAACAAACGCAAACGGTGGCTCAGGCGCTGCAGGCATAGGTGGTGGTTACAGAGGTGAGGCAGGCACAATAAACATAAACAGCGGCACAATAACAGCTACAGGTGGTGGCGCTCCTTATGCCGGCGGCGGCGCAGGCATAGGCAGCGGCATGAATGGTGGCGGCGGTACAATAAACATAAACGGCGGTACAATAACAGCCACAGGTGGTGCAGGCGATTATACCGGCGGCGCAGGCATAGGTAGTGGCGCAAATAGTACTATATCGACAGCAGGTGCTGGCGCAATAAACATAAGTGGCGGTGAAATAACAGCCACAGGCGGAGAAGGCCAATACGGTTCAAGCGGCGCAGGCATAGGCGGCGGCAATGACTCCGCAGGCGGCGAGATAAAAATAAGCGGTAGCGCAATAATTAAGACAGCGCAAGGTGGCGAAGAAGCGGCAGGTATAGGCGGAGGCGCTAACGCCGCAGGCGGCGAGATAAAAATAAGTGGTAGCGCAATAATTAATATAGCGCAAGGTGGCGAAGAAGCGGCAGGTATAGGCGGAGGCTTTGAAAGTGCAAGCGGCACAATAGAAATAAGCGGCGGTATTATAAAATTAGCGCAAGGTGGAAGCTCTTCTTTTGATGGCGGCGCAGGCATAGGTGCCGGATACAACGGTGCCGACAGTGGCACAATAATAATAAGCGGCGGCACTATAACAAATGCACAAGGTGGAAAAAACAACGTAGGTATAGGCGGAGCTGCATTTACAACAACAGCAACAGACGGCTCAAGCGGCAATGCCTTTATTATTGCAAATGGCGACAGCGGAGTCGCGGCTATTTCTGATGTCAGCAAAAAAGCATCTTGGAGTGGTGTAATATTTGAGGGCAATAGCAATGGCAAAGTTTACAGCACACCAACCCTTGCTACAAATGCAGAAATACCAAGCGGCAAAATACTTTATATAGAAGAAAATAAAACCCTTGCAATAGGCGCAAACACAACGCTTACAAACAGTGGCACATTAACAAACAACGGCACACTTGAAGGTGCAGGCACGCTTGCAGGCACCGGCACGTTTAACACAAATATACTAAAATCCGAGGATATTACAGATGTAAATAATACTTATTATTATACAGGTAGCCCGATTACAGTAAGCCCAAGCTTAGCAAACCAAATAATTATGGGTAAAAATTTTGTTGTTACGGGCTGGAGTGCCGGCGTAATGCAAAAACAAAACGGCACTGCATGGAACGATAGCGAAGTTAAGGATTTGGGTGATTACCGTGTGCTTTATACAAATAGTTCCTATCCAAATGTTACAAAAGAGTTTAAAGTAATACCTCCATTAAAAACAGAAACAGATATAACAGCCTTTTCCATTAATAGTGTGAGTGCTAGCATTGACAAAACCAACCACAAAGTAACAATAACAATGCCTTTTGGCACTGATGTAACAACCCTTAAGCCAACAATAACAGTAAGCGAGGGTGCAAGTATAAACCCTGCAAGCCTTGTAGAGCAAGACTTTACAAACCCTGTTACCTACAAAGTAACAGCAGAAGACACTACCATAACACAAGATTGGACAGTAACAGTAACGGTTGAGAAAAACAATGAAGCCAACATAACAGCCTTTACCATCAATGGTATAAGTGGTAGCATTGACAAAACCAACCACAAAGTAACAATAACAATGCCTTTTGGCACTGATGTAACAACCCTTAAGCCAACAATAACAGTAAGCGAGGGTGCAAGTATAAACCCTGCAAGCCTTGTAGAGCAAGACTTTACAAACCCTGTTACCTACAAAGTAACAGCAGAAGACACTACCATAACACAAGATTGGACAGTAACAGTAGCGGTTGAGAAAAGCAATGAGACAAACATAACAGCCTTTACAATTAATGGTGTAAGTGGTAGCATTGACAAAACCAACCACAGAATAGCAATAACAATGCCTGTTGGTACTGATGTAACAACCCTTAAGCCGACAATAGCACTAAGCAGTGGCGCAAGCATAACCCCTGCAAGCCTTGCGGAGCAAGATTTTACAAACACTGTAAATTACACAGTTACGGCAGAGGACGGCACCACAAAACAAGAATGGGCTGTTACAGTAATGTTAGAAAACGAAAAACCAATAATAACCCATGGCGAAAACCAAACAATACCACAAGGAAGCAGCTTTACAATTAATAGCACCGGCGATTTTGATTTTTACATACAAACTGAAGTAAAAACAAACGACGGCAAAACACAAACGGTGCATACAAATGGCGTTGACAACGAAAACGCAAGCGCAGTAAATGGCAGTACAATTGTAACATTAAGCGGCAAATACACCGCAAGCTTGCCCCTAGGCACACACAGCATAACAATAGTAAACAGTTTTGGAAATGTTACTACAAACTTTACAATAGTTGCGCCTACATCAAGCACGACAGAGCCAACAACGGCTATTTCCCCGCTTACGGGTGCTAGCAAATAAGGCTTTAAAAACGTATTTGTTTTAATTTAAAATGGCTATAATCACCGACGACGGCGGTAGTTATAGCCATTTTTTTTTATTAAACCCTTTATTTTTTTTATCTCGAAATACAATTATACAAAATTAATATATTTTTTGACATTTTATTTGTTTTATTATTAACTTATAATATAAAATATAATAGTAGTATGTAACCGCTATGTAACAGTGAGGTTGAAGATGAAATATTTAAACATTGAAACTAATTTGAAAAACAAACCCGTATTAGACCCAGACTTTATACCTGCTTATACGTTTAATGAAGCATTTTTAAAAACAGCAAACAAGAAATTTGATATTGCTCTTGAACGCAGTAACGGGCAGGTGGCAGTGCACAAAACATTTATACATGGCACACAAAACATGTTTGAGGCAGATGTTTTTTACATTGACAGACTTGTGAAAATGATGCTTTGGATGAAAGGCGGTTTTTGTGTATATTTGAGCGGAGACGAGGCTGTCTGCGCTGAAATTGCAAACAGATACAGCGAAAACGGCAAACATAAATTTGATTTTAACTTTATGGATAACATTTACGGCAAGCCATTTTGTGTTAAACGCGTTGACAATGTGCCCGAAGAAAAAGGTAGTGGTAAGGCAGTTGGCAGGCACATGGGTGGTTGCCGCATAGGTTTTGACGCAGGCGGAAGCGACAGAAAAGTCTCGGCTGTAATTGACGGCGAGAGTGTTTTTAGCGAAGAGGTTGTGTGGTACCCCAAGACAACGGCTGACCCCGATTACCACTTTGACGGTATAGTAAGTGCTATGAAAACAGCGGCACAGCACATGCCGAGAGTAGATGCAATAGGTATTTCTTCTGCCGGTATTTACATAGACAATGAGACTAAAGCAGCGTCACTGTTTTTGAAAGTGCCCGAGGAGCTATTTAAGGAAAAAGTGCGTGATATCTACATAAGAGCTGTAAAAGAAATTGGTGATGTGCCGATGGAAGTTTGCAATGACGGCGATGTAACGGCACTTGCGGGCGCAATTAGCCTTGATGAAAACAATGTGCTTGGCATTGCAATGGGCACAAGTGAGGCAGTTGGTTTTGTAGATAAAGACGGCAACATTACAGGCTGGCTTAATGAGCTTGCCTTTGCACCTGTAGACATGAACCCAAACGCTATGCAAGACGAGTGGAGCCTTGATATAGGTGTAGGTTGCAAATATTTTTCACAAGACAGCGTTATAAAATTAGCACCTGTTGCAGGTATTGAGCTTGACGAAAGCGCATCCCCTGCTGAAAAGCTAAAAGTTGTGCAAGAGCTTATGCAAAATGATGATGCACGAGCTGTTAAAATATACGAGACAATTGGCGCATACCTTGCGCACACACTTGTAAATTACCACAGTTTGTACGGCTTTAAGCATGTGCTTTTGCTTGGCAGAGTTATGAGCGGCAAAGGTGGCGATATTATATTAACAGTTTGCAAAAATATTTTGGCAGACGAGTACCCCGAGGTAAATGCAAAGATTAAACCTGCATTGCCCGATGAAAAATTCCGCAGAGTAGGGCAGAGTGCAGCAGCGGCATCATTGCCGAAAATTTAACGTGATAGGAGATTAAAATGAGAGTTTATCAGTGTAAAGATTACTATGGCATGTCTCGTACTGCCGCAAACATAATTTCAGCGCAAGTAATTTTTAAGCCCGATTGCGTTTTAGGGCTTGCAACAGGCTCAACACCTGTTGGCGCATACAAACAGCTTGTAAGATGGTACGACAAGGGAGATTTGTCGTTCTCGCAAGTTAGGAGCGTGAACCTAGATGAATATGTTGGGCTTAGCGCAGAGCATGACCAAAGTTACAGATATTTTATGCAAACTAATTTTTTCGAGCATGTAAATATTGCGCCCGAAAACACATTTTTGCCAAACGGTCTTGCAGAAAATTTAAAAGTTGAGTGTGAAAATTACGATGAAAAGATAAAATCTCTAGGCGGTGTAGACTTACAATTGCTTGGCATGGGGCACAATGGGCACGTTGGCTTTAACGAGCCGGGTGTTGCGTTTGAGCTTGGCACACATGAGGTTAAGCTAGCACAGAGCACACTACTGGCAAACGCACGCTTTTTTGAAGATGATGTTAGTAAAGTGCCAAAAAGCGCAATTACAATGGGCATAAAAAACATAATGCACGCAAAAAAAATACTTGTAACTGTTAGCGGAGAGGGCAAGGCAGACGCTGTGTTAAAAGCTTTCCGTGGGCCGGTTATGCCGGAGGTTCCTGCATCAATTTTACAACTTCACCCGGACGTAACGCTAGTGGGTGACGAGGCTGCATTACATAAACTAGTAGAGGCAGGCGAAAAATTATGCGTTTAATAAATGCAAATGTTTTTGATGTTAATAAAGGCTTTGTAAATAAAGATTTGTTTGTAAGTAATGGCATGATTGTGGACAAAAATAGCGATATTGCAGTAGATTTAAGCGGTTGTTACATAATACCCGGGCTTAGCGATTTGCACAGCCACGGCTGCGTGGGAGAGGATTTTTCCGACGGTAAGATTGAAGGGCTTTCTAAAATGTGCGAGTATCAACTATCGCGCGGTGTAACGCAATATTGCCCTACGGGTATGACACTGGACGAGAGCGACCTTGAAACAATTTGCAAAATGGCGGCAGAGTATGAGGAAACTGCAAAAAGTGGCGCAAAACTTGTTGGTATACAGCTTGAGGGCCCTTTTTTCTGCGAGGCAAAAAAAGGCGCACAAAACGCAAAATGGCTTAGAAACCCTGATAAAGAGCTTTTTGCAAAATTACAAAAAGATGCAAATGGACTTGTAAAAATTGTATCACTTGCACCTGAACTTGACGGTGCAATGGATTTTATAAAAACTTACAACAAAGATGTAGTAATATCAATAGGGCACACAGCGGCTACATACGACACTGCATTAAAGGCACTTGACAGCGGCGCAAAAGAGGTGACACACCTGTTTAACGCAATGAACACCTTTGCACACAGAGACCCGGGGCCGGTTGGTGCGGCGGCAGACAGTGATTGTAGAGTGGAGCTTATTTGTGACGGTGTGCATATTCACCCTGCAATGGTGCGAAGTGTGTTTAAGCTTTTTGGCGCTGATAGAGTTAATTTAATAAGCGACAGTATGCGTGCAACAGGTATGCCAGACGGTAATTACACACTTGGAGGGCAAGACGTTATTAAAAAAGGTAGCCTGGCAACATTAAAAGACGGCACAATTGCAGGCAGTGCAACTGATTTAATGAAGTGCATGGTTACAGCAGTAAGCTTTGGCATACCGCTTTTTGACGCAGTTAAGGCGGCGGCGGTAAACCCTGCAAAAACACTTGGAATTTACGATAAATATGGTAGTTTATGCAATGGAAAAACGGCAAACATAGCAGTTTTAAATGCAGATTTATCGCTTAAGGCAGTTGTTTTTGAGGGCAAAGTTGTTTGCGGTGAATTATAGTTTTAAAAGTTTTAACTATAAACAAGGGTCTGAGACGAAATATAAATTTCGTCTCAGACCCTAATTTGTGTTTTTCGCTTACCAAACCTTAATGCGGTTTTTCCCTGCTTTTAACTCCTCAAAAGGTCCTGCTGTCGGGGTTTCTGCACGTTTGTTTTTGCTGTAATCAGTGTCGAAAACAATGTTTTCGCCGTTATAATCATCAAAAAGCACATCTACTATGCGTGGTTTGCCAAGTGTGTTTGTGCCGTGAATTTGTGTTTTAACGTCTAGCATTTCTTGTGTTATTTCAAGCTCTAAATATGTGCCGTCTTCTTCGGCTGTTATTTTCACATTCGGGTTAAAACTGCTTTGCTCACAGTAGTTTTTCTCTGCCCTAAAGTGCTGTGCGGCATTGTAATAAATGTTGCCGTCTATGTAAACGGGCTGTTCAACCTCGTCGTATTTTATTTTGTCAAACTGGCCGCCTGCAACAATTTTTTCGTGATATTCTTCATAACTTGCACAGTTTTTATCATAGCCATTTGTACCGCAAAATTCTTTGTCGTTATTAAAAGTCGCACCACCCACAAACATGTTGTTGTAAAGCCTGTCATCTCCGCCCTCAACAAAAGCATAGCCTGCAACCTGTGTTGAGTGGGCTAAGTGGTAAGGCGTTGCCCTGTCAAGAATTTTAACCTTTTTCATAAGCCCGCAGCACAAATTGTTAACAAAAGCGCCGCCTTGTGCGTGGTTGTCAAAGTTGAATTTCGACGCAAAAATGTTGTTGTCTACAATATGCGGGCCGTGGGTTACCTCAATGCAGCAATCTCTGTCGTTGTTGTAAAGCAAATTGCGGCTAACACGTGTGCCCTGTGCTTGCCAGTCTAGCCATAACCCTAGCGTGTTATCGTGTAAATTGTTATTATAAATACGCACATCAATTGGCGAATGGAATTTTATTGCCGCAATTTCATAGCCGAAATATTCGTGCTTTGTGCCTATGTTATAAATGTGGTTGCCATAAACTTCACTATAAATACAGCCCAAATGCCCAACAATTCCGTTTTGCCCACAATCGTAAATTATGTTATTTCGCACAATGTGCGAGCCAATGCTTTCTTTCTTCCAACCTATTTCTAGCGCCTTAAATACAGCTTCAAGCTGTGTTTGATAGCCGGGTTTGTGCTCAAAGCGTGTGCACTCCATGTCACCTGTTGATGCCTCTTTACCTATGCTTATTGCACTGCATTTCGCATCATGCAAAATGTTGTTTTCAATTACCCAACCTTTTGCCCATTTTGGGCCTAGCATTGCCATTTGGTTTGCTGTTGGCGGCGCCCAGCCACTAGCGGCGTGTGCCATTTCAAAGCCTGAAACTGTTACGTAATTTACATGCAATTTTTCAGGATAAAAACAGCATTCTCGCACGTTAATTTCAACAAGCTCATCATTTGGGTTAGCCTCGTGGAAATTAGCATAAATTGTTGTTGTTTCGTCTTGAACATCTGCAAAGTATTGATACTTGCTGTCTTCGGGGTGCGGCAGATACTCCATTCTTGCGCCCAGTGGTGGCTTGTACTCTGTGCGAATTTGCGGTGCTTTCACATCTTCAATGCTTTTTGCCTCGTAAAAAGATTTGCCGTTTAAGTACACATCACCTGCGTGCACAGACTTATCTGTGGGGTACATGTACCAGTCGCCGTTCAAATATTCTTTATACGGGTTATAGCCGCCAAAAATTTTGTTGTCAATAACGGCTTTCCACACAGTACCCTCTGTATTTACCCAATTTTCAACTACTTCACTGCCCTTAATTACAACTTTTTCGCCATGTGCCGCTTTGTAAACAATACGGCTTTGCTCGTCGTTTCCACCGTACAGCGGCTTTACCCATTCACGGTATGTGCCCTCGTGCACAATTACGGTGTCGCCATATGTTGCGTTTTGTGCCGCTTTATTAATTGTTAAAAAAGGTGCGTTTTGTGTTCCTTCATTAAAATTGCTTCCTGTTTTTGATACGTGATATTCTTTATTCATGATAATTTCCCTTTCATTTTGCAGTCTATTGGGTGCTTAGACACTACCGTTAACTGTGTGTCTTCTGCATTTTTGACAAGTAAAAGCATAATATTATCGGAATATTTATAATATTGCTCTGCTTTGTTTTTCGCACATATTCTATTGCTTTGAAGATTTTGTAAAGTGAAATTGCCGCCTCTGAGATGTCATTTGGCTCATCAGAATTTGTGAATAGCAAGTCAAATTAAGAGATATAATCGCGTGGCGGATTTTTTATGAAAAATTCTAAAGCTTTGCCAAGCACTTTGCCTGCTGAATGCTTGTGGCAGCAATAAATAATAAGTTGTAGCAATGTGCTTATAGATTTGTAAATAAGTAAAATTAAGTAGGAAAACAAAAGTGAGTTGCAAAAAATTAAACAAAAATATTAGGTCTATCTTGGTCTCCGTCTGCTTTAAACATAGTAAAATTTTCGCAATCACTAGTAAAAAAGTAGTAATCAGTATTTTCAAAAAGAGGGGGGTCAAGGTAATTTGGTATTATGTTTTCATCAGCAGAGGTTCTTGCACAAAACCCGGCTTTAGTAAATATTTCTTCGCTTATGCCATAGCAGTAACAATCGGCATATTCAGCTTTTTGAGCAGAGATAAGATTGTCAATCGCACTGCCAAGCTCACTTAGCACAGCGCTTTCTCCAATAAAATCCACTATACGTAAAACATTTGTATTGCCCACGTGTGCTGTGTATGTAATAAGTAAGGCAATGTATTTTTCACAGCCGTCATACGCATTTTTTTGTGATTTTACACCGTAAACTTCATATTTTTTGTATGGATAATTAAAATATCGTCTTGTAATATACCATGTGTCTTTATGGGGTTTTTGCTCAATGTTTTCTATGTACTTTTGTTGCAATGTTACAGTGTCGTTTACGAGTTCTAACTCTAAATTACCAAAGGCTGGTAAAATGTTTTTCTGTGTAATGCGCGCAATTTTGTACTCTGCGCAATCTGCAAGGCGGTAATAGTGTGGCAAACGCTCTGCCGTGTAACCAAGGAAGGTGTAAAAAGGCATTGTTTTAGGGCGTATGTTATTACATGCCATTACCCTGCAATTTGTTAGCGACGGCAATTTGTCCATAAGCTCTAGCCCTATGCCATTCTTGCCTTTTACAGCGCACCAAATAGACACCCATATGTCAATAGGCGGTGTTTTTGATGTAAAAATATAACCTGCCAGCGCAATAATTTTCTCGTCTTCACATGCGATTGCAAACTGAATTGCATTTTTGTTGCTTTCTTGGCTTTGGTGAAAATCGGGCATATAATAGTGGTTGAAAAAGTCATCACAATGTATAAGTGGGTGCTTGCTGCCCCAATTTTCGTCCATAAATTTTACAATTTGCGGCTTGTCCTCCATGGTGCAAAGGCGGAAAGTGTATGTGCTCATAGCGTAGCACTCCCACCTGTTATGGGTAGCGATACACCTGTTATGTACGATGCTTCGTCACTTAGCAAAAATGCCATTGCCGGTACAACGTCCTCAACTTTTGCATTTCGCTTCATGGGGTGCGCTTGTGCGGCGGCTTGCACTATTAAATCGCTTGTCTCGCTCAAAAATTTTGTCTCAATCATACTTGGCGACACGCAGTTTACCGTTATGCCAAAAGCGGCATAGTCTGCGGCGAGGCTTTTTGCAAGCCCCTCAATAGCGCATTTTGCCATAATGTATGCAGACGTATTTTTTGGCGGCATACCTATTGTGTAACTTGTAGACATGAAAAGCACGCGGCCAAATTTGTTTTTTGCCATTTTTGGTAAAAATGCTTTACAGATGCTTATTGCACTTTTAAGCTGAACATTCATGTCTAGCTCAAAGCGGTCTTCGTCAAACTTTTTAAACTTAACATTTTTTACCTTTAATGCGGGCAAATGCACAATATGTGTTGGTGTTTCGTGCTTTTCAGACACTGCCTCTATAAAAGTGCTAACATTTTTTGTGTTTGATAAATCAACACTATATGTGAAAATACTACCTTTATATTTTTGGCAAAGCGGAGCCAACATAGAAAGGTTTTGTGAACCTTGCACAATAAAAGTATCACCATCTTTGTACAATCGCTCAATTAAAGCTATGCCTATGTCACTGCTAGCGCCTGTTATTAAATAAATGTTGCTCATAATACTTAAAATCTCCATTCTGTGCAAAGCACTATTAGTTTTGAAAAAAATTTAAACAGAATGGAGATTTTATGGCATGTGCCGTTTATGACGGCACGCCTAAATATAATTGATTAGCGTGAGTATTCACGCTAACTCCATTCTGTGCAAAGCACTATTAGTTTTGAAAAAATTTAAACAGAATGGAGATTTTATGGCATGTGCCGTTTATGACGGCACGCCTAAATATAATTGATTAGCGTGAATATTCACGCTAACTCCATTCTGTGCAAAGCACTATTAGTTTTGAAATCGCTTTTATTTTGTGTTTTTTGAAGTTTGAGTTACTGCAATACATAAAACAGTAATTATTGTAAACAGGTAGAGTGCAAAAACAAAAAAGTGAGTTGGCGATTTTTTTACTGCCTTTTTTGCTGATTTAATAGACTTTTTAAATAATTTATTTAATGACTTGTTAAAAATATTTTTAATCATAACTTAACTCGCTAACCCCTGCTGAAATAATACCTCTCGTTACTGTTTTGCCGTGTTGGTTCGTTATTGTGGCTTTTATTTTTATTGTGCTGAAGGTGTCATTTATTTCTGTAACCTTGCCTTTAACCGTTAGTGTGTCACCAATAAAAACAGGTTTTGCAAATTTGCACTCAACACTGTGTAGTAAACAAGTTTCACCGGGGAGGTATACACCGGCAAGCGTAGAAAACAAGCTGCCGCCCAGCATTCCATACACAACACGCCCCGTGTAGCCTCTTTTTTGTGCGTATTCATCGCTCATATGTATGGGGCTGCAATCGCCTGTAAGGGCATAAAATATGTCCATTTTTTCTTTCGTTACAGTCGTTTCAAAGCTGTGCTCCAAGCCAATATTAATGTCATTTATCTTGTAGTTGTTCATGGATTTTTGTCTCCTTTATTTGCTTTTGCTTTTATAGCCGGTAATTAAAAATATTGCTCCAAATAAAATAATAAGCGCAGTGATGAAAAATATTATGGGGTATGGAAACCAAGAAACATATTCCATAAAATTATCTTGAAACCCTTGCCCATTAACTTGGAGTTTTTGCAATACGCCAAAAATGGGTACAGACAAGAGCTCGACAATGAGCAAAACCAAACCTAAAATAATAGTTTTAAACCCTGTAATAATTTGTTTTTCGTAAAATGTTGTATTATTTTGCATAAAAAATTCCATTCTGTGCTAAGCACAATTACTGCAAATTAATCTTGCAGATCATTTTCAGTGTACTCATAAGTTGCAAAAAGCTCGCCGTCTTTTGTGTAACATTCTATTATAAGAGACTCTGCATCAGGTACATTTTTAATAAAATCTTCAAGGCGCAGTAAGTTTGTCTTTTCATATTCAGTTACATAGCTGTCAATTTCATCTTTTATAAAGTTATCGGGCAAACCAAAAGGAACATCAATTAAAGCTGTAAAAACATACACCACCGAGTTATCTCTGTGCGTGACGTCTGCTGATATGAGCTCAGAGGCAAAACCCTCAAGCTCTAGCTGTGTTTGCAAAAGCTCTGCGTATTTTTCAGCAGTAAGCCCGTTGTTTTCGCTTTGCTCAAGATATTCTCTTGAGGTAATTAGCTCATTATCAACGGTGTAATATTCAATAATTAAAGATTTAACTTCGTCAACACTCTCTAAAACCTGCACAAAAGCAGCAGCGTGCACCTCGTCATTTTCATCCATAAGGTTTTCAATAGCTTGTTTTAATTCCTCCATGTCAGATGGGGCTGCTTCGTTAATCATGGTGTAAATGTAAACAAGGCTGCCGTCTCTTGCAATTATTTCAACTGTGTTGCCCATTTCTTCGGGTGCCATGCCAAGTGCGTCAAAATCGCTCTGGGCTTTTTGCGCAAACTCCTCCAGTGTTATTTTGCCGTTTTCTGTTTCCTGTGTAAGCTCGCTTTGCGGTGTGCTCTGCGTGTCGGAGTCCTGTTGTGTATCTTGTTCTTGCGGCACTTCACTCATGGGTATTTCGTCAATTGTGTTTTCGCTTAAAATTAGCTTTGTAACAATGCCGCATGAGGAAAACATGAAAACAGAAAAAATTATAAATAACAGTATGAGCGTTCTTTTCATTTACGCACCCCAAAAAAATAAATTTTAAGTTACTGCAAAAATTGCATACACTTAAACACACAGACACGAAAATGCCTGTGACAGACTGTCAAAACCCCTGCCCCAAATAAAATTGTACAAAAGGGCAGTAGTAAAGAAACTTTTTTTATCTCAAAAAGTTTCCTCTTTGCCAACAAATTGGCAAATTCACCTTCAAAAAGGCTCTTTTAAGGCAAAAGTTTGCGTTTTCTGCGGAAAACGCCTTAGGGCTCTGCCCTAAGAACCCGAAATTTTTTGTAAAAAATTCAGTAAAACTTTTACTATTCGTCATTATGACGAAACACTATACCTTTTTTTGACACGCTGACACAGATATAAAATGCCTGTGAGTTTTAAAATTGCTAATAATTCGATGAATATGTGACTGTTAAGCCGTTAAGCGCACAATTAGATCAATTAGCCCGCCAACATTTTCAAGGCTACGAACGTCATCAAGCTTGAATTTCAAGCTAAACTTTTTCTCCATTGCGGTAAGCAAGTTAATTTGCTCAAGGCTGTCCCAATCTTCAATATCCTCAGCACAAGTTTCTCTTGTTATAACAAGCTCCTCGTCGTCAAAGTTGTCGCGGAAAATCTCTTGTACTGCGCTAAAAATTTCTTCCTGTGTCATAATATTATGCTCCTTTTGTTTTATGTTATGTCTATAACTTCATTCATTTTTTTGTATGTGTCAAATTTGTTAAACACATAAACTTTGTTGCCGCTCTCGTCTTCTTTTTGCAGCTCAAATCCGATTTTATCATAAAAATCGCTCACAAGCAAATTTTTTGCAGTGGGGGAGTAATAACCGTTGATTTTTGTAATGCCTCTTTCATTGCAAATTTCAACAAACTTGTCAAACATTGCATACTCCATACAGCGCTTAAAGGTGCGGCAACTCATTATCCATAAATCAATATTTGCCTCGTTGTCTTTAACCTCGGCAATAATTGCTGTTATTATGCCGTTATCTCCAAATTTGTCAACAAGGCGCCCGTAAATGGTTATAAAATTATTGTCGTTTGCAGCGCTCTCAACTTCTGCCTGTGTGTACCTGCGCGTAGTCATGTTAAACTGGTTTGTCTTGTTTATAAGCTGTGTAATGCGCGCGGTGTTGTCTGAGTTAAATGCGCCAATGTCTGCCTTTTCGTTTAAACTGCGCAGATAGTCGTTATAATCGCCGAAAGATTGCTGTAAATTTGCACGCTTTGCGTTTTCTTTGTACATTTCACTGCGGCGTTTATCGTCCTCAGAAAGCGTTGTAACCTCAAAAAAGCCCGATTTATCAATAGCTTTTATGTACATCTCAACTGCCTTAACCTCAGGTACGCTAACCTCGCCAAGCTCTGTGCGCACAATCTCGCGCTCTGCTGGGTTGTCGTCTATGAACACTAGAGAGTCAAGCCCTATGTTTATCTCTTTTGCAATTGTGTCAATATTTAGGTGTTTAGGCTCCCAGTTAGCTTTGAAATTCACAAAATCGTCACGTTTTAAAACGCTATCGTCACGCTCAAAGCCTTCCAGTGCGTTTTTCTCCTCATTTTTACTGCAAACGCTGAGCATAACACCTGTGCCTGACAAGTTTTTCAAGTAAGTTTGAAATTCGCTATAAGCCATGCCGGTGGGGGTTTCCTTGCCAAGGAGTATGCCCTGTGCGCCGTCATCGCCTATAATACCGCCCCAAAGAGTGTTGTCTAAGTCAAGCACTACACACTTTTTGTTTTTGCCGAAAATGCTTTTAATTATACTTGCAACACTGTGGCAAAGCGTTGCAATATGTGGTGTATCTACGCTGTATTTATACGCATACCACGTGGTGGGGTTAAACCAATTTTCAAGCCCTACGCTTGCACTTAGATAGTTGATGTCATTGATGAAAAAGTTTTCGTTTGAGTTTGCGTATTCAGCAAATTTTGTGTTTAGCCTGTTTGTAAAGTTTACAAAACCCTGCAGTGCCACACAGTCTAAATTGCCCATAATTCTGTAAAAAGGCATTTCAAAGTTGTTTTGTATAACAGGGCAGCCGTATTTTTTTGCGCTGTCCCATATGTTTTTAAAGTGCACAAATGTAGCCTCAAGTTTATCCTCAACCTCTTGCGCTGTGTCGGTGGGCAAGGGTTTTTCGGTAATATTTTGTGCCGAGGTGTGAATATATATAATGTCGGGTTTAAAAGCGGCAAGCTCGCCGTCGTCAAACACAACATTTTCATAATATAATGAATAGCCTCCAATATAAAACTCAGGCATTATGCCGTTTTTCAACAAAAACAGCTCTAAAATATTTTTAATCTCGCCAATAGTAGAACCGCTCATTATGGCGATTTTTTTATTTGTGAAATTGCCGTTTGCCAAGAGCTCGCGCTTAATTTTGCGCTTTTTTTGTAGTATGTAAGCCCCGTCAAACGGATAGTCCAAAACTTGCACTGCAAAGTCTCCTCTCGCTTTATAAAACATGAAATAATTTTTATAGTATACATTTTAACATAATTTAAAATATTTTTGTAGCTTTTTGTAAACTTTTTTGTCTTGTAAAAAAATGTGAAAAGCATTATAATTTTTTAAAGGCTTATATTTTGTCTATTTTTAAAGTGTGTTTTTTACAATATGTTGTGAAAAGTACTTATTT
Organism: uncultured Bacteroides sp.; assembly: GCA_964371675.1. Taxonomy (GTDB): domain Bacteria; phylum Bacillota; class Clostridia; order Oscillospirales; family Ruminococcaceae; genus Ruthenibacterium. The sequence continues at coordinate 63,576 of CAYJNL010000001.1, read as the reverse complement.
TTTTACTAAATAGGGTAAAGTTTAGTTGTTTTAAACATTTTTTTACAAAATACAATAAAATGTTAGAATTAAATATGTTCATTTAGGAAAAAATATGATATAATATACCATTGACGAATAGAAATTTAAAATAAAGTGAAGACAAAATAATTTTTAGGTTTGTTATATAAAATCATAAAGTGACAGTTAAAATTAGGAGGAGATTATAATAGAACCCAATAAGAGAAGAACTGCCAAAGGCAATAGCAGTGTGCCGGAGCAGGCGACAGGCAAGAGAAAAAAGAAAAAGAAAAACATATTTTTGCGAATAATAATATTTATTTTTAAATTTATAGCCGTGTGCATTTGCCTTGGCATAATTACGGCAAGTACAATTGCAATTATGCTAAGCCTTTATATAGTAGAGGCAACAGCAGGCGATGATGCCCTGCTTGACCTTGAAAACTTAAAACTTGCATACACAAGCTTTATTTATTATAAAGATGTTAACGAGCAAGGGCAAGAGGAGTGGGTGCTATACCAATCTCTTGACAGCCCTGAGGAAAACCGTGTTTGGGTTGACTGGCATAATATTGACGACAACCTCAAAAATGCGTTTGTTGCAATTGAGGATGAGACATTCTGGACACATCAAGGCATTAACATAAGGCGTAACGTGTACGCTATTTTGAACGAGGTTTCGTACACGCTCACAGGCAGCTATTTGCGCGGTGGGCAAGAGGGTGCCTCTACAATAACACAGCAGTTAATTAAAAATATTACAGACGACACGGAAGACGAGGGTACAGCAGGCTACCTTAGAAAAATTCGCGAAATTTTCCGTGCGCTTGCGCTTAGCAACAGGTATTCTCGAGACACTATTTTTGAGGCATACCTAAACACAATAAGCCTAACAGGTAATATAGGCGGCGTGCAAGCAGGTGCAAACAGGTACTTTAACAAGTATGTTGGCACAGAGGACTGCATTGAAAACGGTGTTGAGCCACTTACAATAGCAGAGGCGGCAACAATAGCTTCTATTACTAAAAACCCAACGGCTTACAGCCCACTTACAAACCCCGAACAGCACATTGCAAGGCGTAACAGTGTTATTTGGAATATGTATGACCAAGGTTATATCTCAAAGGGTGAGTATGAAGACGCAATTGAAGAGCCACTTACAATTTACGAAGAGATTGTAGACGAAGATGCGGCAAACCAAACTAATAACAGCTACTTTACCGATGCACTTATAAACGAAGTTGTTGAAGATTATGTAGAGCAAAAAGGTGTTACACAAGAAGAGGCGTATGACTGGCTATATAGTGGCGGTGTGCGCATTTACTCAACACTTGTTCCAACATTGCAAACAACAATGGAAGACGTATTTTACAGGGGCGAGCACTGGCCTGCATATGAGCAAGAGTATTACCCACCGGGTTACGTTGCAGAGCCAACAGAAGACGGCAGTGAGCCAGAGCCCAATATGATAAGAACACAAGCAGCAGGCGCATTTGTAAATTATGACGGCGAACTTGTTGCCGTTGTTGGTGGTCTTGGCGCAAAAACAGCAGATAGAACACTTAACAGGGGCACTGACATGGAGCGCGCTATCGGTTCTACAATAAAAGGTGTTACCGTTTATCCGCTTGCAATAGAGTACGATATAGCGCATTATTCTTCCACAAGGTTAGATACGCCTTTCACAATTGAGAGCACAAATGCAGAGGGTAAACCGAGCGGGTGGCCGCGAAACTACGAGGGCACATACACATATGGGCCTAACACTGTTTACGATGCGTTTAGGGATTCTCGAAACACAATAGCAGTTTGGCTGGGCTCTGACGTTGGCGTAAACGAGATGTTCACGTTCCTCACAAGCACACTGGAGGTTGACAGCCTTGTTGACCCCGACGATAGAAACCACGCGCCTATGTCGCTTGGCTCGTTCTCAACAGGTATGTCGCCATATGACCTTGCGGCATCTTATATGATGAACGGCAACGGAGGACAATTTATTAGCCCGCACTCCTATACAAGCATTGAAGACGTTTACGGCAATGTGGTGCTTACACCTGACATTAATAGGGTGCAAGCTATAAGCGAGGATACGTCTTATATCATGAGCCGTCTTTTGAGAGAGGTTATGGTAACGGGTACAGGTGCCGGCATGTCCGCTGATGAGGCAGGCATGGAGAGTATTGGTAAAACAGGTACTACAAATGAAGACAAGGATATTTGGTTTGTGGGTATGACACCGTACTATGTAGGTGCATTCTGGTTTGGTTATGATGAAAATGAGCCTATGCTTGGATATTACATTGCAGGTGCATCGCGCCACCCGGGCATTAAGGCATGGCGAGAAATTATGAACACAGAACAGGCAGACGTTGAAAAATACCCTGTAATTGAGTTCCCACAAGAGGCGCTTGAGAGCGGTGACGTTGTAACAATGCGTTTCTGCCAAAGCTCCGGTGCGGCGGCAGGTGCGGCTTGCCCGTCTGCTGTGGGTTACTATAAAAAAGATACAGTGCTTGGCACTTGTGTTGTAAACCATGCGGCGTAAGCGGCGTAATGGCTAAGATTAAAATAAGGGCTAAAAGTATCTGCTGTGCAGATACTTTTAGTCCTTATTGTTTACATATAAAAAACAGCGATAAAACAACACAATATAAATTTGCATAAAAAATGCAGCATTAAGTTCAAAATTTTTGAGATAAAAAATGCTGAAAACTACAAGCGCAACATTGAATTTATGTAAAAAATATGGTATTATTAATCTATTATTATTTGATTAGATTTAACATACATTAAAAATGAAAAGGAGGCTATTATGGCTTATATTTTTAACGAGCAATCGCGTACTTTCGGTGAGTACTTGTTAGTTCCGGGGTACTCTTCGGCGCAGTGTGTACCACAGGCGGTAAGCCTTTGCACACCGCTTGTAAAATATAAAAAAGCGCAAGAGCCATGCCCGATAACCATGAACATTCCAATGGTATCGGCAATAATGCAGTCGGTCTCAAACGACACTATGGCAATTGCACTTGCAAAAGAGGGCGGTATATCGTTTGTTTACGGCTCGCAATCAATTGAAAACGAGGCGCAGATGATTAGGCGCGTTAAAAAATATAAAAAGGGCTTTATTATAAGCGATTCCAACGTCAAAGCAAGCGACACGCTAAATGATGTGCTTGATTTAAAGGCTAGAACAGGGCACTCAACAATGGCCGTTACACACGACGGCTCGCCAACAGGCAAATTGCTAGGCATTGTTGCAAGCAGAGATTACAGGGTGTCACGCATGACAGGCGATGAAAAAGTAGAAGAGTTTATGACACCGCTTGATAAGCTTGTTACAGCACCGGCAAATACCTCGCTAAAAACTGCAAACGACATTATTTGGGACAACAAAATTAACTCTCTGCCACTAGTGGACGCAGACGGCAACCTTGTTTGCATGGTATTCCGTAAAGACTACGACAGCCACAAAGAAAATGTTTGCGAATTGCTTGATACAAACAAGAGCTACATAGTTGGCGCAGGTATTAACACGCGAGATTTTGAAGAGCGCGTACCGGCACTTGTGGAGGCAGGCGCAGACGTTTTGTGCATTGACTCCTCCGAGGGCTTTAGCGAGTGGCAAGAAATTACAATAAAATGGATACGCGAAAAATACGGCGAAAAAGTTAAGGTTGGCGCAGGCAACATAGTTGATAAAGAGGGCTTTTTGTTTCTTGCAAAAGCAGGTGCAGACTTTATTAAAGTTGGTATCGGCGGCGGTTCAATTTGTATAACACGTGAGACAAAAGGTATAGGGCGCGGACAAGCTACAAGCGTTATCGAAGTTGCAAAAGCAAGAGATGAGTACTTCAAAGAGACGGGTATTTATATCCCAATTTGCTCAGACGGTGGCATTGTGCACGACTATCACTTAACACTTGCACTGGCAATGGGTGCAGATTTTGTTATGCTTGGCAGATATTTCAGCCGATTTGACGAGAGCCCAACAGCAAAACTAAGAATTAACGGTAACTACGTTAAAGAATATTGGGGCGAGGGAAGCAACAGAGCACGAAATTGGCAGAGATATGACCTTGGTGGAGCGGGCAAGCTTACGTTTGAAGAGGGTGTTGACAGCTATGTGCCGTACGCAGGTGCGCTGAAAGACGGTGTTAGCGTAACACTTGCAAAAGTGCGCAACACAATGTGTAACTGTGGTGCTTTAACAATACAAGAATTGCAAGAAAAAGCGAAGCTAACAGTTGTTTCCTCCACAAGTATTGTAGAGGGTGGCAGCCATGATGTTATGCTTAAAACAAGCGCGTCGGTAGCAACAGAATAACACGTAAAACCGCTGTTTATATTGACAATTGAGCGCAAAATGGGTAATATATATAATCGAGGGTTTAATTAAAATAACATATACAGGGAGAGTAAAAAATGGAGAATATTAAAAGCGCACAGGAAAAATTTGCCGCACTTATTGAGGCACAGCAAAAACGTGTAAAAGCAATGAAAGAGCAATGCGATTTTATTGACTACACAAAACTTGACAAAATAGTAATCGGTGTTTGTGGTGGTGACGGCATTGGCCCGACAATTACAAACGAGTCAGAGAGAGTTTTGCGTTTTTTGCTTGCAGATGAGGTAGAGGCAGGGCGCGTTGAGTTTAAACAAATTGACGGTTTAACAATAGAAAACCGCGCGGCACAGATGAAAGCTATACCGGATGATGTTTTAAGCGAGCTTAAAGAATGCCATGTAATTTTAAAAGGCCCAACAACAACACCGCGTGCAGGCGACGAGTGGCCAAACATTGAGAGCGCAAACGTAGCAATGCGTAAAGAGCTTGATTTATTTGCAAACGTGAGGCCTGTTAAGGTGAAAAGTCAGGGTATTGACTGGACATTCTTCCGTGAAAATACAGAGGGTGCATACACACTTGGTAGCTGTGGTTTTGAGGTAGAAGAGGGAGTTAGCATAGACTTTACAGTGACAACAACAGAGGGCACAAAAAGGATTGCAAAACTAGCTTACGATTTTGCACAGAAAAATGGCAAAAAACGTGTGCACATTGTTACAAAAGCAAACGTTGTTAAAGAGACAGACGGTAAATTCTTGCGCCTTTGCCAAGAAGAGGGTGCAAACTACCCCGAAATTGCAACAGACGACTGGTATATTGACATTTTAACAGCAAAACTTGTTGACGAGAAACGCCGCCGTGATTTTGAAGTTTTTGTTCTCCCTAACCTTTACGGCGATATTATTACGGATGAGGCGGCTGAGTTCCAAGGTGGTGTAGGCACAGCAGGCAGCGGTAACATAGGCAAGCGTTATGCTATGTTTGAGGCTATTCACGGCTCAGCACCGCGCATGGTTTCAGAGGGGCGCGCACAATACGCAGACCCTTGCAGCATGCTACGTGCGGCGGCAATGTTGCTTGCACATATAGGCTTTGTGGCACAATCACAAAAGCTTGTAAATGCACTTGATATTTGCATGTTTGATGAGAAAAAGCTTACAATTACAGGCCGTGATACAGGTTGCACTTGTAATGAATTTGGCGATTATGTAATGAGCACTATTAAATAGTTTTTTAGTTTTGATTAATAGTGTCGTCACAGTATTTTTAAATATGCTGTGACGGCACAATTTGGCTTATGTTATTCTACATAGCTACATGCTAAGTTGGAGGGTTGTTTTCAATGAATTTTAACCATAGGGCGTCACTTCCTGTTATACGCAGGTTGCCAAAATATTATAGACATGTTAAAGATATGCACTTAAGAGGCATTACAAAGGTATCTTCCAGCGAGCTTGCCAAGGTAATGGGCACAACTGCCTCACAAGTTAGGCAAGACTTTAACTGTTTTGGTGGCTTTGGTCAGCAGGGTATAGGCTACCAAGTAGATGTACTTTATGATGAAATATCGAATATTCTTTTCAGCGAAGAGAAATTGGGCACAATTTTGATAGGCACAGGTAGGCTAGGTAGGGCAATTTCGTCTTACCTAACGGGTGAGGCGCGTGGTTACAAGTTACTTGCGGCTTTTGACAAAAGCGAGCAAGAGGTGGGCAAAGAGCTTTTTGGCGTACCCATTCTTGACATTGCAAGTTTATCGGAGTTTTGCAATAAAGAAAAACCCGATGTTGCTGTTTTGTGTGTTCCAAAAGCGAGTTCAACAGAACTTGCACCAACACTTGTCTCGCTTGGCATAAAAGGCTTTTGGAATTTCAGCCATTATGATTTATCGGTTGAATTTGACGGTATAACGGTTGAAAATGTTCATTTAGGAGACAGCTTAGCAAGCCTTGGTTACCGAGTGAATATGGGAAAATCAGAATAATCTTTACAAAAAAAAGAGGACAAAATGGCTAAATTATACTATCGCTATGGGGCAATGAACAGCGGCAAAAGCACAGCACTAATGCAAGTGGCTTATAATTATGAAGAGCGCGGCATGCGTGTTGTAATTTTGAAAGCTGTAATTGATACAAAAGGCGGGGAGAGCCTTGTGTCGCGCCTTGGTGTTACAAGAAAAGTTGATATAGTTGTGGATAAGGATATGGACCTATTTAAAACAATTGTGAAAGACGTTGAAAAAAACGGCGCACTCGCGTGTGTTTTGTCAGACGAGAGCCAATTTTTAACACCGGCACAGGCAGAGCAACTTTTTAAAATTACAATAAAGCTTAATATTCCGGTTATAAGCTATGGTTTAAGGACGGATTTTTCGCTTAAAGGTTTCCCGGGCTCAACAAGGCTTTTAGAGCTTGCGCATAATATAGAAGAGATGAAAACCATATGTAAATGTGGCAGAAAAGCTATGTGCAACGGGCGCAAAGTTAACGGTAGATATGTTTTTGAAGGCGCACAAGTTGCAATAGATATGGAGGATAATGTCGAGTATGAGTCGCTTTGTCCAACGTGTTATTTTGAGGAGCGCAAAAAGTTTTTTGACGATAAAAAGTAATTTTATGCACAATTTGCAAAATGCAGTTGTGCTTTTTTTGTATATTAAAGTAGAAACGAGGTAGCGTATGAGCGAAGTTGCAATCGAAATTAAAAAAATTTTTACACGGATTTTGACCATTTACGAATACGAGTACACTTATAATGAAAACTTGAATGTGCTAAATGTTAGTTTTCCGTGTGAAAAACACATAGAGCACATAATAAGAACCCGTTTTCCCAAATTGGGCACTAAGGCGTGGAATATATATAAATTAAGGCATTTTAACCTTTGCGATAAAAGTGAGATTTATATAAAATTCGATGAAAAATCAAATAGTTTTGAAATAAATGCAGATGTTAGCGCGCTGATAAATACAGACGTTGACCTTGTTAAAGCAATGTTTTACCCATTTATCTTAAATGATATGTACATAGTAAAGAGATGCCCGGGATATGTATATTTATGCACTAATGAGAGAAAGCTAAAATACAGGTTTAACTGCTTTTTCAGTGAAAGTGCACTGCTTGATAATGAGCTGATTAATAATATTGAAAACGCATTTGAGCTAATAATTGCATGTAAAAATATATTAAGCTCACTGCAAAATGAATATGTGAACTACAAAAAATTCGCAAAAATTGTGAGTGTGTATAGCAAAGAAATACAAAGCATTTATCAGCAAACAGAGCACCCTTTTTTTGATGAAATAACAGAGGAATTGCTCTATGATAAAGAGCGCCAACAGCTTGAAGTGCGAAAAGAAATGAGCAGACAGTGTATTTTTATATTGTGCAATTTTTTAAGCACACTTGCAGGCGACAGTGCACTTAAATTTGACATGGACGATATATCACCGAGCGACAAAGTTAGTGTTAATATTGAATCTAAAAACAATAATTTACAGTACGAATTACAATGCCATGTTGACTTTGAAGTGCAGTGTAAATTAATTGTAAAAATTAAGCTTTTAAATGTGAGTTACATAAAAAACAGCTTAAATAAAATCGCTTTACCGATAAATTTTGTGAATTCAATTATGGATAGCGCACGTTTTAATATTAATTTGAATAGAAATGAAATAGAGCTCCATATTGAGCACATGCTTTTTCAAAGCGATGTGTCAGAGGAGCTGTTAATGAAAATATTTGAAGAAAACATCTTTAATGCAGATGAATATTTCAATATGCTTTTACCGGAAAAAGTAAAAGAAAATAGCTTTGATTTTTCAGTAAATAGCAAACTTGTCTACTGCCTTTTTAAACGTGCACTCAGCAAAAATGGCTTTGAGTATGAAGAAAATCTTATTGATGATGAACTTGAAATATCATACAGTCATGATAGTGTGGAAATTGATGACGAGATTACTATAAGTTTTAATGAAGAAGACGAGCCGGCTTATATATTTATGTCGCATGTATTAGGCAGACTTAACAATGATATACCGAGTGAAAATATAGATAATGCAGTTAGCGCTGTAAATAAGCGCATGCAAGAAAATAAAAGTAAAACGTATTTTTCAGGTGTGTTTAACTATGATATTGACTTTAATGTTTTCACATATGATTTTTGTGAGGAATACGATTACAGGCTTACGGGCACAGAAAACATAGCAACAACATTGCTTGCATATTTGCAGTGTGCAAAAGTGCTTAAAGAAGTTTTTGCTATAATGCAAAAAAATGACTTTGAAGTTAAAAAAATATACAAATATTTTAATAATTATACACAAACCTTTGGCTTTGCAGACATGGTAGCAATGGACGGTATGGAGAGCGCACAATTTGCAGCAAACAGTTATTGCAGTGCAATGGATAGGCTTAATTTTGAACATGAGATGGTAAAAATAGATGATTCTTTAACGAAAATTATTGCAAATATAGATTTACCACATAGAGAAATTACTGCCATACTTACAATATTTAACGATGTGAAGTGGTATAAACTTGAAATGTATTACCCAATAATTAAGTATAAAAATATAGATTTAAGCGAGGAAATAGTGCAAAGGGGCATGAGCGAAAGAGAACTTTTTGAGAAAACAATGCGGTATAAAATGCTCCGTGATAATTTGTACAATGACAGTGGAGTGTTCACAGTAGATATCCCCAATGAACATGGTGTACTAACGGTAAGTTTGCCGTTTGGCAAAGATTGCCTAACAAAAGATTACTGGTATAAAATATTGTTGCAAGGATTTAAAAGTATTGATGCTATAAATTAAAAGAGCAGAGGTTGTCGCAATAAGGCGCCGTTTTCAAAATCATCCTCACAAAAAGCAACAGAAAAATTTCTGTTATATAAAACTAAAATTTTTAGTAATACACTTGGTTTATTTCAGTTTTTGTTTTATATTGGAACTCACAAAATTTTGTTCTAGTTTTGCAAAGTCTTTGTTTGGTGAAAGCTCCAATAAGATACTTTACACAAAAAATGTAGGCACATGGCAAGCCATGTGCCTACATTTTTTGTTCACTAGCCAAAACGATGAAATTAAAATTACGAGTTCAAAATATTCATCGAGCTCTCTTCCTCAAACTGTTTGCTGTAAAGTTCAAAATAATATCCGCGTTTTTCCATTAGCTCACTGTGTGTGCCCTTGTCCACGATACAGCCGTCTTTAACAACAAGTATGGTGCTTGCATGGCGAATTGTTGACAGCCTGTGTGCAATTAAAAACGAGGTTCTGTTTTGCAAAATATGCGAAATTGCCTCTTGTATAAGCCTCTCTGTCTGCGTGTCAATAGAAGAGGTAGCCTCATCTAGCACAAATATTGCAGGGTCTGCAAGCACTGCGCGCGCAAAAGAAATAAGCTGTTTTTCACCTGTTGAGAGGTGATCTCCGCCCTCGCCAACCTTTGTATTATAGCCGTGCTCCAGCTTATCAACAACGGTGTCGGCACTAACTGCTTTTGCCGCCGCGTAAACTTCTTCGTCGGTGGCGTCTAGCCTGCCGTAGCGTATATTGTCTATTACAGTGCCCGAAAAAAGTTGTGGGCTTTGCAGCACATAGCCAAGGTTACTGTGTAGCCACAGCTGGCTGCGCTCTTTGTAGTCTCTGCCGTCGATTAAAATTCTGCCACTTGTCGGCTCAAAAAAACGGCAAGCAAGGTTAACAAGTGTGCTTTTACCGGCACCTGTCTCGCCAACAATTGCAACAGTTGTGCCTGCCGGCACGTGTAAATTAAAGTTTTCAAGCACATTTGTAGTGCCGTCCGGGTACATAAAAGTTACATTTTCAAACGTAATATCGCCTTTTATTTTCTCGAAAGTCTCTCGCTTAGGTTCAAAACAATCGCCGTGTTTTTTAATAACCTCGTCACTGTCTAAAACTATTGGTTTTTCATCAAGCAAGTCAAGCACGCGCTCAATTTCTGCCTGCATAGATATTATGTCTGCCAAAATGCGTGCCATTTGCTGTACGGGGTCAAATATACCTAGTGCATACGTAACAAATGCTGATAATACGCCAAGATTTAGCAAATCTTCATGCACTAAATATCCGCCCCTTGCAAGCACAACCGCAAGCAAGAGTGAGCTTACAAAAACCACAAGAGGTATGTAGATTGCACTCAACTGTGCAGATTTTACACCGGAGACATACAGCTCTCCCGTCAGTTTTTTAAAGTCTTTGTAATTATTGTCCTCTATAACAAGTGTTTTTGACGTTTTAGCGCCCATTATGCCCTCGTTAAACGCGTTTGTTATTTTTGATTGATTGCGCCTAACTTTTCTATTCCAGTGGAGTATTTTATTTTGAAAATAGTAAGTGAGAAGTGAAATTGCCGGCATAACAATAATTATAATGAGTGCAAGGCCGGGGTTTAGCAAAAACATTGCAATAAAAACACCTACGATGTAAAATATCGACCACATTAAGTCAGGTAAAGACCATGCAACAAGCGAGGCAATGCGCGTGGTGTCGCTCATTATGCGTGATAAAATATAACCTACGGGCGTTACATTATAATATGAGAGCGAAAGTTTTTGCAAGTGATAAAACACCGATTTTTTAAGGTCTCTACCAAACCACATCTCCATTTTCATGCTGGAGCGTGTAAAAATTATAACGGAAAAAAGCTGTAAAAATATAACACAAAGATATACGGCTATAAAAGGGATTAAGCCATCTAGGCTATTTGTCTGCACAAAATTGTCAATTGCATAGCTTTGAAAAAGTGGGAATAATATATCAATTACAGCGCAAATACCAATGAAAATTAATATTTTTATAAAGGTCTTTTTGTACGTGCTTGCAAATGGAATTATCCTTTTCCACACATTTAAGTCAATTTTAGAGGCGTATTCTTTCTCTTCAAAAGCCATTTTACTCACCCCTCTTTTTTTCTACAAGTACACGGTCTTCACTGTTCATTTGTATGTCATAAATTTGCCTGTAAAGCCCGTCTTGCCGTATCAGAGTATCATGTGTGCCATGTTGAACAACACTACCATCGTCAATTACAAGAATTTCATCTGCTTGCATAAGTGTTGTTATTCTGTGAGAAATTAATATAACTGTGCTGTCTTTACCGGTTTTGGCAAGCTGTTTTCGTATCTTCGCATCTGTGTTTGAGTCAACGGCTGAAAGAGAGTCGTCAAAAATCATGATTGGCGCTTTTTTTAACAGCATACGTGCAATTGCCACGCGCTGTTTTTGACCGCCTGAAAGTGTAACGCCTTTTTCGCCAACTACTGTGTCGTAGCCTTTTGCTGTTTGTTTTATACTCTCGTGTATGCAGGCAGCCCTTGCAACACTTTTTATGTCGTCATACGTTGCACTGTGGTCAGCGGTGCTTATATTTTCACGTATAGTACGCGAGAATAAAAAGGGCTCTTGGAGCACTATGCCTATATTATTTCGCAAACTGTAAAGGTCGATGTCGTTAATATCAACACCACCTATCGTGATTTTTCCGCACTCGGGTGGTAGAGTGTAAAGCCTATCAAGCAAGTGCATCATGGTGCTTTTGCCACTACCTGTTTTGCCGAGAATGGCAAAGGTTTTGCCGCTTGGCACTGTAAAGCTAACATTTTTCAAAACAGGAGAGAGATTTTCTTTATAGGTGAAAGTTACATTGTCAAACACAATATCGCCTTTCATATCGTGTTTTTTTGTGTGTTCTCCGCTTTTTTCTTGCTCTGTGTCTAAAATATACTGCACACGCTCTATTGAAACGCCCGCCTTGCTCATCTCTGACAAAATGCGCCCGAGACTGCGCACAGGCCACACCATAGACATGCTATAACTCATAAAAGCTATAAGCTCACCTTGTGTTATGTCTCCATTAACTGTTGAAATTACGCCAACCACAAGTACTGTTAAAATTTGCAGCCCTGTAATAAAGTCTCCAAAAGCCCAGTAAACACTGCTTAATCTGCCGAGATATATCCAGTATTTAGCCCAGTTTTCATTTTTTTTATTAAATTGCTCAATCTCGTATTTTTCGCGCCCAAAAGCTCGCACTACACGCACGCCTGTCAAGTTTTCTTGTATTTGCGTTGTTAGTTCTCCCTCTGCCTCGTCTGCTGTGGCAAAGCGTTTTGCTATATTAGAGTAAAAAATGCTTGTATAAAGCAAAATTATTGGTATGAAACACAGCGCAACAAGTGAGATTTTTACGTTCATGGAAAACATAATGTAAAAATACACACTAATTAAAAAAAGTGTGCGTATAACTTGTAAAAGTTGACCACTTACAAAGTTGCGCACCACATTAACATCAGACGTACAGCGCTGAATTATGTCTCCCGTTGAGTGGTCTGTGTGCCAAGAGTACGGTAATTTTTGAATGTGGCTGAAAAGCTCGTTGCTTATGTCTTTAATAAAGCCCTCAGAGCATTTAGCAGTGCCCATGCGGCTGAAATAATCTGATATACCGGCAAAAATTGTTGTAATAAGTATTGCGATGCTTGCCGTAATTAGCCCGTTTACAGTGCTTATGCCATCAAGATTTAAAAAGCTGATAATTTGAGGTGGTAGGTTAAAAGGCAAATTGCCTACAAAAGAATCTACGGCTATACGCATGATTTGCGGTGTGAGTGAGTTAAATGCCGTGTGAAGCATTGCAAACACAGCGGCGGCAATAAAAAACCACACATTGTGTTTTAAGAACCTCCAAATAAGCTTAAACTTACGCTTACTCTTTTTGATGATAAACACCCCTTTACGAGCTTTTTGATTGTGCGAAAAATAAATAATGGGTAGTTTTGATAAGAAGAATAAAGGTCGCCCTTATAAATTATAGAAGTAAAACTAAAATACTATAAGGGCTATTTACAACTTATTTTATGGCGTGCCACCCAAATGGTAATTTACACCCTGCATGAGCTATTTACAATATATTGTCAATTAAAAGAATTAAAACAAATTCGTTTTTCGCCATTTTTGTTTGTTAGTATTTCACATTCAACTTCAAAAACTTCCCAAATTAATTTTTCTGTTAGTACATCTTCTGTTTTGCCGTAAGAAACAACTTTTCCGTCTTTTAATACAAATAACTTGTTACAATACATAAGTGCAATATTAAGGTCGTGAATAGCAGCTATTACAGTATGATTTAGGCTTACTACTATATCCATAATTTCCAGTTGATGCCGTATATCAAGATGGTTTGTCGGTTCATCTAAAATTATACACGGTGTATCTTGCGTTAATGCACGTGCTAAAATAACTCGCTGCTGCTCACCGCCTGATAAAGTTGAAAAATCTCGAGTAGTGTATTCTTCGAGCCCTACAAGATGTAAAGATTTACTTACTATATTATAATCTATTGCGTTGTTTCGTTCAAGACGTTTTTTATAAGGTGCCCTACCCATCATTACTATGTCTTCAACAGAAAAATCAAAATTATAATAATTATGCTGTGCCACAACACTAATAGCTCTGGCAGATTCTTTAATTGAATAATTTTTTAAATTTTTATCATTTATAAAAATGTCACCTGATTTAGGTGCAACAACTCTATATATAGCCTTTAGTAAAGTAGTTTTGCCGCTCCCGTTAGGGCCAATTACACCTACAATTTCACCTTTTTTTATATCAACATTTATTTTATCTAATATAAGTTTATTACCGAGCTCGACAGACAAATTTTTTGTGGAAATATTCATTAATTTGCCCCTCCAAAACCATATTTTTTCCTAATCATCAAATAAATAAATACAGGTGCACCTATAAGCGATGTAAGTATTCCGACAGGTATTTCATTTCCGGGCATAATTACTCTGCAAAGAACATCTGTCCATATTAGGAAAATTGAGCCCAGTAGCGCTGTTAAAGGCAATAGTTTTGCATGATTTGTACCAAATAACATGCGCATAGCGTGCGGAATAATCAGCCCTACAAAACCTATCATTCCGGCTTTGTATACGGAAAATCCAACCATAACAGCAGAAATTATGAGATACAAAATTCGCAGTTTGTATACATCGGTACCAAGTGTAATTGCCGAGTCATCTCCCAGAAGCATGAGGTTTAACACTCTTGACTGCGTTATAAAAAATATTGTTCCTAATAAAATTATGGGTAAAATTATTCTGTTGCTCTCATGGTCAGCACCGCCAAGCCCACCCATAGACCACTGCACTACGGCTGATGTGCTCGCGTCGTTTAAAAGCAAAATCATAAAATTTGAAAAAGCTCCGCAAATTGCGCCAACTGCTGTGCCCGATAAAATTAATTTGATAGAATTTGACTTGCCGCCTATATTAGATAATGTGAGCACAAGCAGTGACACTATTAAAGCGCCTATAAACGCAAAAACACCTGTGGAGTTTGAGCCGAAAGTTATTGTAGCGCCTGTTGCAACAGAAATTACAGCACCTAAATATGAACCTGAGGATATGCCCAGTATATATGGGTCTGCAAGGGGGTTTTTAACAATAGCCTGCATAACTGCACCACAAACCGATAGCCCCATGCCAACAGCTAAAGCAAGGACTAGGCGAGGTAGCCTTATGTGCCAAATAACATCATGCAGTGTTGTACCCTCTGCAAACTTAGCTGCATCGCCAATACCGAATAATTTGTGCATTATAACGCCGTATACATCGCTTAAAGGTATTTGCGTTGAGCCTATTGTAACTGCTGTTAAAAGAGATAAAATTAACAAGCTTAAAAGTATTATTAAAACTGCGACAAACACAGTATTTGATAACTTATTGTTTTTCTTTGCTATCACAGTTTTCACCTACTTAATTTGAAATTTCAGGATACATACCCTGTGCAATAGTTTTAATGCCGTCTAAAGTGCGTGGGCCGCTTGCGTACATGTCGCCTAGCATAATAGGGATTAATTTGTCATTTTGTACAGCGCTCAAAGATGCAAAAGCAGGGTCGTCTTTTATCAGTGCAAGTTGAGATGCCATGACTTCATCTGGGTTTTCGCCGTCATACGCCATGTAAACCACAAAGATAACATCGGGGTTTGCAAGCACAATGTCTTCTTTGCCAATAGATGTAGCATCACCAAGTGGCATTGTTCCACCTAACTGAGTTATCATGTCTCCGCCTAAAGTGTCTTTGTGATAGTTTGTAAAGCTGTCGCTAATTGGCTCAATCATTGCCGCGCTCACAGTAGTTCCCTCGGGTACACTTGCAAGTGTGTCTTGAATGCCGTCTTTTATCTCATCGACAAGTGATTGTGCTTTTTCATTCACGTTGAAAATTTTGCCTATGTTGAGAATATCGGTGTATTCATTTTCAAGCGTTCTGGCATGGCCGCCTGCGCGAGTATTTGTGCTGATATATGTGTTTGTTCCGTTTTCAATCCAAGCAGAAACATCGCCAAGCCTTTCGTCAGAGAATAATGACCCCCATGAAAAAATTAAATCAGCTTGCTCCACAGTTATTGTTTCTTTATCGGGGAAGCGCAAATCTTCACGGTAATTTGCTTTGGCAAAGCCCTCTTGCCACTCGGGTTTTACCTCGTTATCAAGCCCGAAAGACATTGCTAAATTTTCCTCTAAACCTAGGGCAATCATAGTTTCAATAGTGCCTTGATAACCTGCAATTACGGCTGTTGGTGCCTTGTCAAATGTAAGCTCTATTTCCTCGCCCGCATAGTTGTAGTTTGTAATTGTTACAGGGTAGTAGCTGTCTGTTTGTGTTTGGCTTGTAGTGTTTTCGCTTTGCACAGGTGGCTCGTCCACCGCATTAGTACATGCTGTTGCCAATAGTAATAGTAGTGACATTGCCAGGGTTAATACTCTTTTTTTCATTTTTCTTCTCCTTTTAATGTGCAAAGGTTATAAGAAAAAACGGCTGCATACTACAGCCGTTTTAGTAGATAGTCGTGAAAATACACAACGAAAAACACATTGCAGGTCTTCTGACTCACGTTTATGGAATGTAAACTCCAAACTTATATTTTACCTTCCCGGTTGCCCAGTGACTGATTTTCATCAACAAATATAAGTATTCACGCATACAGCGGCGGTTACCGTGTGATTAACTTCCCTTATTACCTCGAGCTAAACAATTATTATTTATCCCTTGGCCACAATGCACATTATTAAATTTATTTTGATATTTAAAATATCATACAGATGATACCACTTATTAAAGTTTTTGTCAACAGAAAATTTATAGCGTAAAATCACAAAAAAAACGCACATTTTTATTGAAAATGTTACTGCATAGATTTAATCGGCATAGCCAAAAACACCGTAAAAAGACGGTTTTTCCTTGCTCTCGTTATAGCCTTGCACTATAAGCCTATTTTCATAAGTAGCCTTGTTTGATGAAAAATAGTCTCCAAAGCGCATTTCTGTGGCAAAATAAAGTTCCATACGGCGCATGTTTTCTAAATTAGCCTCATTGTCATCAAAGGCATCGTAACAAAAGGTGCTGTACTTGCCGTTGTTTACATGCCCAAGCCCGTCAAGGTAGCTCCTGTGCACAATGCGTTTTTCACCTTGTGTGTACTGAAGTTTTTCCTTAAAAGACGGTTTTGCCTCAACAAGTAATTGCTCTGTGGGCTCCATGAGCTCAAACGGCAAAATACGGCTTTTATATATGCTACGCGTGTTTAAATCAAGCAAAGTTGAGTATGTGGCACAGTTAAACATTACAGCACCGTTTTCATCTTCAACAGTAACCTCTCTGCGGTAGTAAATGCCCTTGCGCTGTGAATACCACGTTCTACCGTAAAATTTCTTTTCTCTGTCCTTTATCGGGTTTACTATGTCGAGTGTAAGCGATAAAATTACCCACGAAATGCCAAGCGGCACAAGCCTTTCAAAGTTCATGCCGTGGTTTAAAAGATGCTTATCGGCAACATAGTTTACAATTGTTTGATAGCCTACCGGCGTTAAATATCCGCTGTTGTCAAAATAGGCAAAGTCAAATTCTATCTCGTATTTTTGTGATTGTTCATCAATTTTCATGCTTTAATTTTCACTTTCCGTTTTTATTTTAAACTTTTTTAATATGTGTTATGACGTTTTATTTTTGCAATTCGCTAACAAAAGTTTTTATAATGCTAACTGCTTCGTCTTGTTGCTCCTGCGCTGATATTGTTGCCTCAGGGTCTCCCTGCTGTTTGCCGTAATTGCCAAATTGCGCGTGGTTTCCACCCTCTATAATAAAAATATTCTCGGTGTAGTCAATGCTGTCCTCTAAATTTGAGTTAAAAGAGCCGTAAATTGTGAGCGTTTTCTCAACAGGGTAATCGTCATAAAGGTACGAGCCAAGCACTATAAGCGCATTAATAAACTGCTTGTTATCTGCGGCATACATGCTTGCAGTAATGCCCCCAAGGGAGTGCCCACAAATATACCAGTTCTCAATTTCAGGGAATTTTTGTATGATGTCGTCGCCTCTGTTAGTGTCGAAAATTGCCATATTAAACGGCATTTCCGCCATAACACACATTATACCAAGCTCTTCTTGCAGTTTAACAAGTAGTGGCAAATATGCCTCGTACTCAACGTTTCCACCCGGATAAAACATTAATGCTGTGTCAGTGTCATTTTCAGGGTATACTGCAATTATGTTTTCGTCTGCAAAAACTTCTATGTTATCATTTGTTAAAAGTGTTAATGCGGTGCTGTCTGCTTTATATGGAAATGCAGTGCAAATTAAAAATGCAGTAGCTAAAATTAATAGTATGCAAGCAAAAATTAATATGGAAATTTTAGTTTTTTTATATGTTTTAAAAAAGTTGTTCAAGTTAAAGTGCCGCCCTTTCAAAATAGCAATAAGCATTTTATGCTTAAATGCCTAATATAATAATAACAATATAATATGTATTTTTCAACAAAAACGTTATAATTGTTATATTTAGTTTTATAATTACTTATTGCATATATTAATTTGTAAAGATAATTGACAAAAGTACGCTGATTTTTTATAATTAAAGCTGTGGTTAAAAATTGTATTATAATTAATATAAATATGTGAGGGAGTATATATGAAGATTCTCATTGGTACAGATACTTTTGTGCCCAGTGTAAATGGAGTGGTTACATCAACAGTTAACCTAAAGGCGGGTTTAAAAGAGCTTGGGCATGACGTTAGAGTGCTTGCTCTTTCTACAACGGGAGAGTCTTACAGAGACGACGATGTGTACTATATTGGCTCTTTAGACGTGGGCAAGGTTTACCCCGGTGCGCGCCTTAAAACAAAACCGTGCAGAAGCGAAGTTGAGGACATACTACAATGGCAACCGGATGTTATACACACACAAACGGAGTTTAGTATATTTTTTATTGCGGCTAAAATTGCAAGAAAACTTAAAGTGCCGCTTGTGCACACTTATCACACAACTTATGAGGACTATACACATTACTTTTCACCCTCAAAAACAGTTGGCAAAAAGATGGTTACAGTGCTTACAAACTTGTTTAGCGAGCACATAGAGGGCATGATAGCACCTGCACAAAAAACCTTTAATATGCTAAAAGATTACGGTGTAAACTGTGAACTCAAGTGCATACCCAGTGGTATATCACTTGATAAGTTTGCTAAAAAGCCCGATGAAAAAAAGCTGGAACAGCTAAAAACAGATTTAGGTATATCAAAAGGCGACTTGCTACTACTTTCCGTTAGCAGAGTGGGCAAAGAGAAGAACATATCAGAGCTTGTTGAACATGTGAAGAATATTGATAATATTTCGCTTGTTATAGTGGGTGATGGGCCTTATAAACAAGAGCTAGAGGCTATTGTTAAAGCAGATGGTATTGACCATAAAGTTAAATTTACCGGTATGGTAAAGCCCGAAGATGTTATAAATTATTACAGTATGGCAGATTTGTTTGTATCTGCCTCGACAAGTGAGACACAAGGGCTAACTTATATTGAGGCACTTGCTTGCGGCACACCACTGCTTTGCCGTAACGACGACTGCCTAAACGGTGTACTCGAACAAGGCAAAAACGGTTATGGTTTTGATAATGATGAAGAGTTTAAACAAAACTTGAAAATGTTTATTAAAAATAAAGATAAAATGGAAATGAGAGAATACGCGAGAAAAACCTCGCTTAAATTCTCAAGGCAAAATTTCGCGAAAAATGCTCACGATTTTTATGTGGAGCTTATTGAGCTGAAACTGAACACAATTGAAGATGAAGAAGAGGATAAATTCAGTTTTGAAGAGTTTTTTAAAAACCATGGCATGTAAGAGATTTTAAAATTATGTGTAATTTGAAAAGATGTGTTTTGAAAATACGGTTAGTTGTTTTATACACTATATAAAAAATCCGTTATATTATTATAATTTATTTTATGGCGATGCTACGCATATGCCAATTTATATTAGCTTACGCTAATATAAATAACCTTTAAAGCCTAATAAAGGTTATTTATACTTTATGTTATGGCGATGCTACGCACATGCCAATTTATATTAGCTTACGCTAATATAAATAAAAGGTTTTAAAGGAGATTTTTATGTTTTCTTTTGAGCATATTATTTCTATTGTAATAGCAACACTTAGCATGATTTTTCTTGCTAAGTGGCTGAGAACAAAACAAAGACATGTTATTGATAACATATTAAAAACAACTGCTATAGTGATTTTTTTATTAAACCCAATAAATTGGCTGTGGGAAATTTTAACAAACGGCCATATTGATCTTGCGCTTAGCTTGCCACTTCATTTATGCAGTATAATTTGGGCGTTGTTCCCGTTTGCTATATTTTCAAAAAAGCAAAGTGCGTTTAAACAAATAGTTTTTGCAAACACTGCCACAGTGGGGTTAATAGGCGGTATACTTGGTTTTCTAATGAACTCTCACCTCAATGCACATGCGTTTTTTTCTTTTCCTGTTATGCGCAGTCTTGCTTACCACTATTTAATGGTTTTTGTGGCGGTTCTAATATGGGTGTGTAAGGTATATGTGCCACAAAAAAGCGATATGATAACATTTTTCATACCCGTTGTGGCTCTGGTGCTTGTGTGTTTATATGTGTATAACATATATGGCTACGAATATTGCTATGTGCATGATGGCGCAGGCACACCGCTTACAATATTAAGTGATATAATGCCAAGATATATGTATGTAATAGTACTTTACACTTTAATGTTTGTGGTGGAAAATTTAATTTTTTACAACAAGTTTATATTTGACTACATAAACAAAAACAAAGAAAAAAGTAAAACTAAAAATGGCCGAAGCTTAAAAGAGGATAAGGTAACACTATAATAGCTTTACCTATGCAGTGCTTTATAAAAAACTTCACTTTGAAGATTAAAGAAAAGCCTTGTGTGGTATTAATAAGCCGTTTTAATTAATCAGCAGGTATTATTAGTGGTAAAAAGTACATGCTTAACAAAAATTAGAGGTGTATTGAATGAAAATTTACAAGGTTGAAACTTGCAAAGTTAAAGAAGCTGAACAATTAATGAATAACCTTGCTATTCAAGGGTGGAAAGTAATATCGGTTATGCCTAATAATGCTGTCGGTTTTGGGCTGGTAATTATTTTTGAAAAAGATAATTTAAGCTAATAATTGTCACCTATATAAAAAACAATATAATACTTAAAGCTTATATGAAGTGTTAGCGTGCTTCCTATAATTAGCCGTATTCATGAGCTGAATTTAAAATTAAATAGAATAAAAACGCATTTAAAAGCAATATTGCATTTAAATGCGTTTTTTTGTGCTGTTTTAAAAGTATTAAGTGTTACTATTTAGGCTTTTATAGTTAACATAATAACTACTGTATGATACTATGCGGAAGTACAAAAAATTAAAATGTAACATTTGAAGGCAAATGCACATGTAATGGATAAAGAGCAAAGTTTTTGAATATAATTAAGGAGGCAATCGCTTGGAGATACTTAATATAGTTAACGCAGGCTTTAAATATCAAGCTGTAAATGGCGAGATAGAGGCGTTTAAAAACATAAACATAAGTGTAAAGCAAGGACAGTTTGTAAGTATCGTGGGGCCGAGCGGGTGCGGAAAAAGTACAATTTTATCTGCTATTGCAGGGCTTTTGCCGGGCATTACAGGCAAAATATACATAAAAGATAAACAAGTTAACGGAATATCACCACACATAGGCTATATGTTACAACGTGACAGTTTGCTTGAATGGCGCACCATTTGGCATAACGTACTTCTTGGGCTTGAACTGCGCCATGAGTTAACACAGCAAACGCGAGAGCGCACAAAAAGCCTGCTAAAAGCGTATGGGCTTTATGATTTTCGTGATAATTACCCACGGCAATTATC
Source organism: uncultured Bacteroides sp. (assembly GCA_964371675.1). GTDB lineage: Bacteria > Bacillota > Clostridia > Oscillospirales > Ruminococcaceae > Ruthenibacterium. The sequence continues at coordinate 41,954 of CAYJNL010000001.1, read as the reverse complement.
GGGCGGAATGCGCCAGCGTGCGGCGCTTATACGCACACTTGCAACTAACCCCGATATTCTTTTACTTGATGAGGCTTTCAGCGCACTTGACTATCAAACAAGGCTAACGGTGACAGATGACGTTTATAAAATAATGAAAGCAGAGAGTGTGACAGTTATAATGGTAACGCATGACATACCCGAAAGCATTTCAATGAGCGACTCTGTTGTAATTTTAAGCGACCGCCCTGCAAATGTAAAAGAGGTTTTGAAACTAAACTTTGATAACAAAAAAACTCCGCTATTGCGCAGGAGCGATGAAAAATTTACAAAATATTTTGACCATATTTGGAAGGAGTTGCGAGGCGACGATGAAAAAATGCGCTCAGAATAATTATAACAAAACAACATTTAGAAATAAAATAGCGCAAGCCCAAAAGCAAAACAAACATAGCGCACCATGTGAATGCGAAGATATATCAAAAGAGCGTGCGCAGTGGATAAAGGTGCAAAAAAGAAGAACCACACTTGTTAGAATTTTCAGATGGGGCATACTAATAAGCTTTTTTGTAATGTGGGAGCTTTTAGCACAGCTAGGCATTATTGATGATTTTCTTTTAAGCAGACCTACAAGAATTATAAACACTTTGTTAAACACTGCACAAAACGGGCTTTTTATGCACATATGTGTAACGCTTTACGAGACACTTACGGGCTTTTTCCTTGGTGCGTTAATAGGTATATGTTTGGCAATTTTACTGTGGTGGAGTGGTTTTGCCTCTTTAGTTGCAGAGCCATATTTAGTGGTGCTTAACAGCTTGCCGAAAATTGCACTGGGGCCAATAATAATACTTGTGGCAGGTGCCGGCACAAGCGCAATAATTGTAATGGCGCTGGCAATTTCTCTAATTGTAACAGTGCTTGAAATGCTTGCGGGTTTTCACTCAACAGATAGCGAGAGCATAAAAATGGCACGAACATTTGGGGCAACAAAAAAACAATTGCTTGTAAAAATAGTGTTACCGGCTAATTTGCCGGTGCTTTTCAACTCGCTTAAAATAAACATAGGGTTATCTCTTGTAGGTGTTATAGCAGGCGAGTTTCTTGTTAGTAAAGCAGGGCTTGGCTACCTAATAGTTTATGGTGGGCAAGTTTTTCAAATGGACCTTGTAATGGCAAGTGTTCTAATTCTTGCAATACTTGCCGCACTAATGTATAAAAGTGTAAATTTTGCACAGATTCTAGTGAAAAAAAAGTTTGGCGCAACTATATCTAAATAGCACAAAATTTGCTTTAAAAGTTTTATAAACTTTTAAATATATTTAAGGAGTGGTTAATGTGATAAAGAAAATAGGCGCAATTATTGTACTAATGGTGTTTATACTTAGTATCTCACTACTTACGGCATGTAGTGGCACAAAAGAGTTGCAAAAGGTACAAGTAGCAGAGGTAACACACAGTATTTTCTACGCACCACAATACGTGGCAATGGCACAAGGCTTTTTTGAAGAGGAAGGGCTGGAAATAGAGCTTACAAACAGCGGCGGAGCAGACAAAGTTATGGCAGCGGTTATAAGCGATAGCGTAGACATAGGGTTAGCAGGCCCTGAGGCGGCAATTTATGTTTATAACGAGGGCAAAGATGACTACGCGCAAGTTTTTGCACAGCTAACAGCACGCGACGGTAGTTTTTTAATGGCGAGAGAGCCAAACGAAAACTTTGATTTTTCGCACCTAGAAGGGGCGCACATATTACCGGGGCGTGTTGGTGGTGTGCCATATATGGCACTTTGCTACGCAATAGAGAAAAATGGGCTTGATCCGTCAACTGACATGAACATGGATACATCAATTCAATTTGATAACATGACGGGTGCGTTTTTAAGCGGAACAGGCGACTATGTTACAATGTTTGAGCCTACAGCCTCCACTGTGCAAGCGCAAGGAGAGGCATACATAGTGGCGAGCGTGGGCGCAGAGGCAGGCCCAATGCCGTACACGGCATATTTTGCAACTAAAAGTTACATGAGTGAAAACGCAGATACAGTGCAAAGTTTTACAAATGCAATAGCAAAAGGGCAAAAGTGGGTGCAAGAGCACACAGCAGAAGAAATTGCAGAGTGCGTACTACCATACTTTGCAGACACAGAAGTTGAAACACTTGCAAGTGCTGTACAAAGCTATAAAGATATAGATGCCTACGCAAGCACCCCGGTAATGACACCTGAGGCATTTGATAACTTACAAAACGTAATTATAGCTTCGGGCGAGCTTGATGCCCCTGCACCTTTTGAGGATATAATTAATAACACTTTTGCAGAAAAAGCACAGTAAGCTGAAATGTTATAATATATGGGTTGTTCAAGACGAGGTGCCGGTGTAACTTACACGCCCTTAGTTGCCCAAGCCGTAAACTTATAATTTTAAAGGCACAAAAAGTGATAGGTCTTATATGGATACTTAAATCCTATAAGACCTATCACACTGGTGCGCTTGAAGGGATTCGAACCCCTGACCTACTGGTTCGTAGCCAGTCACTCTATCCAACTGAGCTACAAGCGCATATTTTGTATTTTGCTAAAAACTCTAACAATGTCAATATTAACAACTTATTGTAAATTGCACACGTCTTAAGTCACTTATAATAGTTTATCACAACAGAGTTTGCTTGTCAAGTATTAAATGCTAAAAAATGTTTTGTTTTTTATAACTTATAATAGTTTACGCAGAGGGTTTTTTGCACATACTTATTGTATAATTTTACAAAATGAGGTGTGCTTTCATGGCAAAAAGATTTTGTGCCGTGTTTTTTGTAACGGTAGTTGTTTTTTTAATACTAGTTTTACAGCTTTCTCTGCTTGCGCAAAACGAAGATTTCGCACACACAACACAAAACCAGACAGGGCATTATATTGAAATAGAATCAGGACGCGGTAATTTTTACGACTGCAATTTCAGGCAGCTCACCTCAAACACGTATTCAAGCTACGGTCTAGTGTCGCCCACGGCAGATAGTTACCGTATGCTTTTCGACTATATAGAAGAGCAAGACAGAGATGCTTTTTATGACGGAATACAAAAGAGCACGCCGTTTTTGGTGGAGCTACCAAGTGGTGTTGACATAGATGCACCTTTGTATTTGCGCAGTGAAAGATACATGACACTGCCCATAGCAAACCAGCTTATAGGCTATGTAGATGCAGAAGGCTATGGTGTATCGGGGCTTGAACTTGCGCTTAACGACAGCCTTGTAAACGGAACTTCTACTGAATCTATATTTTGTGCAGTAAATGCACAGGGTAATTTTATTGACGTTGATAGCACGTATGTTTCAACGCAAACCGGCACAGGTTTTGGCGTTATGTTAACGTTAGATGCCGCAATACAGCGAGCCTGTGAGGCAATTGCACAAGAGGAGATAGAAAAGGGCTCAATTGTTGTAATGGACACAAACACTGGTAGAGTAAGGGCAAGTGTTAGTATGCCAACGTACAACCCAAACGATGTGTTGTCAAGTCTTGATGAAGAGGGCTCGCCATTCACAAATAGAGCGATAAGCAGTTACAATGTGGGCAGTGTGTTTAAACCACTGCTTGCGGCACTAGCAATTGAAAATGGATATGACATTAATGCTGAGTATGAGTGCACGGGTAGCATTAAAGTGTCTGACCACACGTATAACTGCGCCTATAACAAAGGGCATGGTGCTGTTACGTTAAACGATGCCCTTGCAGAGAGCTGTAACACTTATTTTGTGAAATTGGGTTTAGAGCTAGGCGCAGAAAAAATACATGATGCTATGCTTAAAACAGGCTTTGGTCAAAGCAATGTAATTGCAAACGGGTTTATAACAAGTGCAGGCAACATACCAACAGTGGAACAGTTAAGCAATTTGGGAGAGCTTGCCACAATAAGCTTTGGGCAAGGCACACTGCTTGCAAGCCCTTTGCAAGTTACAGCGTTTTTTAACTCTATTGCAAATGATGGTGTGTATATTTCACCAACTTATATAGAGGGTTATGTGGACAGTTATAATGAAGAGATAACACATAGCTTGTACGAGCCTATTGTGCAAAGGTGGATATCACAAGAGACGGCGGCGGAACTACAATTAATGCTTATAAACGCTGTAAACTCCGGGCTTGGGGAAAGTGCAAAACCCTACCTTGGCGGTGCAGGCGGTAAAACAGGCACAGCACAAACAGGCCGCTACAACGAGGACGGCGACGAAATTATGGACGCCTGGTTTACAGGGTTTTACCCATCGTATGACCCACAGTACACAATAACGGTTATGCTAGATAGCGACACTAATACAAGCGATGATGCAAGCAAGGTTTTTGCACGCGTGGCAAATTCGCTTTACCATTTTTTGTAGTTTAATATTGTTTTGAAATTAATATAAATAATCCTTAAATCCTGTACGGATTATTTATAACTTATTTTATGGCGATGCTACGCATATGCCAATTTATATTTTGCTACACAAAATATAAATAACCCTTAAACCCTGTACGGATTATTTATAACTTATTTTTGGCGGTGCTACGCACATGCCAATTTATATTAGCTTGCGCTAATATAAAAATAATAATAGGCAGCACCCATGACAAGCGTAACGTTTAAACACTTGCTCGGGCACTGCCTTTTTTGTTTTATAAATGCTTATTTTGCTAAATTTTCTAAAATCTTCTCGCTTATCTGTGCAGCTGTCTCACAATACTCGCTTATGTCAAATGGCTTGCCAACAAGCTTTTCGTGTGCATCCTCGTCGGAATCATCGCTCATGGCGCGCACTATTACAAAAGGTGTATCGTTTTTTGCGGCTATGTGTGCCACAGCCGCACCCTCCATCTCAACGCAGTCGGGTGCACATTTTGCCGCAATTGCGTTTTTTGTTGCGCTGTCGCCAACAAAAAGGTCTCCCGTTGCAATTTTGCCCACTATGTACTTAATTCTGAGCTCCTCACAAGCTTTTTGTGCCGCTGTCATCATCTTCTCATCGCTTGTAAATTGCTCTAGGTTTGGGTATGCTTGGCAAATCATGTCGTTTTGCGCATCATGGTACTCCACTGTTTTGCCTATTACAACGTCTCCCACGCTGATTTTGCTTGTCATATTGCCTGCTATTCCGCTGAATAAAATAGCATTTGCGCCAAAACTTGTTATTAGCAGTTGCGCCGCAGCCGCCGCGTTAACTTTGCCCATGCCTGCGCACACAAGCACAACGTCTTTGCCGTTAAGCTTGCCTTTGTAAAAGGTGTTTCCCCCAAGTTTTACTTCGCTTTTTTCTGCCAATTTTTCAAATATATTTTTAATTTCCTCGGGCATAGCGCCCATTATACCTATTGTATTATACATGTGATTATATCCTTTCTGTATTGGCTACAGATGTCCTTTAGCAATAATTATTTACTTACTAAGAACTCTATAATATCGCCGTCTTTAACCTCGTAATCTTTGCCCTCTGTGCGTTGCAAACCTTTAGCTTTAACGTTTGCCATGTTGTAATCGCACTGCACAAAATCTTCGTAGCTTACAACAACTGCGCGAATAAAGCCTTTTTCAAAATCTGAGTGTATTTTGCCGGCTGCACCGGGTGCTTTTGTTCCTTCTTTTATTGTCCATGCACGGCACTCTTTTTTGCCGTCTGTCAAATAGCTGATAAGCCCAAGCAGTGCATAGCTTGCGCTAATTAATTTGTCAAGCCCTGTCTCTTTTATGCCCATTTCGCTTAAAAACTCATGTTTTTCCTCTTCTGAATATGAGGCAATGTCCTCCTCGGTTTTTGCGCAAATAGGTATGCACATTGCATTTTCTGTCTTTGCAAGTTCTCGCACTCTCTTATATTTTTCGTTGCTCTCCATGCCCTCCATAAGGTCATCTTCGCTCATGTTAGCGGCAAAAATTATTGGCTTTTTAGTAAGTAAACCAAGTTCTTTTACTAAAATGCTCTGGTCCTCGTCTTGTTCGTTAAAGTCAAAACTACGTGCGTTTTTGCCCTCGCCCAAGTGCTTTTCAAGGCTAAGAAGCCACTCATAAGTTGCAAGTGCTTTCTTGTCGCCACCTTTTCCAAGCTTTGCAAAGCGCTCTTTGCGTGTGCTCACGTGCTCAAGGTCGCTTAAAATAAGCTCTGTGTCAATTGTCTCTATGTCGCGCACAGGGTCAACGTCGCCGTCAACGTGCACAATGTCGCCGTCTTGGAAACAGCGCACCACGTGTACAATAGCGTCGCATTCTCTAATATTTCCAAGGAATTTGTTGCCAAGCCCCTCGCCTTTACTCGCGCCTTTTACAAGCCCTGCTATGTCTACAAACTCAACTATTGCAGGTGTTTTTTTGTCTGTTTCCCATATTTGTGCAAGTTTATCAAGCCTCTTGTCCGGTACGGGCACAATGCCCATGTTTGGCTCTATTGTGCAAAACGGGTAGTTTGCCGCACCTGCTCCTGCGTTTGTTATTGCGTTAAACAGCGTGCTTTTTCCTACGTTTGGCAAACCAACTATACCTAATTTCATTTATTTTACATTCCTTTCAATGTGTTTATATTTATTTTTATTTTTATTTTTAGCTGTGCAAATTAAACATTTACCAGCGTTTCATATTTTTTAAAAACTTATCTGTATAAGCAGCCTTTAGCTCCGTGCTAGAAATATCATAACACATTAATACATCATTATAGTACATTAAAACATCGGCAAGCTCCTCAATTAATTCTTTTCTCAAATTTTCATCTGCGCTTGCCTTTGTGTCGCCGTGTTTTTTTATAATGTCTGCAACCTCACCTATTTCTCCAATCATCCACAGCAATTTGTTTTTGCCAACTGCCGGCGAAATGCCCTCCCACTTATCTTTGTACTTTTCCTGTAAGGCTTTTTGCATGTCTTGCATTTCATTAATTGTAAATTCTGCCATTGTTCACCTCGTTATTTGTGCTGTGCAAATTGCCTAAAATTCTATGCCCTCTCTTGCCGCAACTCCGCTTGTGTACGGGTGGCGCACACACTGCATGTTTGTTATATAATCTGCGGCATCAGTTATCCACTGTGCAGGGTCTCTGCCTGTCATTATAATCTCTTTGCTTTGTTCTTTTTCCAAAACTGCCCTTTTTAGCGTGGTTTCTTCAAGCATCTTCAAATTAAATGCAGAGCACACCTCATCAAGCAGTAGTACGTCGCACTCTTCGCTCATGGCTTTTGTTAAAATCTCGTTTTGAGATATCGCGCACTCTTTTTTTTCATCTTCTGCCATTTGAAATACAAACTTTTTTGCTTTAGCCCCGCGCAAAATTTTCACACCAAGTTTTGCAAACATGTCTATCTCGCCCGAGGGTGTGCTTTTTAAAAATTGGGCTATAACAACTTTTTTGCCGCTACCTACTGCCCTTAAGCAAAGCCCCATTGCGGCAGTGGTTTTGCCCTTGCCGTCTCCGCAATATAAATGTACAAGCCCTTTTTTCAAAAAAACACCTCTTTTTTATTTTATATCTGCAATCAGCTATTTAATTATACTTGTTACACATGTTTTAGTCAACAAATGAAAGCACATATAATTGAACCGGCTTAAAATCCGTAAAAAAACAGCGCCGTTTAAATTTGTTTGTAAAAGCATTATAATAAGTAACACTTTTGTATTACGGTTGGCACAATCGAAGTTAAACGGAATTTCATTAGACTAGTTACATGAATTTTAGATTGGTTTGGCTATAAATTCACTCACAAAATTTTTGTTAAAACTAGATTAAAAGTGTTAAATTTGCCGAGCTTTTTATTATCGTTTAAAACATTTTTAAAATAAATTTAATAATTGTGTAAAAACTATTGACATTTGCCACAATAACCATTATAGTATCATATGCACATTGCATATGTGCTACATCTTATTTAACTGATGACCGTATGTGCCACTGTAGCCGAAACATTACTTTCGGTGTAACAAACCTTTTGCGGGGTGGTATAATTGGCATCTACTTCGGTAGTTTAAAAAATCCGAAGACAATTTCCGCAAAGGGGGATGCATGAATTGAATAATTGTGCTATTGTATCATTAAAAGACATTGTAGTAGATTTCGACTCAAGACCCATTTTATCAGGGCTTAGTATTGATATCCACGATAAGGAGTTTGTAACGTTTCTCGGCTCATCGGGCTGTGGAAAAACCACAACACTCAGAGTTATCGGTGGTTTCATTGAACCGAAATCCGGCAGTGTTTTTTTTAATGGAAAAAACATCACTAAACAACCACCCTATAAGAGGGAGGTAAACACGGTTTTCCAAAAATATGCGCTATTTCCGCACTTAAATGTTTTTGAAAACGTGGCATTCGGGCTTAGAATTAAAAAAATGCCCGAAAAAGAGCTTAGACGCATGGTGCTTGAGATGCTGGAGCTTGTGGGGCTGAAAGGCTTTGAGAGGCGCAGTACAATAACGCTATCAGGCGGCCAGCAACAGCGTGTTGCAATTGCCCGTGCGCTTGTAAACCATCCAAAAGTTTTGCTTTTGGACGAACCGCTCGGCGCGCTTGATTTAAAACTGCGCAAAGAGATGCAAATTGAGCTGAAACGCATACAGCAGAGCCTTGACATTACGTTTATTTACGTAACGCATGACCAAGAAGAGGCGCTGACTATGAGCGACACCGTTGTTGTAATGGACAAGGGGCAAATTCAGCAAATAGGCACACCGCAAGATATTTATAACGAGCCTGAAAACGCTTTTGTTGCAGATTTTATAGGCGAGAGCAATATTCTTGACGGTATAATGCAAAAAGATTTTCTTGTAGAATTTGCAGGGCAAACGTTCACATGTGTGGACAAGGGCTTTGAGCGCAATGAGATTGTGCAAGTTGTTGTGCGCCCTGAAGACATTCAAATTGTGCCTGCCATACAAGGTAAACTTACAGGCGTTATTGAAAATGTAATTTTCAAGGGTGTGCATTACGAAATGCACGTGCGCAACGCAAACATGCTGTGGCTTATACACTCTACACAAGCGGCGGCAATGGGCGAGATGGTCGGCATGAACATTGGCCCTGATGAAATACACATTATGAAAAAGCAAAAGGAGGCGTAAGCTATGAGCAAACGGCGCCTTCTTGCCTCACCTTACTTAATTTGGGTGTCAATTTTTATAGTAGTGCCACTGTTCATTGTAATTTACTTTGCTTTTACAGACAAAAGTGGCGCATTTACACTAAATAATATTATGGAGCTTGCTCAATATACAAACGTTTTTGTGCGCAGTATATTGCTTGCAATTGCAGCAACCGTAATTTGTCTTTTTATAGCATTTCCTCTCTCGTTTATTTTATCACGTATGAGAGCATCGCAACAAAAAATGATGACTATGCTTATTATGCTACCCATGTGGATGAACTTTTTGCTTAGAACGTACGCATGGATGAGCCTACTTGAGCACAACGGGCTTATAAACCGCTTTTTCGGGCTTTTCGGCATAGGCCCGTTTGAGATGATTAACACCTCAGGAGCAGTGGTGCTTGGCATGGTGTACAACTACTTGCCGTTTATGATACTGCCGCTTTACACAATTATGCTTAAAATTGACGACAGCATTATAGAGGCGGCGCAAGACCTTGGAGGCAACCCGCTCAATGTGGTATTAAATGTGCTTTTACCGCTCTCTTTAGACGGCATTACAACAGGCATAACAATGGTTTTTGTACCGAGCATATCAACTTTTATTATAAGCAGAATGCTTGGCGGCGGCTCTAACCTTTTGATAGGTGACCTTATTGAATTGCAATTTTTAGGTAACAGTTACAACTATAACCTCGGCAGTGCCATGAGCCTTGTGCTTATGCTCATAGTACTTTTGTGCTTGAGCTTTACAAAGGTTGACACGGAAAATATGGAGGGCATGGTATGAAAAAAATGCGATGGTACTCAAAATGGTACATTGTTGCAGTTTTCTGCTTTATGTACTTGCCCATAGCCGTTATGATAGCTTACAGCTTTAATGAGAATAAAAGCCGTGGCGTTTTTACGGCATTTAGCTTAAAATGGTACACTAACCTGTTTCAAAATGAGATGATTTTGCAAAGCATGTGGTTGTCGCTTGCAATAGGGCTTGTTTCTGCACTATTTGCAACATTGCTTGGCACAATGGCGTCCCTTGGCATACACAGCATGAAAAACCGCTCGCGCTCCATAATAATGAGTGTAAGCTATGTGCCTGTTATAAACCCGGAAATTGTTACAGGTGTATCTATGATGCTACTCTTTGTTGTGTTTAATGACGGCATATCGGCAATTTTTTCAAGCATATTAGATGCCGAGGTAGCCTTTAACGGCTTTGGTGTTTTTACGCTTTTAATAGCTCATATAACGTTTTGTGTGCCCTATGTTATATTTAATGTAGTGCCAAAACTGCGCCAAATGGATGTGCGCATTTACGAGGCGGCACTTGACCTTGGCTGTAACCATAGGCAAGCTTTCTTTAAAATTGTCATGCCTGAGATTACACCGGCTATTTTCTCAAGCTTTTTAATTTGCCTAACGTATTCAATAGATGATTTTATTATATCTTACTTTACAAGTGGCACGGTGCAAACACTGCCAATTGCCATTTACAGCATGACAAAAAAGAAAGTAAGCCCTGAAATTAACGCGCTTTCAACAATTATGTTTGTGGTAATACTAGCCATTATACTAATATATAACGCGGTTGAGAGCAATAGAGAAAAGAAGACAGAGCGTGCAATAAGAAAAGCACAAACTGAACAATCTTAAAAAATATATGATTAAAAAAGGAAACGGAGACTTAAATGAAAAAGTTTATCACATTTTTACTGGCAATTTTAATTTTTGCATGTATGCTAACACCAATGGCATTTGCAGACAGCGTAGACTTTGCGCTTGACACAGAAGAAGAGTACTACACACGCTTTGAGGGACAAGACGTTACACTAAATGTTTACAACTGGGGCGAGTATATTTCTGATGGCGAAGACGGAGCAATGGACGTTGTTGCTGAATTTGAAAAACTAACAGGCATTGACGTAAACTACACAAACTTTGACACAAACGAGAGTATGTACGCCAAAATAAGCGGCGGCGGCGGAGACTATGACGTAATTATCCCAAGCGACTACATGATTGGGCGTCTTGTAAACGAGAACCTACTTGCAGAGCTTGATTACGACAACATACCAAACGCTAAGTTTATTGATGAAAACTACAAAAATCGTAGCTATGACCCTGAGAATAAATACTCCATAGCATACATGTGGGGCGTTGTTGGCTTAATTTACAACACAACAATGGTAGACGAGGCAGACCTTGCACAAGGCTGGGAGCTAATGTGGGACGAGAAATACAGCGGACAAATCCTAATGTTCAACAACAGCCGTGACGCTTTTGCAATTGCATCAAAAGCACTTGGTAATTCGCTAAACCCAAGCTCAGCAGAAGAGATTGAGGCAGCGGCAGAAAAACTGAAAGAGCAAAAACCCGTTATACAATCTTATGTAATGGATGAAGTTTTTGACAAAATGCAGGGCGGAGAAGCTGCAATTGCAGCATATTACGCAGGCGATGGCATCACAATGATGGACGTGAACGAAGACCTTGATATGTTTGTGCCTGCACAAGGCTCTAACATTTATATTGATGCAATGTGCATACCTGCCTCAAGCCAAAATAAAGAGGCGGCAGAGATGTTTATCAACTTTATGTGTGAGACACAAGTAGCACTTGCAAACACAGAGTACATATGGTATTCAACACCTCATACAGCTGTGTACGAGCTGCTTGATGAAGAGACAAAAAACAATGAGCTAATGTACCCATCTGATGAAATATTGGAAATTTGTGAGACATTTGAAGTACTGCCCGACGACATAAATAGCGAGATGGATGCCGCATGGAGCGATGTGCGCAGCTATGAAGAAGGCGGCAGTGGATGGGTAGTTATAGTGCTTGTAATAGTAATTGTGGTATTCTTAGTATTGACATTTATGCTAAGACTAAGACGTAAAAAACGCAATAATTACTAATTGTGGCTATACTAACTTAGGTTGTTTTTAATTAATAATATGGGCTGTGGCTATAATTGCCATAGTGTAAAAAAATGTAGGGGCAACCAAAGGTTGCCCCTACATTTTTGTTAAAAGATTAATTTGTATAAATTCTAGTGGCACACAAACAATGCGTGCTTTAAAAATTGGTGCACAAGCTGGGTTTTGCATAAACCCTCACAGACAACCACTTATCTCCCTACATTTTATTAAGTGCATTTTTTTGCAAACTTTCAAGCTCTGTAAGCTTTTTCATAAATGCAATAAAATACGGCACACAGAAAGCTGTTGTAACAATATCAGATATAGGTTGTGCAATTTGCACACCAAGCAACCCTATAATTGGTGGCAAAATAAATATTATGGGCATAAAGCAAATAAATTGCCTGCAAGAGCTTAAAAAAGATGCCGCCCTTGTTTGCCCTGTGCATTGAAGTGCCATAATTAACGGTAAAATAAGTGCTTGAAGCGGTAAAACAAAGCACTGCGCCCTAAAGGCAAGTGCACCTATAACCACAACCTCGGGGTCTGTGGTTGAAAATACACCTATAATTTCTTCTGCAAAAATAAAGCCTACAAGCCCCACGGTAGTTGCGCAAATAGCACCCAGCTTTGTTGTGAATGATAGCGTTTTTTTTACGCGCTCAAACAGCCTTGCACCATAGTTAAAGCCCACAACCGGTTGCAAACCTTGACCAAGACCTAGCAAAACACTGTTTAGTAAAAAGAAAATGCGCGAATTTACACCCATTGCGGCAAGTGCTGCATCGCCGTAAATTCTTGCCTGCCAGTTTATTGCAGTAACAGCCACACTTGCAGAGCTCTGCCTAAAAAATGATGGCAAACCGGTTTGTAAAATATCAATTGTAATTTGTGATTTTACTGTGACGTATTTAAGGTGCAATTTCGCCTCGCTCCTGTTTGAGATGAACATGTATAGCAAAATTGAAAAGCTTATAAATTGGCTTATAGCCGTAGCTATTGCCGCACCTGCAACGCCTAAGTTAAGTGTGAAAATAAAAATAGGGTCAAGAATTATGTTCAAAACACCGCCAAAAGTTATGCCTATCATAGACAGTGTAGCCTTACCTTGCCCTCTTAAAATATTGTTCATTACAAAGCTTGCACACATAAATGGTGCGGCAATCATTAAGTAAAAAGTGTACTCCTCTGCAAGTGGCTGTATTGTTTGCGTTGCGCCAAGCAGTGTAACAATAATTTCTGTAAAAACCATACCCAAAAGTGCAAAAATACCACCAAAAGCAAAGGCGCACGCAAAGCCTGTAGATGCTATTTTTGACGCTTCATCGTACTGTTTTGCACCAAGATAGCGTGATACCAAATTACCGCTACCCATGCCCAACATAAAACCCACAGACTGTATAAGCCCCATTAGAGGAAACACAACACTTACAGCGCCCGTGGCGCTTGTGCCAAGTTGCGAGACAAAAAAAGTATCCGCTGTATTGTAAATAGATGATATTAGCATGCTGATTATTGCAGGAATTGCAAGCTTAACCACAAGGCTCTCCACGGGGCTTTGTGTCATTTTTATATGGTGAAGATTAGATTTACTGTCGCTCACATCACTCATTTTCTTCACCGTTTATAATTTTCACTTCGGGGAATTTCTCGCTAAAGCACACACCGAAATAGCCGTCATTTGCAAGGCGGTCAATTTGCTTGCCCACTTTTTTTGCCGCTTGTAGCACATTAACTTCATACGAGCCCCTAAGTTCTGTCGCTTTTTTTAGCACTGCGGCAAAATCTTCATTTGCGCTGTAAAGCAGTGCAACGCTCTTTGCACTATGTGGCACGGCAAAGTTTTTCTCTTGCAATATGTTAATAATGCGCTCAAACCCTATTGAAAAGCCCACAGCAGGTATGTCTTTGTTTAAAAACTTGCCCACCATGTTGTCGTACCTGCCACCGCCACCTATTGCGCCCGAAAACTCGGGGCTTGTAACCTCAAACACGGCGCCCGTGTAGTACCCTTGCCCTCTAACAAGGCGCGGGCTATACTCAATTTTATACGTATTATCAGCAATTTTTGTTACATTAGCAATGATTTGCTTTAGGGAATTATAAATTTCTTGATCTTCTTCGCGCAGTAGTGTGCTCACATTTTTAAGTGAAAAATCTCCGCTATTCAAAAATTCGCACAATTTATCTATGGCACTTTCCGGCATGTTTTTTTGCAAAAGCTCGCTTTTTACGCCGTCTGCACCAATTTTATCTAGCTTGTCAAATGTTATGCTCACACTTTCAAGGCTGTTTTCCTCAAAGCCAAAATTCACAAGCATGCTCTTTAAAATACGCCTATCGTTTATTATTATTGTAAGGTTGTTAAAGCCTATTTTTAAAAGTGCCCTTGCAGTTACGTCTATAAGCTCTGTCTCTGCATTGCTGGATTTATCTCCGATTATATCAATATCGCACTGAACAAATTCGCGCATTCTACCTTTTTGAGGGCGCTCTGCTCTGTACACTCTGTCAGTTTGTATCACTTTAAATGGTGTGGGTAAATTGTCGTTATTCGCGGCATAATAACGTGAGAGAGGCAAGGTTAAATCGTATCTCAGCCCCATATCTGCAAGGTGTTTTTCGTGCACTTGCTCGCCTAAAAGTGCTTTTTCAAGCTTGTCGCCACGCTTCATTATCTTGAAGATAAGGTTTAAATTATCGCCACCCTCGCTTTTGTCAAGGTTTTCCATATCCTCAATTATAGGTGTGGAAATTCTTACAAATCCGCTCTGTTTGTACACCGATAATATGCTATTTTGCACGTAATCTCTAAGCGCTGTCTCGCTTGGTAAAAAGTCTTTCATGCCTTTAAGTGGCGTTGTTTTCATACTTATCTCCCTCTAATGTTATTCGCTTTTAACGCATCATTTTACAGACTAGGGATAGCAAATATCCACTTAAAAGTGATGGTTTTACTTTGCGCTGTTGAAATACAATAATATCTTCTTGTTATGTCTATAAATAGTGTGCGTAATATTGTTTTTATGCAATTTCTAGTTTTTAATGCTGCTAAATTTCGAACTCTATTTTAACATGTTATTGTACTATTATAACAGAAAATCAAGTTTTTTCAATATTTTAGATTAAATTGAGCTAACGATATTTTTATTTTTTTCTTTTTATGTTATAATGTAAGTGTATGTAATTAATATTGGCATTATCTAAACAAAAAACAGGGGGCACAAAATGTCAAGATACATCCTTCACTGTGATTGCAATAGCTTTTATGCCTCTGTTGAGCTTTTGGAGCATGAGGATTTGCAAGAGAAACCCGTTGCCGTTTGTGGCAACCCAGAAAAGCGCCACGGTATAATACTTGCTAAAAATGAGCACGCAAAAAAATACGGCATAAAAACGGCGCAAACTGTACACAGCGCACTGCAAATGTGCCCAAATTTAATTTTATTACCGCCGCACCATGAAAAATACGCTAAATACAGCAAAATTATAAACGAGATTTATTTGCGCTTTACAGACCTTATTGAGCCCTTTGGCATTGACGAGAGCTGGCTTGACATAACAAACTCATACAAGCTTTTTGCAAACACACCTGAGGAAGTTGCTAATCTAATTCGGCAAACGGTAAAAGAGGAGACAAAGCTTACAATTTCTGTGGGCTTAAGCTTTAACAAAGTTTTTGCAAAGCTTGGGAGCGACTATAAAAAACCCGATGCACTGACGGTTTTTGACGAAGACAGCTACAAACTGAAAATATGGCCAATGCCCGTGGGTGAGCTTTTATACGTGGGCAAAGCGGCGCAGAAAACACTGCTTGAAATGGGCATAAAAAACATAGGGCAGCTTGCGGCGGCACAGCCCGAAGACTTGCACAAAACCATGGGCAAGGCAGGTTTTGAGCTTAGCAAATATGCAAGAGGGCTTGACGATTCTCCTGTACAGCCTTACAATAAAAAGCAGGAAATTAAAAGTGTTGGCAGTGGGTTTACGTTTAGCCGCAACCTTGTTGGTGCAGACGATATACGCACAGGTATTCACAGCCTTGCAGACGAGGTTGCAACAAGATTGCGAAAAAACGCACTTTACGCAACGTGTGTGCAAATTCAAATAAAAGACACCGCGCTAAAGAGTATATCGCGCCAAAAACAGCTTGCACAGCCCAGCTGTCTTGCTAAAGAAATTGCAGATACCGCGTTGTCTATTGCACTTGAAAATTGGGATATGAAAAGCCCCATAAGAATGATAACGGTGACTGCGCAAAACTTAACAAGTGATGCAACAGACAGCCAATTGTCGCTCTTTGAAAACAGCAACAAAGGCGAGAGCAAAAAGCGTGAAAAGCTTGAACGCAGTCTTGACGCAATAAGAAAAAAATACGGCAAGCACTCAATACAAGCAGGCCACACAGTTAAAAGCGACATCGGCTTGCAGGGTATTCGCATAGACGATGATGAGTAATATAAAAAAACAACATAGAACGGAGATTTAATTATGGTAAAACACGTAGTATTATGGAACTTAAAAGAAGAAAACAAAAGCGAGCAAACACTATTAAAAATGAAACAAATTTTAAACGACCTTGTGGGCGTTGTGCCGGGGCTAATCTCTGTACAAGTGGGTTTTGGCTTTAAAGGTGCCGATATTATTTTAATAAGTGAGCACGAGGACAAAGCGGCACTTGAAACATATAGAACACACCCTGCACACGTAGAAGTTGGCAAATTTGTACGCGCAGTTGTTGGCTCACGCACAGATTGCGACTTTGAGTGCTAATTTGCTTTTTAAATTAATTTAAACCTATAAAAAGGATTGGTGAAAATATAATATGAACGTACTTGTAGTAGGCAGTGGTGGTAGAGAACACGCGATAATACGCAAATTAAAGCAAAGCCCGCAAAAGCCTGTGCTGTTTTGCGCACCGGGCAACGCTGGCATTTCTTACGACGCAACGTGTGTGCCCATTGCCGCAACTGACACTGAAAAAATGGTAACTTGGGCGGTGCAAAACAGCATAGATTACGCCGTTATTGCCCCCGACGACCCACTTGTGCTTGGCATGGTAGATGCTTTTAACGAGAAAAATATACCGTGTTTTGGCCCAAACAAAGCGGCAGCAATAATTGAGGGCAGCAAGATTTTCTCCAAAGATTTAATGCAGAAATACGGCATACCTACCGCACAGTACAAGAGTTTTAATGATGTATCTTGTGCTACTGCGTATATAAATGAGTGCACAAATTTCCCTGTTGTTGTTAAGGCAAACGGTCTTGCACTTGGCAAGGGTGTTTTAATTTGTGAAAATAAAACCGAGGCACTCAGCGCCGTTAACGAGATGATGACAGACAATAAATTCGGCAGTGCAGGCGCAGAGATTGTAATTGAGCAATTTTTGACAGGTCCAGAGGTAAGCGTGCTTTCTTTTACAGACGGCGAATGCGTAGTGCCAATGGTTAGCAGCATGGACCACAAGCGCGCGCTTGATAATGACGAGGGGCTGAACACAGGCGGTATGGGCACAATTGCACCAAACCCGTTTTACACAAACGAAATTGCACAGACTTGTATGAAAAAAATATTTTTGCCCACAATAAATGCCATGAAAAAAGAGGGCAGAACATTTAAAGGCTGTTTGTATTTTGGGCTTATGTTAACAGAGCAAGGCCCCATGGTTATTGAGTATAACTGCCGTTTTGGAGACCCCGAGACACAAGTTGTGCTACCGCTTTTAAAATCAGATTTACTGCAAATTATGCAGGCTACAACAAACGGCACACTGGCTGGAACCGCCGTCGAGTTTGAAGATCAAAATGCGGCTTGCATTATTTTGGCAAGTGGTGGTTACCCACAAAACTATGAAAAGTGCAAAGAGATACTGGGGCTTGAAGATGGGCAATTAAAAGATTGCAGTGGAGAAGTTTTCCACGCAGGTACATCTTTTAAAGACGATAACAAGACAGTTATTACAAACGGTGGGCGTGTGCTTGGCGTTACGGCTATGGGTGATACACTCTTTGAGGCTGTAACAAACGCATATATTGCAAGCGATAAAATTGACTTTGAGGGTTGCCACAAACGCACCGATATTGGGAAAAAAGCAATTGAGAAATGCTGAAATGTTGATAAATTTGAAACGAGGGTAAAAATGGTTCATCGTATATATGTAGAAAAAAAAGCTGAATTTACCGTAGAGGCAAAGGGGTTGCTTCACGAAATCCGCGATATGCTAAACATAAAAAGTGCAGTTGCACTGCGAGTTATTAACAGGTACGACGTTGAGGGTATTGGTGAAGAGCTGTTCACACAGTGCATTGACACTGTTTTTAGTGAACCGCAGCTTGACAATGTTTATAAAACGCAAGAAAGTGCCGCCCAAAACACCGATATAACGGACAATTGCACAATTTTTGCAACTGAATATTTACCGGGGCAATTTGACCAGCGCGCGGCAAGTGCGGCGCAGTGCATACAGCTTATAAGCAGGGGAGAGCGCCCAATTGTGGCAAGTGCACGCGTTTTCTTGCTATATGGAGACATTAGTGCATTAGAGCTTGAGCAGATTAAAAAATTTATAATAAACCCTGTTGAGGCAAGAGAAGCGCAACTTGAATTGCGCGAGACGCTAAAGGCAGAATATGATATACCCACCAGCGTTATAACACTTGATGGCTTTATAAAAATGAGCGACAGCGAGCTTTTTGCATTTGCATCAGAGCAAGGGCTTGCAATGGACGAGGGCGATATAAAATTCTGTCAAGACTACTTTAAAAAAGAAGATCGCGACCCAACCATAACAGAGATTAAAATGATAGACACCTACTGGAGTGACCATTGTAGGCACACAACGTTTGGCACCATACTAAAAAACGTGAAAATTGACGATCAAATTGTTAAAAATTCTTATGAGCGTTATCTGGAAATGCGCGAGATAGTTCACGCAGACAGAATAGCTAAAAAGCCTGTTTGTCTAATGGACATGGGCACAATAGGCGCAAAATATTTAAAGAAAAACGGCATTCTAAAAAACCTTGACGAGAGCGACGAAATTAACGCTTGCAGTGTTGAAATAAAGGTAGACGTTGACGGAAAAGACGAAGACTGGCTATTACTATTTAAAAACGAGACACACAACCACCCAACGGAAATTGAGCCTTTCGGTGGTGCGGCAACGTGCATAGGTGGCGCAATACGTGACCCACTTGCAAACAGGGGCTATGTGTACCAGGCTATGCGCGTAACAGGCGCAGGTAACCCACTTTTACCGCTAAAAGATACAATGCCGGGCAAACTGCCGCAGCGTAAAATTGTGCAAACAGCGGCAAATGGTTACTCAAGTTACGGCAACCAAATTGGGCTTGCCACAGGGCTTGTAGATGAAATTTACCACGACGGCTACGTTGCAAAACGCATGGAAATTGGAGCAGTTTTGGGCGCTGTACCGCAAGATGCGGTGCGTAGAGAAGTGCCCGAGGCAGGCGACGTTGTAATTTTGCTTGGCGGCAAAACAGGGCGCGATGGTTGTGGCGGTGCAACAGGTTCATCAAAAGCACACAAGCAAGACAGCCTTTCAACATGTGGTGCAGAGGTGCAAAAGGGTAACGCGCCCGAGGAGAGAAAACTGCAACGCCTTTTCCGCACGAAAGAGGCAACTCTGCTTATTAAAAAGTGTAACGATTTCGGAGCAGGAGGTGTTAGCGTTGCCATTGGAGAGCTTGCAGACGGCTTAAAAATAGAGCTTGATAAAGTGCCCAAAAAATACGATGGGCTTGATGGTACAGAGCTTGCCATAAGCGAGAGCCAAGAGCGCATGGCTGTTGTAGTGGACAGCAAAGATGCAGAAAAATTTATAAGCCTTGCAAGCAGCGAGAACTTAGAGGCTACAATTGTTGCAACCGTAACAGACACAAACAGGCTTGTAATGAGCTGGCAAGGCAACACAATTTGTGACATTGACAGAGATTTTCTAAACAGCAATGGTGCAGAAAAGTACATAGATGCGCATATTATTAAGCCGACAGCTACAGGTTGCACAAAGGGTATTTCAGTACAAGACAGCGGTGCAAACAGCCTGCAAGCACAGCTTACAAGCCTTATGAGCGAGCTTAATATTTGCAGTAAAAAAGGGCTTTCTGAACATTTCGATTCCACCATAGGTGCAGGCAGTGTGCTTATGCCGTTTGGTGGCAAAACACAGCTTACTCCCACACAGGCTATGGTGGCAAAAATTCCTGTTTTACACGGTGAAACGTCAACTTGCAGTGCCATGGCGTACGGTTATAACCCTAATATTTCACAAAAAAACACATATGTGGGCGCATACCTTGCTGTGCTTGAAAGCATTAGCAAGGTTGTGGCGGCAGGCTTTAGCGTGCAGAGCACTTACCTAACTTTCCAAGAATATTTTGAGCGCTTAAAGCAAGACCCAAAACGCTGGGGTAAACCTGTTGCATCTTTGCTTGGTGCGCTTGATGCACAGCTTGATTTTGGCGTGGCGGCAATTGGCGGCAAAGACAGTATGAGCGGCAGTTTTGAAGAGCTTGACGTACCGCCAACACTAGTTAGTTTTGCTGTTTCACATGGCAATGTGGATAATGTTATTTCGCCTGAATTTAAGGGAGTAAATAACGATGTTGCGTTAATTTGTGCAAATACAGAGCAAAATGGCTTGCCGAATGCACAGTGCCAAATGGCTTTGTTTAAGCTTGTTAACAGCCTTATTTCCACTGGCAAAGTGCTCAGCGCGTGGACACCATGCACAGGTGGCATTGTAGAGGGGCTTGTAAAAATGTGTCTCGGCAACAAAATTGGCTTTGCATGTGATGCTAACCTTGCAAAAGGCGCACTTTTCTCCACTTGTTACGGCGGTTTTGTGTTAGAGCTTGCACAGGGCGAGGATTTTAATACAATACGTAATATAGCTAAAGAAAATTGCGATACGTTGAATGTTGTTTCCCTCGGTAAAACATGCGAGGATTACGTATTTACAGCAAACGGCGAAAAAGCAACTTTGAGCGAAGTGCAAAAAGCATACGAACAAAAACTTGCACCCGTTATGCCGTATTTTGACACAGACGAGGACACAGCAAACAAAAAAGTTGAGACATTAAGCTTTATTAAAGGCGATGTAGCGGATAAAAAATATAGTGGCCCTGCAATTCAAAACGCAGATACAAGCTGTAAGCCACGTGTGCTTATACCTGTTTTTCCCGGCACTAACTGCGAGTACGACAGTGCACGTGTTATGGAAAAAGCAGGCGCAGTGGCAGACATAGTTGTTATAAATAACATGACATCGAGCAAGGTTGCACAAAGTGTGGAAACAATGCTTGAAAAGATTAACAATAGCCAAATTATATTCTTACCGGGAGGTTTTTCAGGTGGCGACGAACCCGAGGGCAGTGCAAAGCTTATTGCGGCATTTTTCCGCAACCCCGAGATAACAAACGCTGTGCACAATATGCTTTACGAGCGCGACGGGCTCATGCTTGGTATTTGCAACGGTTTTCAAGCGCTAATTAAACTGGGGCTTGTTCCATACGGCAAAATTGTGCAAACAACAGCAGACTGCCCCACACTAACATTCAACACAATTGGGCGCCACCAGAGTATGCTTGTGCAAACGAGGGTGGTAAATAACGCATCACCGTGGCTTTCACAGACAAATGTGGGCGATGTGCATACAGTGGCAATAAGCCACGGTGAAGGGCGCTTTGTTGCAAACGAAAGCGTGCTGAAAGACCTAAAGGAAAACGGGCAAATTGCCACACAGTATGTTGATTTAAACGGCGATGCTACAATGGATTTGCGTTTTAACCCCAACGGCAGTGTACTTGCAATTGAGGGCATAACAAGCAGAGACGGGCGCATTCTTGGCAAAATGGGGCACAGTGAGAGATGTGGCAATGGGCTTTACAAAAATGTCAGCGGCAACAAATTCGAGCCTATTTTCAATGGTGGAGTGCAATATTTTGCTTAAAATGGCAGTAATTTTAGTGAATTCACATAAAAAAGCTCATAAACATACATCAATATTAATTTTTGCTTGAAATTTCGCTCAAAATTTGATAAAATAAGGCAGGAGTATTTTCCGCTCTGTGCCGATAACCGCACACTCACGGCACAGAGACAATAAAAAAGTGCGGAGAATAGGATGTATATTATGGCATACCAAATTAGTGACGATTGCATTTCTTGTGGCGCATGTGCAGGCTCGTGTCCTGTTGACGCTATCGCAGAGGGCGACGGCAAATACGTAATTGATGCAGCTACATGTCTTGACTGTGGTTCTTGCGAGGGCGCATGTCCTGTAAGTGCTATCAGTGCAGGCTAATAAGCAACAACTAAATAATATGTCGGCATTATATGTCGCATTTAACCACTAAAAACCGCCTAAGTGCGGTTTTTGTGGTTAATAGCATATATAATGTTTATTGTTTGTATATTTTCGGCAAATAATACAATTTGTATTTATACATAATTACTTAACAACTAACATGAAAGAGATTTTTCGCACAATGGCTAAAAACCAAACTACATTTGAAACGCTGACACACGGCACAAAAGTTTATGTAAGCGAGGTGCACAAATTTGGTGCAGATGCACTTTTGCTTGCGCATTTTTGTGGTGCAAAGCGCGCACAAAATGTGTGTGATTTAGGCACAGGATGCGGTATAATACCTCTGAGGCTGCATGACAGAGGGCACAGAGGAAAATGTGTTGCTCTTGACATTGAAGATGATGCAGTAGCGCTTTTGAAAAAGAGCGTGCACGAAAGTGGTATTGATAACATATACCCTATCTGCTGTGATTTGAGAAAAATTAAGCCATTTAATATAACTAAAAACAAACCTTTTGTGTACACACAAGATAATTCAGTACACGATATTGAAAGTGCTCAAAACATTTTTGCAAACACACAATATGACGTTGTAACGTGCAACCCACCATATTTTACAGGAGGGTTTCGCAGCCCTGTTGAGCAACGTGCCACTGCAAGGCACGAGGAGAGTTGCACAATTGAAGACGTGTGTGGTACAGCCGCTTTTTTATTAAAAGACGGTGGGAAACTTTGCCTTTGTCAGCGCCCACAGCGCCTTGCAGACATTATGTGTGCAATGAGAAATGTGCGCATTGAGCCAAAACGTGTGCGTTTTGTAACGGCAAGACAAGACAAAGAGCCATGGCTTGTGCTAATTGAGGGGCAAAAAAACAGGGCTCCCGGTTTGCAAGTTTTACCAAACTTAGTTACAGAAAATGATGACGGCACAAGACCAAGCCCCGAAATGCGACAAATTTACGAAGAGTAATATTTATTATAATATAACAAGGAGTTGTAACATGAGTGAAAAAAGCACAAAATATGGCACGCTGTATATAGTGGCAACTCCGATAGGAAATTTGTCTGATTTAACAAAACGTGCCGCTGAAACGTTTGAAAAAGCAGATTTTATAGCGGCGGAAGACACGCGTGTAACATCAAAGCTTTTAAACTACCTTGGGTTAAAAAAGCCGTCAGTAAGCTATTATGAGCACAATTTAAAACAGCGTGGCGAGTACATTTTAAACAGGATAATGCAGGGCGAGAGCTGTGCACTTTGCAGTGACGCAGGCACACCTGCCATTAGCGACCCCGGCGAGGTTATAGTGCGCGATGCACATGAGCTTGGCATCAAAGTTGAGCCTATTCCCGGTGCATGTGCGGCAATTACAGCGCTTTGTGCCTCCGGGCAAGTAACGGGCACTTTTGTTTTTGAGGGCTTTTTACCAACAAATAAAAGGCAAAAAAAAGCGCGCATTTCAGCGCTTGAACATGAGAAGAAAACAATAATATTTTACGAAGCACCGCATAAATTACTGACGACACTAAATGATTTATGTAGTGCATTGGGTAACGAGCGTAGCATAACCGTTTGTAGAGAATTAACAAAACTACATGAAGAAATTTTTGTAACAACGCTTGGCAAGGCACGTGAAATTTACACAGAAAAAAGCCCGAAAGGCGAATTTGTGTTAATAATGAGCGGCGCACAAGATGAGGCTTTGGAGGAAAACGAGTTCACATTACAAGATGCCACCGACTTGGCACTAAATTACATAAATAATGGTGACAGCTTAAGCATGGCGGCTAAAAAAGCGGCAAATGAGACAGGCTTTGCCAAAAACGAGATTTACAAACAGTGTCAAGCAATAAAAGACAGTGAGGAAAATTAGCTAAATGAAAGCAGTTATTTTATCGGATACACACGGGAGCCCAGATCTTGTACGTAAAATATTAGAAAAAGAAAAAAATACGGATACAGTGTTATTTCTTGGTGACGGGATAAATGATATTTTGGCTGTTGAGCCCAAATATCCTAACATAAATTTTTGTAAAGTTATGGGTAATTGTGATTTCACAAACGAATACCCTACTACTTTAGTTCAGAATTTTGACGGAATAACGATATTTTTAACACATGGACACATACAGTATGTAAAGCATCATTTGCGTGAGCTGTTAAGCAAAGCAAAAGAACAAGGTGCAAAGATTGCAATGTTTGGGCACACACACGCGCCACTTAAAGAGGCGGTTAATGGTGTAACACTGTTTAACCCCGGTTCTGTAAAAGGTAACAGATTGGGCAAGAGCGGCAATGGTTATGGTGTTTTATTAACGGATAACGGAGATTTTACTCTTGAAAATTGTGTTTTATAGCTTAAACAGTGTTGACACAAGCGTTAAGTTTGCTTTTATTGTAGTTTGCTAATATTTCAATGACACCTTGCAAACACTAAAAAACTGTGAAAGCCTAACCAAAGCCAATACAACAAAAACTCGTTTTTCATTACCTGATTTATGCACAGTGCACATAACCTAATGCTACAAGGTGTTCACTATAGGTTTATGTTAAAATTTTCAGTTGTTGGAAAGCTCATCACAAAGGCGTGCATAATCGCTAAGTGTAAGCTGTTCTCCACGTGCGCTTAGTGGCAAATTTGCCGCTTGCATTGCACTTGTTACGGTTGTTTTGCTGAGCCCAAGCACTGCACTTATTGAGTTAAGTGCAGTTTTTCTGCGCTGCCCAAATGCCGCACGCACAATTTTTTGCATGTAAGCATCATCACTTACTGATACGGGCGGTGTTTTGAAAAGCGTTAGCTTTATAACACTGCTTGTAACTTTTGGTGGTGGGTAAAAGCTACCGGGCTGTACGTTAAACAATAGTTTTGGCTCACTGTAATATCTTACAGCGTACGTTACAGCACCTGCAAGCCTTGTGCCTGTTTGTGCACAGATGCGCTGCGCCACCTCGTTTTGTACCATAACTGTTATGTGCTCTACAGGCAGTTTCTCCTCAAGCAATTTCATAATTATAGGGCTTGTTATATAGTATGGCAAATTTGCACACACAGCTACCTTTAGCCCGTCAAACTCTTCTTTTATAAGCTGCTTTATGTCTGTTTTTAGTATGTCATTTAGTATTATTTTAACATTGTCACAGTCCGCAAGTGTCTCGCTTAAAAGCGGTGGGAGACGCTCGTCCACCTCAACGGCAACAACTTTTTTTGCGCTTTGTGCTAGCTCTTTTGTAAGCACACCAATGCCGGGGCCTATTTCAAGTACGCCATATTCATTATTTATACCGCTCGCACTTACTATTTTCGGGCATATGCCTGCATTTACAATAAAATTTTGCCCAAAACCCTTCGAAAGCGAGAAACCGTGCCTTGTGCAAATTTCTTTGACAGTAGTTATGTCTGTAAGTTGCATGGCGCTATTCCTCGCTTTCTATTATTTTGTGATTTTTTGTTTAAGTACAGATATTAAAATATATTATGTATCACCGGGGTCTGTTTCTTCGTCAGTCTCACTGTCATCTTCGCTGTCGGAGCTATCAGTATCTGAGCTATCATCTTCACTTTCGTCTGTATCATCTGCTTGCTCTGAAACCGCTCCACTCATAGAGTCATCATCATCGGTCTGTTCCGCTGTTTGACTTTGTGCGGTGCTATCATCAGTGCTTGTGTCAAGTGGACCCTCACTTGTTGTGTCGTCATTTTCAATAGACGGCTGTGGGTTTGCCTGTGCATTTGTCTCGCTTTCTATACCTGTTAGGTTAAGCACTACTTCTTTTGCACGCATTATTTGTGAGTCTGATATAATATTAAGGTCATAATACATTGCAAGTTCATCTTCACGAAGTAAAACTTCAACGTTTGGTGTTATACCAACACCATTAAACTCTTCGTTTTCACCCGTCAAAATTATACCAACTGTATAGCTAACAGCAGAGCCATCAGTAAGCCTTAGCGGCTCACTTTGAATACTGCCCTTGCCACTTGTTTGTGTGCCAACAATTTGCCCGACGCCAAAATCTCGTATACCGGCAGCAAAAAGCTCTGCACCTGCCTGTGTTTGCCCGTTTACAAGGGCAACTACAGGCACTTCTACTTGGTTTGCATTGTCTGATATTTCAAGCACCTCCGCGGTGCCGTCTTTGTTTAAACCATAAGCCATAGGTCCTGCCGGTAACAATACGTCAAGTGTATCTAGTGCACTGTCAAGGTTACCACCATCGTTATCTCTAAGATCAATAACAAGCCCTTGCAAGCCTTGTCCTGAATTTTGCATATTTTCAATAGCGGCGGCAAGCTCGCTTTCTGTTTGAGAGTTAAAGTCTAGTATCTTCACATAACCGACAACTTCGTTCTCATTTTGAGCAAACTCAACTGTTGGCGTATCATATCTTCTGCGCTGAACAACTATTGGAGAAGATACTTCTCCTTGAATATCGGCATAAACAAGTTCAAGTGTACTACCGTCTGTGCCTTTAAGAAGTGTGTTAATTGCATTTAGCGACAAATTTTTAAGATCTGTGCCATCGACAGAAATAAGTGTGTACCCATTTACAATGCCCAAATCAAACGCTGGGGAAGATAAATATGTGCGAATAACACGGGGATATTTAGTGGGCTCTTTTATAATATCAACACCTATACCAATACTTGTGCCGGACTGCTCATCTAGGTAATCAACATACTGCTCTGCTGTATAATAGCGCGCGTTTAGGTCAGATATACCTGCCATGTAGCCTGTACCAAGCATGTCGTAAAGCAATTCATCATCAATTGCATAGTATGAATTCTCACGCACTGTCTTGTCAATTTCTGCTAATTTTTCGTATTGTGTCTCTTTTTGGCGCACACTTGCAACAGTGTTTTCAAAAAGACTCTGCGAAAGAATCATTGTTACGGAAAATGTAACCGCCATAGCGATTATTACAAGTGCAAGTGCTAAATTTATTGAAATTTTACGATTCATAAATAGATTTCCTTAATATAAACTTTTTATCTTAATTGCGCTACAACAGATGGGTCAAGGTAAACCCTTGGGTCAACTGTTGCGCTGTTTAAGTTAACCTCAAAGTGCAAGTGGTTACCTGTGGAGTTCCCCGTTGTGCCTACTGCACCAATGGCTTGCCCTTTAACTACATAATCACCGGCATTTACATAGCGTGCAGACATGTGCGCATAAAGCGACACAAGCCCCGAGCCATGGTCGATTTTAACTGTTGTGCCATAAGACCAGTGTACATTTGTGCTTACAACGCCATCTGCCGCGGCATAAATTGTAACACCTGCAGGTGCTGGCATATCTATACCTCTGTGCACGTCATAAACACCATATATGTATCGCACTTCGTTGTAATCTGAACTTATGCTATAATAACCCGGTAATGGCCATGAGAAAAAGCCACCGTCGTAAACAAAGTCTAAATTTTGTGATGGTGCTGCAAAACTTAGCCATGTTGCCTGTGCCTCTTTAAACTGCTCTGCAAGGTCTCCGTATGCCGCCTCTTGTGCCGCAAGCGTAGCTTGAGACTCACTTAATTCAGCGTTAACTTGTGATAGAGCCGCTTGGTACTCAATGCTTTTTGCATCAAGTTGTGCTTGTGTTTCAAGCAGTGTATTTACCTGTAATTCAATTTCTACGGCTTGAAGGTCAAGTTCTGCCTCCTCTATTCTTAGCCGTGTAATAAGTTCGGTATCGCTAATGGATATTTGTTGTAAGTTTTCTCCATAGCGCAGTGCATCGGCATAGCTTGTAACACCAAGAAGTGTGGACATCTGGTTGTCGTCCCGCATAATGTATAAGGCTTTTAAACGGTCCTCAAATAAAGTTTTAGTGTCTTCAAGTTGCAAAACTTTTGCCTCTAGTTCTGCCTCTTTTTGTGCAAGTGCAGTTTGCTGTGTTGCAATATCTGCCTTTAAAATCTCTATTTGATTTGCAAGTATGCCTGACTGCTGTTCATAATACGCCTGTGTGCTCTCTTGGCTCTCAATGTTGCTCTCAATGTTTGCAATCTCATCCTTAACAGCCGCCAATTGGTCTTCAAGTGCATTCATTTGCTCTAGCGCTTCGCTCTTGGATATAGTCTGCTCCGGCTCTTCTTCATCAGGCGGCGCATCGCTTGGTGTTTCGGTAGTAGCCTCGCCTTGTGTGTCTGTTGCAAACACTGTTAACGTAGTTGGTGAAGGTATGCTAACTACCATTATAACAGCAAGTAAAAAACTTGCAATACGTACGACTTTTTTTGACATAATATTCTCCATTCTTACGCTTTTTGCACAAGATATCATGTGTTTTTCTGTAAAGCGAAAGCCTTGCGCCGCAAAACTTGGCACAAAAAATTTGTATTAATAAATTTTACTATGGTGTACTGTGCATATTAGTAATAAAGCTGGCCTACAACAGACGGGTCAAGATAAACACGTGGGTCAACAGTTGCGCTGTTAAGGTTAACCTCATAGTGCAAGTGGTTGCCGTATGAGCGCCCGGAGGTGCCAACAGCACCAATGGCATCACCTTTTTGCACATGGTCGCCCGCATTTACATAGCGCGCCGACATGTGCGCGTAAAGCGACACAAGCCCCGAGCCGTGGTCAATTTTAACAACAGTGCCGTAAGACCAGTGTGCCGTTGTGCTAACAGCACCATCAGCCGAGGCATAAATTGTTGTACCGGCAGGTGCAGGCAGGTCTATACCTCTGTGCACGTCTATAACTCCGTATAAATCACGCACAACGTTGTAGTCTGAACTTATTCTGAAATAACCCGGCAGCGGCCATGAAAACGTGCCGCCATCGTATACAAAACCTGTGTTGTTGTTTGGTGCGGCAAAGCTTAACCACGTTGCTTGCGCCTGTTTATACTGCTCTGCAAGGTCTCCGTAAGCCGCCTCTTGTGCCACAAGTGCCGCTTGAGATGCGCTTAGTTCTGCATTAACCTGCACAAGTGCGTTTTGGTATTCTGCGCTTTTTGCATCAAGTTGCGTTTGTGTTTCAATCAGTGCATTTACTTGCTCTTCTATCTGCAATGCCTGTGTGTCAAGCTCTGTTTCTTCTGTTCTAAGGCGCTCTATAAGCGTTGTGTCGCTAATAGATATTTGTTGCACGTTCTCGCTATATCTAAGTGCGCTCTCAAAGCTTGTAACATTTAAAATAGTGGATAGCTCATTATCATCTCGCATTATGTAAAGGGCTTTTAGGCGCTCTTCAAAAAGCGCTTTAGTCTCTTTAACCTGCAATACTTTTGCCTCAAGCTCTACTTGTTTTTGCAATAGTGCCGCCTCTTGCGCCGCTATGTCTGCTTTTAGCACCTCTATTTGGTTTGCAAGTATAGTAGCTTGCTCTTCGTAATAAGCCTGTGTGCTCTGCTGGCTCTCAATATTAGTTTCAGTGCTTGCAATATTGTCTTTCACGGCATTAAGTTGCTCTTCAAGTGCATTCATTTGGGCAAGTGCATCACTTTTAGAGATACTTGTCTCACTCGTTGCAAAAGTTGCAATCATTGTTAGCATAATTACAAACAATGCTATTGTTACAGCAAATAAATACGACATAATTCGCATGATTTTTTCAGACATAAAACCCTCCCACTAATACCAAAACAGCGGCTATAAAATACGATTTTAAAAGCAAGAAAATTCAATACGATTTTACAAAAAAATATTT
Organism: uncultured Bacteroides sp.; assembly: GCA_964371675.1. GTDB lineage: Bacteria > Bacillota > Clostridia > Oscillospirales > Ruminococcaceae > Ruthenibacterium. Next base: position 11,968 of record CAYJNL010000001.1, on the reverse strand, counting down.
ACCTTAACCTATAACAGTTAGAATAGTTGGAACAAGTAAGCTTATAACCATAATGCCTGCAAGCGCGAGGCAAACAATGCGAATAGTAGTTTTTGACATATAATTTTCTCCATTAAATACAGGTGAGTTTACAGTGCACATTTGCACTGCCGTACATATTATAAAAGTAAATTAAACTTTTAAATGCTTTTTCATGCTTGCGGTACAGCCAAGGCTGCCAATAAAAATACCAAAGGCAAAGAAACCTGCCGCAAGAAGTGGCAACACAAGCTCAAAAGGTAAGAGGTTTTGCACTATAACCGGGTCCCACGTAGAGTTTGGCTCTGTTGCTGTATAAAGCAAAGCATAGTAGCCGCCGCCCACAATAAGTGTGGAAATAAGCCCCGATATAGCACCAACTGTCATGCCCTCTACAAAGAACGGCAAACGAATAAAAGCATTTGTTGCGCCAACAAATTTCATTATGTTAATCTCTTTACGACGCGCAAAAACAGTTAGCCTTATTGTGTTGCTTATAATAACAATTGAAACTATACCAAGTATACCCACAAGCCCCCAGCCCACGTACATAACGTAGCGCTGAATGTCTACAAGTATTCTCGATAAGTCCTCAGGTACGCTTATTTTGTACGCATAACTGCCGCAGATTGCTGTTATTTCGCCCACTGTTGTGTCTAGGATTGTAAGGTCAACCACCTTTGCACGCAGTGAGGCAGGCAGTGGGTTCTCTGTGCTTGCATTATTTTCATAAGGCTCTAATAGGTCAGCATTTTCACCCATAAAAACTTTCATCTCTTGCAAGGCTTGCTCTTTTGTAATATACTCACATATCGAAATATTATCAAGTGTTTCCACAGCCACACGCAAGTCGTATATAGTTTCTTCTGGGACATCGTCAGTTAAGTAAATTTCAACAACGTTTTGTGAGCTTAAATACTCAACATAATTATTAACATTTAAACTTAAAAGTGCCGCAATGCCTGTAATAAAAAGGCACGCTGTTAAAACACCGATTGATGCCACTGTCATAAGCTTGTTAGCAAGCATATTGCGCCAGCCTTGCCCTATAAGGTAACCTAAACTAGTTATTTTCATACTAAGGCCACCTCCCCGGGCACCATATCGTGTATAACCTCGCCGTGGTCTATTGTTATAACACGTTTGTCAAACTGCATTGCAAGCTCTTTTTCATGTGTTACAACAACAACTGTTGTTCCCACGCTGTTTATGGCTTGCAATAACTCCATTATCTCCATGCTTAGCTCGGGGTCAATGTTACCTGTGGGCTCGTCTGCTATTATTATTGACGGCGAGTGTACAAGTGCCCTTGCAAGCGCAACGCGTTGTTGTTCACCACCCGACATCTCCGACGGGTAGTTGTGTGCCCTTTTAGAAAGCCCCACAAGGTTAAGTACATAAGGCACACGCCTTTTTATGTGCCTTTCGGCTATGTTAGTAGCACGCATTGCAAACGCAACATTTTCATACGCTGTCATTGTGGGTATCAGCCTAAAGTCTTGAAACACAACGCCAAGCCCACGGCGCAGTAGCGGTATGTGCCTTTGTTTTAGTTTTGACAAATCTTTGCCATTTACAAAAACCTTGCCCGAAGTTGCCACCTCTTCACGCAAAATAAGCTTTAAAAAAGTGCTTTTTCCGGCACCGGAATGCCCTAAAACAAAGACAAATTCGCCTTTATCTATATTGAGATTTAAGTTTTTTAAAGCGACAACTTGCTTGCCGTTTGAGCCTTTATAAACCTTGCGAACATTCTCAAATCTTATCATTCACAGTCTCCGTTCCGCCATTGAAAGACGTTGTTTAAAATTGTGGCAAATTTGATAGTTAATTTACCACATGTTTTTCAAGAATTTTACACAGTGTTTGCAACTGCGTAAAAGCGCATTAACAATAAAATTATATCATAAAAATGTGAAATTCTTGTGTACAAGTTGTGAAAAAGCGCAAATATTACAAAATTATTACAATTTCCACGCAAATTTCTTACACATATTTTGTATGCCGTTTTTTAATATGCGCAAGATAAAAGGGCAAGCCCTCTTTTGCCAAACATACAAAAAATTATTTGCAATACAGCAATAGATATGCTTGCCCAAAATTATTTTGATAAAAATTGCATTGTTTTCACACAAAAATGTAGGCGCTCGGCAATTTTACCCTCTTTAATATTTGGCTGGGTTTGCGTTGAGGTATTTTTTAACCATAAGTGCAACTTTAAACACAATTGCATCATCAAACTCGCGCAGATCAAGCCCTGTGAGTTTTTTTATTTTCTCAAGGCGGTACACAAGCGTATTTCTGTGTACAAATAGCCCTCTGCTTGTCTCTGATACATTTAGATTGTTTTCAAAGAACCTTTGAATTGTAAACAAAGTCTCTGAGTCAAGGCTCTCAATACTACCTTGCTTGAACACCTCGCGCAAGAACATGTCACACAAAGTTGTGGGCAATTGGTAAATTAAACGCGCTATGCCAAGATTATCATAGTTAATAATTGTGCGCTCAGTGTCAAAAACCTTGCCAACTTCAAGTGCAATTTGAGCCTCTTTAAAGCTAGTTGCTAAATCTTTTACATTAGGAATAGGTGTACCAATACCCACCACAGATTTTATATAATGCTCGCTGTTAAGCGTGTCCACAATACTTGTTGCAAGCTTTGTTATGTGCTCATTATCTATACTGCGCTTAATTTCTTTAACAAGCACTGTGTCGTTTTCGCTTATGTTAAAGACAAAGTCCTTTTGCTTGTCTGGGAAAAGCCCGCTAACAACGTCATATGCAGATATATCGCTACCACTTGTAACTCTAATTAACAGCACTACACGCAAAACGTCTGTTGTGAAGTGAAGCTCACGTGCTTTTGCGTAAATATCTCCGGGCAAGATGTTGTCTAGCACAACATTTTTAATAAAGCTGGATTTGTCGAATTTTTCATCGTGGTACTGTTTAATGTTTTGCAGTGATATAGCAAGTAATTTTGAATAGCTGCGCGAGGATTCATCTACACCCTCAACAAAAGCCGCATAGTCGTTATATTTGTTAGATGAAAAAATATTAAACGTAAAACCGTCAATAACAAAGCTCTCGCCAGAAAGTCTGTCGAACGATACTCCGCCTTTTGACTCACCTATCAAATTGAGGTTTGAGCAAGCAATAACTGTGCCTGCCTCGTCCACAACCCCCACAGTTCGCCCTATTGCATCTTTCATTTGGTGCAGTACACTTTGAAATACTCTGTTTGCCATACTTAATCTTACCTTTCTTTACACATATGCAAAACTCACGCAAGTTTAATTGTGTGGTTATTTTTCACAAATAGAATTAGTTTCTGTCCTCTATTTTACACAATATTTACGACTTTTGCAACACATTTCAACAAATTTTTACCTCATTTATTGTATATTTTTGTAAATTACATTTTTAGTATTACTTCTTTTATTATGAATATTAGTTTTTTATATATAATTTTTGACGATATTAAGCAACAAATGTGTTTTTTTAATATTTTTTTGTCTAATAATTACAAAAATACTAATTTTTTGTTGGAATAATTTTATTTTTCAATTACAGCAAAAATTGCAGTAAAATTAATGCGTTTTATACACAAAATTTCCAATTTGTAAATGGCGTTTGTAGCACATATATTTTACATTTCGCCACGCTCTTTTACTTTTTGCAGCTCATCGCCTTTTATTAGCCTGTATTCACCTATATCAAGGTTTTTGTCAAGTTCAAGCCCACCAATTGCTGTGCGGTGCAAATTATCTACTCCTATATTATAAACACCAAACATGCGCTTTACCTGATGAAATACACCCTGTGTTATTTTTACGGTTGCTTTTGTGCTGTCATCTTCGCTCACAAAAAGCTGTGCAGGTTTCATTTTTTCGCCGCTCGTAAGTGTTACGCCGTTTTCAAAGGCTTTTACCACATCTTTTGTTACTGGTGCATCAAGCTGAACCTCATATGTTTTGCTCACGTGTTTTTTCGGTGCGAGTACATCGTGTGCAAAAGCCCCGTTGTTAGTGATAAGCACAAAACCCGTACTGTCCTTATCAAGCCTGCCTGCCGGGAACATGCCTTTTACTCTGTGCTCATTCGCAATAAGGTCTATAACTGTTGTGTCGTTTTTATCGGTTGTGGCGCAAACAATGCCCTTTGGTTTGTTGAGCATTATATAAATTTCTTTTATGTAGCTTATCTTGTCTCCACAGAGCAAAACACTGTCATTATCGCTTATATTTTCATCGTTTTTTTTGCATATTTTATCATTTATCGTTACATCGCCCTTTTTAATATGCTCTTTCACCGCTTTGCGGCTCATTTGTGTGCAATGTGCTAAAAATTTATCTAATCTCATATAACCCCTCATTTGTTGTGAATTTCACCAAAATTATTTGTGAAAATGTGCCAAACTTTTTATTTTGCACAAATTTTTGACGTTGCATTTAACGATATATCAAACTATAAAATTGGTTTTGAAAAAATATACATTTTCTTAATATTTTTATGCTTTTATTTTACAAAAGTTTGTGGTATTATTTAATTGTATTAATAGTATTATAATAACATAAATAATTGTATAGAGCAATTGAGGGGGCGTTAAAAATGGTGAAATTAAATTTAGCCGTACTGTTCGGCGGTGTTTCAAGTGAGCATGATATATCAAGAATAAGTGCAACATCTATTTTAAATAATTTAGACAGCGAAAAGTATAACGTGTACCCTGTGGGCATTACAAAGCAAGGGCTTTGGTACTTGTACAGCGGCGAATACAGTGCCGTTAAAATGGGAGAATGGGAAAAAGGAGACTGTACACCATGTGCATTTTGCCCGGGTAGCCCAAACGACGGACTTGTGTTATTTAAGGACAGCTCAGTAACAAACATACATATTGACGTAGTTTTTCCTGTTTTGCACGGCAAAAACGGAGAAGACGGCACAGTACAGGGGCTGCTTGAACTTACAAATATACCATACGTTGGGTGCAAAGTACTGGGTAGTGCTGTTTGCATGGATAAAATAATAGCAAACTGTGTAATGGACGCAAACGGTATTAAGAGGTGCGCATGGGACTATATAGAGGCGCATGAGTTAGATAATTTTGAAAATATAGAGCAGCGTGTTGCAAAAAAACTTAATTACCCTATTTTTGTAAAGCCGGCAAACGCAGGCAGTAGCATAGGCATAAGCAAAGCAAGCAATAAAAATGAACTGTATAGCGCAGTAAAATTAGCACTAGAGCACGACGACAGGGTGCTTTTTGAGCGCTTTGTAGATGGGCAAGAGGTAGAGTGTGCCGTGCGTGGCAACGAGGCAGTTACAAGCACATATCCGGGTGAAATCTTAGCAAGCAAAGATTTTTACGACTTTGAGGACAAATATATTTCTGGCACAAGTAAAACGCAAATACCTGCACTTTTAAGCGAAGAAAAGCTAAAAGAGGTACAAAGTGCTGCAATTAAAGCGTACAGAGCACTTTGTTGCAAGGGGCTTTCACGTGTAGATTTTTTTGTAGAACGCACCACAGGCGAGATATTACTTAACGAAATTAATACACTTCCCGGCTTTACAGACATAAGCATGTACCCAAAAATGATGATCGCAAATGGCGAGACATATAGCGGCTTGCTTGACAGCCTTATAGAGCTTGCACAAGAAAAAAGCACCAAAAGGAGATAAATTTTATGCCAAACAGCAATGCGCCAATAGGTGTTTTTGACTCAGGGCTTGGCGGGCTTACCGCAGTTAGAGAGTTGCGCAAGTTACTCCCAAACGAGGATATAGTTTATTTTGGCGATACAGGGCGTGTACCATACGGCACGCGCTCAAGAGATACAATAATACAATATGCAAAGCAAGATATAGCATTTTTACTTGAAAAAAAAGTTAAATATATAATGGCGGCTTGCGGAACGGTTAGCAGTACACTGCCACAGGAGTATACAAGCAAATTACCAATAGCGTACACGGGCGTTGTTGAAAGTGCGGCAAGCGCAGCTGTAAATGCCACAAAAACAGGCAAAATAGGTGTAATAGGTACTGCCGCCACTATAAAGAGCTGCAGTTACAACAAGGCAATTGATAAGTTGACAAACGGCGCGCAAATAACCTCACAAAGTTGTCCGCTTTTTGTACCACTCGTTGAAAATGGCTATTTTGAAGAAAATAACAAAGTTGCAACACTTGTGGCAGAAGATTATTTAAAAAGTGTAAAAGCAGCAAATGTGGATGTGCTTATATTAGGGTGTACACATTACCCAATTTTAAAAAGTGTAATTTGCAAAATAATGGGCGATGAAGTAATATTGATTGACCCTGGCGCGCAAACTGCAAAGCAGACGGCAAAATATTTAAAAGATAACGCAATGCTGCGCGAAAACTCCGAAAAGAGCAGCGGTAAAGCACAATATTTTGTTAGTGATTCCACAGAAAACTTTTCACATCTGGCAGGCTTATTCCTTGGTAATTACGCAGGCGGAGATGTTTTACAAATAAATGTAGACAGCTATTAGCTGTTCACCATTTGATGGGGCGATTTTAACACAACCCCAAAAGAAACGGAGAATTCACCATGAAAGAGGACTATTTAATTACCGTATACGGTACAATGGAAAACGACGATGACTCTGACAGTATAGAGCTGTTAACGCGCGGTAATTTTGTCTTAAAAGGCGACACATTTTATATAACTTACAAAGAAACTGAGGCAACAGGCTACACAGGAAGCACCACAACAGTTAAAGTTGAGGGGCAAAGCAAGGTTAGCATGATACGCCAAGGAGACTCTCCCAGCCACCTTATTATAGAGAAAGGGTGCCGCCATGTGTGCCACTACGACACAGGCGCAGGCGCGCTTACTCTTGGTGTTGCCGCCGACGAAATATCTACAAAGTTGACAAATAACGGTGGTATAGTACAATTTAGTTATATGCTTGATGTAGATTCCGAAAGAGTTAGCAAAAACAGCGTGAAAATAACAGTTAAATCCGTTAACTGAAAATAAGCAAATAAAAAAGCAAAGGATAATTGAAAGACATGATAAATAAACCGGCAAACTATAACCCTATGGCAAGCGCCATGGAAGAGGCACGCAAAATATTAACACAAGCTGTAAACACAGCCTTTGACAGTGGGGAATTGCCGCGCGGTGATTTGCCTGACTTTGTTGTTGAAATACCAGCAGACACAAAAAATGGTGACCTTGCAACAAATATAGCCATGGCAAGTGCACGATGCTTTAAAGCTGCACCACAAAAAATAGCAGGCATTATATGTGCGGCAATGCCACCACTGGAAGATACGATTTTCAGCAAAATTGAGATAGCGGGCCCCGGTTTTATAAACATGTTTTTCTCAGACAAATGGTTTTGCGATGTGCTCAAAGCGGCACATGAGCTGAAAGATGACTACGGAAAAACAGATTTTGGCAAGGGTAAAAAGGTAAATGTGGAGTTTGTATCGGCAAACCCAACAGGCCCCATGCACCTTGGCAACGCACGCGGTGGCGCACTGGGAGACTGCCTTGCAGCTGCCCTTGAGTGGGCTGGTTACGACACTGCGCGCGAGTTTTACATAAACGACGCAGGCAACCAGATTGTAAAGTTTGGCAAGAGCCTTGCCGCAAGGTATTTGCAAATTTATAAAGGCGAAGAGCAAGTGCCTTTCCCCGAAGACGGCTACCAAGGCGATGACATAAAAGTGCTTGCAAAGCAATTTGCAGACATAAACGCAGATAAATATGTAAGTGCAGAAGAAAGCGAGCTTGAGCACAAGCTTGTTGAGTTTGCTTTGCCAAAAAACATAGCGGCACTAAAGCAAGACCTTTTCAAGTACCGCATAGAGTACGATGTGTGGTTCAGCGAGAACGAGTTACACGAGAGCGGTGCCGTTAAAGCGGCACTTGATAAGCTTGCACAAATGGGCGCAACTTACGAAAAAGACGGTGCCATTTGGTATAAAAGTACACAGTATAGTGCGAAATACGGTGCAAATAAAAATACACGCAAGGGTGAAAACGGTGAGGTAAGCACAGAGGATAAAGATGAAGTGCTTGTGAGAGCAAACGGCATACCAACGTATTTTGCCGCAGATATAGCGTATCATTACAACAAATTTGCTGTGCGTGGGTTTGACACATGTATAAATGTATGGGGCGCAGACCACCACGGGCACGTAGCGCGTATAAAAGGCGCAATGGATGCACTCGGGCTAGACGGCGATAAATTACACATAGTTTTAATGCAGTTTGTGCGCCTATTACAAAATGGAGAACCTGTTAGAATGAGCAAGAGAACAGGCAAGGCAATAACACTATCATCACTACTTGACGATGTGCCAATTGATTCAGCAAGGTTTTTCTTTAACATGCGTGAGGCAGGTAGTGCTGTTGATTTTGACCTTGACCTTGCAGTTAAGCAAGACAGTGAAAACCCTGTTTATTATGTGCAATATGCACATGCAAGAATTTGCAGCATAATGAAAAAACTGGAACAAGAGGGGATTGCACTTTGCGATGCAAAAGACTGTGATTTAGCACTTTTGGAACATGAAAACGAAAAAAATCTAATAAGGCTTATTGCAAACTTGCCTTATGAAATAACACTAGCAGCAAAGAACTACGAGCCGGCACGTATTACAAAATATGCTGTGGAGCTTGCTATGCAGTACCACAAATTCTACAATTCTTGCAGAGTTAAAGACGCTGAGGAGAGCTTGCGTAACGCTCGTCTAGCACTTTGCGGTGCAACGCGTATAGCACTGCACAACGCGCTTGAAATGCTTAAAGTTAGTGTGCCTGAGAGCATGTAAAATTGTGTAACAGACAATAATAAATGTTTAATAATTGGACTACCCCAAAAATTACCTTATAAAAAGGGCTTTTGGAATTTTAATTTCAATGGCAGTATATAACATGAAAACGCCAAATCAGCCAACTTATAAAAGCATCGCTCCAAAAGTGGAGACGATGCTTTTTATTATACTTTTTCAACAACACACCAAAAGATGGTGATAGCTTTAATTGCGCTCGTTGCCCGTTGCGGTAAAATTTTCCGCATTAACGTTTGTTCTTGTTGACTGTGGTTAATATACTACAGCTATAAATTTTTCAAGCTGGTTTGGTAAAGTGGTGTTGTTCATAAGAATGTTACCCTCTACCAAAAAACCAAGCGGTGTAAAGCTCAGTGCCCTAACTCATTATAAACAAAAAAGACCACAGCAAAAACTATTGTTTTCACTGTAGTCTATGTTATTTTATAACATATTATCGCAAATTAAGCGCCTACTGCAATGCTTATTATGCTTGTTACAATAGCAAGCACAAAGAAAACGCCACCTGCAATTTTTGTGTATTTCACAAGCATTGCTTTAGGTGTTGCACGGTTGTTGTCCATCATATCGCCGCCGCCAATAACACCCGAAAGGCCACTGCCTTTTGAGTCTTGCATTAAAACCATAAAAACAATAGCAATACCGCATAACATCAACAAAATGCCGCTAATTATTTCAAAAACACTCATGTTTTTACCTCATTCGTTAAATTATTTAACCATGTTTGCAATTTCTTCGGCAAAATTGTCTGAACGTTTCTCAAGACCTTCGCCTTTTTCAAAACGTACAAATTTAACAATTTTAATGTCTCCACCAAGCTCTTTTGCACAAGCGTCTGTGTATTGGGCAATTGTTATATCGCCGTTTTTAACAAACTGTTGTAAAAGCAAGCAGTTCTCTTTGTAGTATTTAGCAATACGTCCCTCAACCATTTTCTCTTTTACTTGGTCCGGTTTGCCTTTTAGTTTGTCATCGTTCTCAATTTGAGCTAAAAGAATTTCTTTCTCTTTCTCAATAACGTCAGCAGGAACATCGCTCTCTACCATGTAGCCTGGGTTTGCAGCTGCAATTTGCATTGCAACGTCTTTACCGTATGCTTCAAAGCCCTCTTTAGCTGCAACTTCATCGCTTGTCTCAAAGTTAACAAGAATGCCGTGTGTGCCACCGCCGTGAACGTAAGCTGCACAAACACCCTCATAACGCTCAAAACGGCGAATCTGAATGTTCTCGCCAATAACAAGAACTTTATCTTGTCTTGATGCCTCAACTGTTGCGCCATCAGGCATTGTGCACTCAAGTAGAGCTTCAACATCTGCAGGGTTTTGTGCCATAACAACTTCTGCAACTTCCTTTACGAAAGTGCGGAACATCTCGTTTTTAGCAACAAAGTCTGTCTCTGCGTTAATTTCAACAACAACGCCAAGTTTTTTTGCAACGTCAGCAGTAGCATAAACCATGCCCTCTGCTGCAATGCGTCCTGCTTTTTTTGCGCTTTGTGCTAAGCCTTTTTCACGCAAATATTCAACTGCTTTGTCAAAGTCTCCGTCAGACTCAATCAAAGCTTTTTTACAATCCATCATGCCACAGCCTGTTTGCTCACGCAAGTTTTTTACATCTAAAGCACTGAATGCCATATTATTTTCTCCTTTATAACTACAAAATTTATAAATTATATTAAATTAAGCTTGTGCAGCCTCTGCAACTTCAGCTTGCTCTGCGCCCTCTTGCGTTGGTGCAGCTGCGTCTTGGTAGCCTTGGCGGCCCTCTAAAACAGCGTTTGCCATTGCGCCTGCAATTAGTTTAACTGCACGGATAGCATCGTCATTACCCGGGATTACATAGTCAATCTCGTCAGGGTCACAGTTTGTGTCAACAATGCCAACAATGGGAATATTTAGTTTCATTGCCTCTTGAACAGCAATGCGCTCTTTGCGTGGGTCAACAATAAACATAACTTTAGGTAGTTTGTTCATATCTTTAACGCCACCAAGGAATTTTTCTAGTTTTTCAAGCTCAAGCTCAAGTTTTGCAACTTCTTTTTTCGGCAAAATGTCAAATGTGCCATCTTCGCGCATTTTGTAAATTTGCTCCATACGGTCAATTCTGCGGCGAATTGTGCGGAAATTTGTTAACATACCGCCAAGCCAGCGAGCGTTAACAAAGTGCATACCACAACGTTGTGCTTCTTCTTTAATTGATTCTTGCGCTTGTTTTTTTGTTCCAACAAATAGAACTTCGCCGCCTTCTAGGCTCATGTCACGTACAAAATTATACGCTTCATCAAGTTTTTTTACAGTTTTTTGCAAGTCGATAATATAAATACCGTTGCGCTCTGTAAAGATAAATTTTGCCATTTTCGGGTTCCAACGTCTTGTTTGATGCCCGAAGTGAACACCTGCCTCAAGCAACTGTTTCATTGATACTACTGCCATAATTAAAATCCTCCAAAAATTTGTTTTTTCCTCCGCATTACATACATGGTGGTCCACTTTACAGAGCATTTACTGCCCCAAAAGCACAGGAGACCAAAGTAATACGTGCGTTATAGCTGTAACAGTATAGCATATTATCCGCATAATTACAAGTGTTTTCTTGCGTTTTTTGCAAATAAAATGTACAAATGTCAATGATAGGTGACACTTTACTCGTGGATTTTCTCGAAAAGCCCGTCCAACTCGTCCTCTCTTGCAAGCAGTGCATTAAGCTCTTTTTGTTTAAGCTGAATATCTTGCTGTATTACCGATAAAGAAAATGTGTATTTTCTAAACCTTGATGCAGGTGCGGCAATCCTTGCGGCGTGTGCCGAGGTGAAAAAGAGTGAGCCTGTGGAAATTGGTACTTACAAAGGATTTACAATGCTGTTAAGCTATGATGATGCCGCCGCTCTTTCCTATGCTGGACGAGGACAGGTGCAAAAACGCTCAAAAGTTAGAAAGTGCATTTTACAGCAGAGAAGAAGAACCGAAACAACCCGAGCCAAGCATTGACGATAAAAGCAGACAGCTTTTAGAGCTTATCAATCAATCGCCCGAACTCGCCGAAATACTGATTAAAACATTATCGGCAAAAAACGGTTAGAACGAGTAACAATCAACTTTTGTTTGCAAGAATGTTT